>DATCPY010000183.1:0-6454 GCA_036569845.1 Candidatus Limnocylindria bacterium | reverse complement strand
CGACGGTCTGATCCCGCAAGCGAACATGGACACCTTCACGAAGCGACAGCTGATCACCGCGACGACGCATCCGGCGCTCGCGCAGCTCGAGACGCAATGGCCGGGCAACGCGAACCCGTACAGCGTCGCGTATCTCGCGGTCGACCGGCTCCTCGCGGCAAGCGGCCCGCTCCCGCTGCGGGCGTGGTGCGAAGCGGTGGGCCGCGGCGTCGAGTGGCATGCTGCCTTCGCCCAGGCGTTCGGCGAGCCGACCGACGCGTTCTACGCGCGATTCGAGTCGTACAAGTCGGCGTACCTCCGGTGATCCGCCGCTGGGTGGCCGCGGCACTTGCGGTCGTGCTCGTCGGGCTCGCGTGTGCGACGCCGGCCGATGCGATCGGCGTGACGCCCGACCGTGGCCTCGCCCCGGTCGCCGCGCCGGGCGGCCAGCTGCGCGCGTTCTGGGTCGACGCGTTCGGCGACGGCATCTACACCCAGGCCCAGATCGATCAGCTCGTCGCGGACGTGAAGGCGGCCAACATGAACGCGATCGTCGCGCAGGTCGTCCGCCGCGGCGACTGCTTCTGCAACCGCTCGAGCCTGCCGCGCACCGCCGTCGCGGGCGTGGCCCCCGCGCCGTTCGACCCGCTGCAGTCGCTCATCGACGCCGCGCACGCCCAGGGCATCCAGGTCCACGCCTGGATCATCACCACCGGCATCTGGCAGGGCCCCTCCACCCCGGCCGATCCGAGCCACGCCTACAACCAGCACGGCCCAGCCACGACCGGCGCAGCGAACTGGATCGACTACCGGTCCGACGGCGCCTCCAACCTGACGAACGAGTACTTCATCGATCCGGGCCATCCGGACGCGGCCGCGTACATCGTGAACATGGCGACGAGCATCGCGCGGAGCTACAACGTCGACGGCATCAACCTCGACCGCATCCGCTACCCCGACGGCAACTTCGGCACGAACGTCCCGTCGTGGGGCTACAACCCGACGGCGCTCGCGCGGTTCGGTGCCGCGACCGGCCGCACCGATCGTCCGGCCAATACGGACGTCGCGTGGACGCAGTGGCGCCGCGACCAGGTGACGAACATCGTGCGCAAGATCTACCTCGAGACATACGCGATCCGCCCGAGCATCCGCATCAGCGCCGACACGATCACCTATGGCTCGGGCCCGCAGAGCGTTGGTGGCTGGGACAAGACGCGCACCTATGCCGAGGTGCTGCAGGATTGGGTCGGCTGGCTGCGCGAAGGGATCCTCGACCTCAACATCGCGATGAACTACAAGCGCGATACCGACCCGACGCAGCGCAGCTGGTACGCGCAGTGGTCTGACTTCACCAAGGACAACCAGTTCCAGCGCGCGAGCGCCGTCGGGTCGGCGATGTACCTGAACGATCTGCCGTCGACGGTGCGCCAGGTGCGCACCGCAGTGGCGACGAGCACGGCCGGCGCGCCGTCGGCCGGGTGGAACGGCTACTCGTACCGCACGCCGGATGCTGCGACGGACGCGGGATCGCGGACCGGCGCCTCGGCTCGGGCCGAGCTCATCAACGCGCTCACCAAGCCGAGCGCCGACGATCCCATCACGCCCGCGATCTTCGCGAGCCCGGCGGCCGCGCCCGCGATGCCCTGGAAGGACCAGCCATCGTTCGGCCAGCTGCGCGGGATCGCGGTGGACGCGAGCGGCGCGCCGATAACGCAGGCCGCCGTCACGCTGCACGACGCGAACGACGCGATCGTCGCGGTCCGCACCACCGATGGATCCGGGTGGTTCGGCTTCGTCGATCTCCTGCCGGGCACGTACCGCGCGACGATCGATTCGACGCGCGCGATCGCATCGGCCGGGACGGTGACCGTGACCGCCGGCCAGATCGCGAGCGTGTCGCCGGCCGCGACCGCCGCCGGACCGTGCACCTCGAGCGTCGGCCCGGGCATCCCGCCTCCGGCCGGGCTGCCGTCGGGCCAACCCGGATTCCATGCCTCGTGGTACGGCCAATCCGGATATCCGACGCTGTGCGCCGGCGAGCGCTCGACCGCGACGGTCGCGTACTACAACTCAGGCTCGAAGGGCTGGGTCCAGGGACGCATGGGCGAGGTCGCGTACCTCGGCACGTGGTCACCGATGCCTGGTCAGGATCAGCCGAGCCCGCTCGGCGGGGACGGGCAGCTGGGCTCTCCAAATACAGGGTGGCCGCGGTACAACCGCGTCGCGCTCCAGCCCGCCGCGTACGTCGGCCCGAACCAGGTCGCGTGGTTCCAGTTCACGATCCAGGCTCCGGCGACGCCGGGCGCGTACCGCCTGTACATCCGGTCGCTCGTCGAGGGCGCCCAGTGGATGGAGGACTTCGGCGTGTACTGGTACGTGGTCGTGCGCTAACGCCCGACGTCCCGCCGGCGCATCGCGGCGAGAGCGAACGCGGTCCCGGCGATCCCCATCCCCGTCAGCGTGATGGCTCCGGCCCAGTCGATCTTCGTGACCGGCGCCCCGTACAGGACGAATAGCGACGTCCGCTGCACCCACTCGGGCCACCCGAACAGCGGAGCGAATTCCTGCATGAAGTAGGAGACGAACGCGACGGCGGCGATGAGCACCACGGCGATGCGCGGCCGCCACCCAACGAGGGCGTGACCGATCGCGCCGAGCGCGAACACGACGGGCAGCATGAGGAGCGCGGCGAACAGCATCCGGTCGGCGGGGACGGCGATGTCCAGCGCTCGTGCCGAGAGCAACACGCCTGTCGTGCTCACGACGGCGACGATGCCGGCCGCCACGAGCAGGGCCCCGATGCGCTCGAGCACCACGCGCATCCGCGACGCGCCCGCGGCAAGGACCGTCTCCAGGCGGCCCTCGGCGTCGTCGGCGGCCCAGCCATTCACCTGCGCGACGACGAAAATGCAAATGATGAGCAGCGCGGTCGAGAACCAGATGACACCGACGACGTCGACGACGGACGCGATGCCCATGGCGCTCAGATAGACCTGCAGGGACCGGATGTCGCGGAACGAATCGAGGAGGGTGCGCGCGAGCGACGCGAGAAAGTAGCCCAACGCCGTCATCGCCACCGCCCAGCCGATGATCCAGCCGCGCTGCTGGTCGATCGCGGCGAGCACCGGGAGCCTCAGCAACGGATCACCGGATGGCCGGTGGGACGGACGGGCGGTCGATGCGCGGCCGCGGATCACCGTTCCGCCGATGTCGCGCCGCCCGAATGCGTAGATCGCGACCGCGGCGAATGCGACGGCCTCGAGGGCCATCGCCACTGTCGCTTGGCCGTCGAGCCCGCCGCCGGCGAGGAGCGGGGAGCTGCGTTCGAACAGATAGAAAGGAGAGAGCCACTTGATCGGCCCGGGATCGGCCCCTGCGCGGAGCGTCGAGTTCAGCGTGAAGAGCGCGACGATGACGACCCCGCCGACGACCGACGCGGCGCGGCGGGTACCCACGAGCTGCGCGACGACGAGCCCGAGCCCGAAGCCCCAGACCGTCATCGCGAGCACGGGGAGGCACTGCGCGACGACGCCCGCCAGCGGGAGGGGATCGCCCGAGATCGCGGCGCCGGCTGCGGTCACCGCAAGCGATACGACCACGGACGCGGCCGCGACCCCGAGGAACGCGAGGCACCGCGTGGCGATCCAGCGGGCGCGCGAGACGCCAGAGGCGAGCCAGGCCTCGGTCAGTCCGCGCTCCTCGTCGCCGCGCCCCGCGCCGGTCGCCGCAAGCATCGCCCAGACCGCAAAGATGGTCGAGATCGTGCCGAGGTCGCGCCAGGTGAGGTAGCCGCCCATGGTGTCGAGTTGCACCGGGCGGGGCAGGAGGTACACGAGCTGCCGGCCGAGGATCTCCATCTGATGCGCGAACACAGCTCGTTCGGCCGGCGTCGCGCCGGCGACCTGCACGTACGCGACGGAGTTCAGCAGGCCCGAGAGCGCGCCGATGAGCACGGTCGCGATGAAGCCGGTCCGCTGCGCGCGGAGCGCGATCCGGAACAGCGTCACGAGTAATAGCTGAGGAAGATCTCCTCGAGCGTCGGCTCGCGGCTCTCGAGCGCGGCGACACGCGAGCCCGCGACCGCACCGAGCAGCTCGTCGAAGCTCCCGCGAAAGAGGCCAGTGACCTGGCGGCCCTCGATCGCGACGCCCTCGAAGCCGCGAAGGCCGCGCAGCCGCTCCGCCGGCACGGCGTCCGCGAACTCGATGCGCACACGGTGGGCGCGGATCCCGATGAGATCCTCGAGGGTGCCCACCGTCGCGAGGCGGCCCTCGCGCACGATGCCCACGCGGTCGCAGACGTGCTCGACCTCCGACAGGACGTGCGACGAGATGAAGATCGTGGCGCCGCGGGCCCGCGCGTCGCGCACGAGCCCGTAGAACTCCTGCTGGTGCAGCGGGTCGAGCCCGCTCGTCGGCTCGTCGAGGATGAGCAGCGCCGGGCGCGGCGCGAACGCCAGAAGCAGCGCGAGCTTCTGCTTGTTGCCATGCGAGTACTCGCGGTACTTGCGACCGAGGTCGAGATCCATGCGCGTCGCGATGGCCTCGACCTCGGTGTCCTCGACGTCGCCGCGCAGGCCCGCGACGTACGCGACGATCTCCGAGCCGCGCCAGCCCCCGAACTGAGGCAGCTCGCCCGGCACGTAGCCCACGCGCTTCTTGACCGCAACGGCATCATGGTCGGCGTCGAGCCCGAAGACCGCGGCCGTCCCGCGCGTCGCGTGGCTGAGGCCCATGAGGAGCTTGATCGTCGTCGTCTTGCCCGCGCCGTTCGGGCCCAGGAACCCGAAGACCTCGCCAACTGCCACGTCGAGATCGAGGTCGAAGATCCCGCGCCCGGCGCCGTAGTCCTTGGTCAGGCCGCCGGTCCGGATAGCGCTCGCTTCGTTCTTCACAGCCCCTCCGTCGGGTCCGACCCTACGCCAGCGCGCTTGGCCACGGTCTTGCGAGTGGTGGGCGGGTGAGCTTCAACGACAACGCCCAGCTGGATCCGTCCCAGGTCGATGATCAGCGAGGCCGCCGGATGGGCGGCGGCGGCCTGGCCATCGGGGGCGGCGGTATCGGCATCGCGATCCTGATCGCCTCGCTGCTGTTCGGCTTCGACCCGACGGCGATCCTCAACGCGCTGCCCGCCGATACCGGCACGACGACGAACATCGACCCCAACGCGCCGAGCGTCGCGGACTGCAAGACCGGCGCGGACGCGAACAAGCGCGAGGACTGCCGGATCGTCGGCTACGTCGACTCGATCCAGCAGTTCTGGAAGGACGAGCTCGCCAAGAGCGGCAAGCAGTACACGCTCGCGCCGACGGTGCTCTACACGGACATGACCGAGGCCGGCTGCGGGACCGCGTCGGCGCAGATGGGACCGTTCTACTGCCCGGTCGACAAGAAGGTCTATCTCGACCTCACCTTCTTCACCGAGCTCCAGACGAAGTTCGGCGCGAAGGGCGGCCCGTTCGCGGAGGCCTACGTCGTCGCGCACGAGTATGGCCATCACGTCCAGGACGTCCTCGGCATCCTGAGCAACGATCAGCGCACCGGTCCGCAGAGCATCTCGGTGAAGCAGGAGCTCCAGGCCGACTGCTTCAGCGGCGTGTGGACGAAACACGCGGCCGAGACCGGATACCTGCAGGCCCCGACGCAAACCGACATCGCGAGCGCCCTCGACGCTGCCGCGGCCGTCGGTGACGATCGGATCCAGAAGGAGACCTCGGGCCGCGTCGCGCCGGAGGCCTGGACGCACGGCTCGGCGGCCCAGCGCCAGCAGTGGTTCACCACCGGCTACACGACCGGCGACTACACGAGGTGCAACCCCTAGCCCACGACCGCGCTAGCGTGTCGGTCGTGCCCGGTCGATCCCTCGGCCCGATCCCGCTGCCGCCACCCGGCGAGCGCGCGACCGGCGAGTTCACCTTCGGCGGCGATCCGGGACTCGAGAAGTACCGCTGGCCGTTCATCGCGATCAGTGGAACGTCGGACGGCCCGACCGTCCTCATCACCGCCGGCATCCATGCCGCGGAGTACACCGGCATCGAGGCCGCGATCCGGATCGGCCGCGCGCTCGATCCGCTGCAGGTCCGCGGCACGGTCCTCGTCATTCCGCTGCTGAACCGCCCTGGGTTCTACGAGCGGAGCATCTACGTGAACCCCGAGGACAACGACAACCTCAATCGCCTCTTCCCCGGCCGTCCCGACGGCACGTGGGGCGAGCGCTTCGCGCACCGGCTGCTGACGGAGATCGTGACCAAATGCGACAACGCCATCGACCTTCACGCCGGCGACCTCATCGAGGACCTCACCCCGTTCGTCATCTACCGGCAGACCGGCGACCCCGCGCTCGACGCGCGGATCACCCGCATGGCGAACGCGTATGGCGCGAAGTGGGCGGTGAAGAGCGCGCCGACCGGCGAGCGGCCGGGCTCGCTCTACGCGGTCGCGTGCCTCAACGGCGTCCCGGCCATGGTCGCCGAGTC
>DATCPY010000182.1:0-8361 GCA_036569845.1 Candidatus Limnocylindria bacterium | reverse complement strand
TTGGTCGCGCTGCGGATCCCTAGAACTGCGCTCCATAGAAGAGCCAGATCGTCAGGCCGCCGACGAAGATGATCCCGAGCACGATGAGCGCGAACGCGATGTTCGCCTGGCGGTCGGGATCGCTGCTGAAGTCTCTCATCGGGACGACTCCGCGGCGGGCCCTGTAAGGCGCTTCGCGCCGCGTCCTGTAAGGCGCTTCGCGCCTTGCTGAACATCGTCGGCCGTCCTGCGGGAGCAAGCTCCCGCGGACGGACCTCCTCGTTCAGTGGAGCTGCGGGGATTCGAACCCCGGACCTCTTGAGTGCGATTCAAGCGCTCTACCAACTGAGCTACAGCCCCGATGGGGGCAACGGGCGCGTGAAAAACTCTCGAAATTCGCTCACCGAGAGTCTCAGTGTACGGGGGTGGCTCGCGGAACGCCACGCGCGCAGATGATCGTCACTCGATCTTCAGCACGATGGGCGCGTCGCCCCACAGCCGTTCGAGGTTGTACAGGTCGCGTTCCTCGGGGACGAAGGCGTGCACGACGACGTCGCCCAGGTCGATGAGGACCCAGCGACCGGAGCTGTAACCCTCGACCCCGACGGGATTGCGGCCCGCGGCCTTGGCCCTCTCGACGATGCCGTCGGCGACCGCCTGCACCTGCCGCTCGCCACGACCGCTGCACAGCACGAAGAAGTCGGCGATGCTCGTGACCTCGGACACGTTCATGACGAGGATGTCCTCGGCCTTCTTGTCCGCGGCCGCCTCGACGACGATGTCGACGAGGGCTCGCGCGCTCAGGTCGTTCGCGACGTCGATCCCTCCGCGCGGTACAGGCCGCGTGCCTCGATGTGCTTCCAAACGGCCTCGGGAACAAGGTACCGCAGCGACAGCCCCCGGGCGGCCCGCGCGCGTAGCTCGCGCGAGCTGATGTCGAGGCGCGGCGCGTCGAAGGTCACGATCGGCGCATCGCCAACTCGCTCGGGCGCGCCTGGCCGCTCCGCGACCAACAGCGTCGCGAGCGCCGCGACCCGCTCGGGGTCTTTCCAGCGGGGGAAGTCGGCGATCGCGTCGCTTCCGAGAATGAGGAACAGCTCGTCCGCTCCGGCGAGGCGCTCGAGCGTCTCGACGGTGTAGGACGGGCCTTCGCGATCGAGCTCGGCGCGGGACACGCCGAAACGGCTCTCACCGGCTACCGCGAGCTCGAGCATCCGCAGCCGGTCTACCTCTCCGGCCACCGGCGCGCGCTCCTTCAGTGGCGAGCGCCGCGCGAGCACGAAGAGCACGCGATCGAGGGGCACGGACTCGAGCGCGGCATGTGCGATCGCGAGATGGCCGACGTGCACCGGATCGAACGTGCCACCGAAGACGCCGACCCTCACCGCGGCCCGCCCTCCGTCCACTCGAGCTCCTTGCCGCCGATGCGGACCGTGTCGCCATCGCTCACGCCGAGCCGGCGAAGCTCGCGCTCGATCCCGTTCTTCTGCAGCAGGAGCTGGAAGTACGCGGCGGCGTCGGGGCTCTCCCAGTCGATGCCGGTGGCGAGCCGCTCGACGCGGTCGCCGCGCACCCGGTAGCCATCGCGTTCCTTCTTCACCGACCAGTCGCGGCCACCCGCGGCGAACACGATCCGGCGCTCGCCCGGCACCGCCGCGGCCTGGACCTCCCGTGGCGCGCACGAGGCGAAGATGCGCTTCAACAGATCAGGCACGTGCTCGCCGGTCACGGCCGACACTGCGATCGCGTCCGGACCGAGGGATAGGGCGATCGCCGGCGCGCGTTCGCGGGCGTCGAACAGGTCCAGCTTGTTGAGCGCGAAGAGCCGCGGCCGGTCCATCAGGCCGCGCCCGTAGGCGGATAGCTCCGCGTCGACGACGGCGATGTCGGCGACCGGATCCGGCAGCGCGAGATCGACGACGTGCACGATGAGCCGGGTCCGCTCGATGTGCCGGAGGAACTCCTCGCCGAGGCCGACGCCGGCGTGCGCGCCCTCGATGAGCCCGGGAATGTCAGCGATCACGAGCTCCCGATCCTCGAGCCGGGCGACGCCGAGATTCGGGACGAGCGTGGTGAAGGGATACGCAGCGATCTTCGGGGTCGCGCGCGTGAGCGCCGCGAGCAGCGACGATTTGCCGGCATTGGGCAGGCCGACGAGGCCGACGTCGGCGATGAGCTTCAGCTCGAGATCGAGCTCATGCGATTCGCCCGGAGAGCCGTCCTCAGCGATCCGCGGCACCCGCCGGGTGCTCGATACGAACCGGGCGTTGCCCTTGCCGCCCTGGCCCCCGCGCGCGACGACGATCTCCTCGTCGGGCGTCATGAGGTCGGCGACCCGCTCGCCGGTCGCGCGGTCCACGACGATCGTGCCCTCCGGCACGCGCACGACGAGATCGGCGCCGGCCTTGCCGCTCTTGTTCTTGCCGCCGCCAGCGGCGCCGCTCCCCGCCTCGAGCGTGTTCCGGAACCGGAAATCCGACAGCGTGGTCATGCCGCTGTCGACGCGCAGGACGACGCTCCCGCCGTGACCCCCGTCGCCGCCGTCAGGCCCACCGCGCGGGACGTGCGCCTCGCGTCGGAAGGAGATGACCCCGCGCCCGCCGCCTCCTCCTTTCGCCAGCAGTCGAACGCGATCGAGGAACACCGCTAGGCCGCCAGCCGCACGTGGGCCGCGTCGGCGCGCAGACGCTCGAGCATCGCGGCGATCCCGATGGTCGGGCCGCCACCGATGCGCGCCAGGAGCGCGTAGGGGTCGGCCGCGAGATCGGCGAGCCGGAGCTCCGTGCCCGCGGGCAGCTCGCCCAGGAGTGCGAGCAGCGCCGCGACCTCGGTCGGGCGATCGGTGAGTCCGGGCAGACACAGCAGCTCGACGGTGATCGCGAGGCGACGGGTCGCGGCCTCGCGGAGTGCCGCGCGCACGTCGCTCCAACGGAAGCCGGTGGGCCGGTGGATGCGCTCGTAGGTCGGGCCGTCGGCCGATGCGAGCCGCACGACGACGCGATCGATGCCGGCGTCGGCCGCCCGCCCGAGCGCGACGGCCGAGCTGCCGCTCGTGCGCAGCACGATCGCTCCCGTTGCGGTCGCCGAGCGGATGCGGGCGGTCACGTCGGCGACATCGCGGATGGCATCGAGCGGCTCGCCTTCGCAGGCGTGCCCGAACGACACGCTCGCCCCGCCGGCGGCGAGGTGCGCGATGGCCACCTCGGCGACATCCGAGGTCGAGACCTTGAATGTGACCGGCTCGAGCGGCGCTCGCTCCTCGTGCCGGCGCAGCGCGACCGTCGGCGCCGATTCGTCGTTCGCCGGCGCACCGAGGGGGAGCGCGCACTCGCCCTGTCCCAGGAACGCGTTGCGTGCCGCGGCGCAGCGGTACTCCCGCGCGCAGCGCGCGAGCTGGCGGAGCAGCTTGTTCGACGGCTCCGCCCGCAACCGGCTGGTGATCGCGGCGGTCACATCCGGCGGCGCCGGTGCCGACAGCGGCCCGATCTCCACGGCCGCGGCCACGAGCTCGCCCTGCGCATCGGCCGCGACGGCGGCGTACGGCAGGGGGTCCAGGGGCGCGACATCGCTCGCCGCCAGGACGGCTGGGAGGTGGGTGCGGAGCCGGCCGGGGCCGAGGATCGCACCGACGGCCCACCGCGCAGGCCCGAGCGACCGCGGCTGCCCGCGCCGGTCGAGGCCCATCGCCGCTCGGTCGGCGAGCGGCAGCAGCTCGGTGTCGGTGGTGAGTGGGATCGCGCGATCGAGGGCTACCGGCAGCGGACCATCGAGCGCGGTGGCGCCGTAGTCGGCGGACACGAACACACGGCCCGAGCGATCGCTGTGGACGGCTTGGTACATCGCGTCAGTATGAGAAGCGCGACCGGACACAGCCCGCGCGGCGGGATCGTTTAGGGCTGGACCGCCAATGGGTTGACGAAGTGACCGTCGATCTTCGTCTCCCAGTGGACGTGAGGGCCTGTGGTCACGCCGGTGAGCCCGATCGCGCCGATGACCTGGCCCGCTGTCACGGCGGTGCCGACGGCGTAGTACGCGGCGCTCATGTGGTAGAAGCACTCCTCGAGGTTGCCGCTGAGCACGCAGATGTGGAGACCGCCGACGGCGACCCAGCCGTTCTGGCTGATGGTCCCGTTGACCGACGACGCGAGGCCGCTGCCGTACGGCGCGGCGATGTCGACGCCGGTGTGCCCGGCCCACATGTACTGGCTGATGTAGCCCGCGACCGGCCAGGCGAGGTACCCACCGGCCTTCGCTGCGGGCGCGCTGGTCGAGGGCCGCGCGATGACCGTGGCGTTCGCCTCCGGCGGCGGCGGGAGCTGCGGGAGCGCGGCGCCTTGGATGAAGATCTGCGCGCCCGGAGCGAAGTTCTGTGGCTCGAAGTACAGACGGTTGTAGTCCTTGATCACCGACGGCTCGACCTTGAAGCGCGCGGCGAGCGAGTCGATCGTGTCTCCGTCTGCGACGGTGACGAGTGCGCCCTCGGCCGGCGGGATCATGATCAGCCGCCCGACCTGCAGGTGATACGGATCGGCGATCCCGTTCGCGAAGGCGATCGCTTCGGCCGTCAGCCCGTAGAAGTTCGCGATGCTCCACAGCGAGTCGTTCGACGACAGCGTGTACTCCTGGATCGGGCGGGCCCCCTCCGCCTGCACGGTCAACGGATTGCGACCGGCGGCGATCGTCCCGCCGCGCGCCTGGGTCTGGGCCCGAGCGAGCAGCGGTGCGCCGTCCGCGGGCGCGAGGCTGGTCGATCCGATCGGCGCGCCGAACAGCGAGGTCTGGTCCGCCGGACGCGCGGCCGAGCTGGCAACGAACGGGAGGGCCATGACGATGGCAGCGACGAGGAGGTTCACGAGGACGAACAGCGCGCGACGGCCCAGCTGACGCGGGCTGATGAGCGAGAGACGTCCGATCGTTCCGCCGGCCTGCTGGGCGAGCCGTTCGAGCTGCTGCCGCCCCGATGGCATGGCCGTCGGCCTACTGATCGTCGCCCTCAATACCGGTACCTCCCCAAACGTCCCGCGCACCTGCGCGGTCACGGATCCCAGCAAATGGCATGTACGTATTGCGTACTCATCGTCCGGGAACCGTCTGACCGTAAACCGGCGGCTCACGATGTGTCAACCGTGCAACGGGCGTATCTCGTTACGCCCGAGTGGGACCATTGGGGCACTCGATGAGGCGAATTCTTCGCGGTTTGCGGCGTTCTGAGGCGCTTCGTACGCTACGCCGCAGTGCCCGACTACAACCTTTCGTATTTCTATGTCTTCGTCTTTTTTCTCGTCGGGGCCGGCTTCGTCACCCTTTTGCTCACCGTCTCGCGGTTCGTCGCGCCGCGGAAGCCGTCGGTGGAGAAGTCGCGGACCTACGAGTCCGGTGAGGAGCCGGTCGGTCAGGCGTGGGGTCGTTACCCCAGCCACTTCTACATCTTCGCCCTGCTCTTCGTGGTGTTCGACGTCGAGGTCATCTTCCTGTTCCCGTGGGCCGTGCTCTTCCGATCGCTCGGCTGGAATGGCCTCATCGAGATGGCCGTCTTCGTCCTGATCCTCGTCGTCGGCCTCTTCTACGCGTGGCGCAAACAGGTCCTCCGGTGGTACTGAGCACCCCGCGGCCCCGGCCCGAGCTCGCGCGCGTCACGACGGAGCTCGCCACAAAGCTCGGCCAGCGCGCGCGGGTGTCGACGCTGCACGACATGGTCGTGATCGACGTGGATCGCGATCACCTCGTCGAGGTCGCGACGCTCATCCGCGACGATCCGCTCACCCGCTGCGATCTCTATTCGGTGAACGCGGGCGTCGACACCGGCGCCGAGCTGCGCTCGGTCACGTTCGTGCGCGGCACGACGACGCATGTCTTCGCGATGCTGCGCACGGTCTGTTCGGAGATGGACCCGCGCATCCCGACGCTGTCTGGTGTGTGGACCGGTGCGAACTGGTGCGAGCGCGAGACCTACGACATGTTCGGGATCTTGTTCGACGGCCACCCGGACCTGCGGCGGATCTTCCTCGAGGAGTCGTTCCCCGGACATCCGCTGCGCAAGAGCTTCCTTCCGCCGCGCAGCGACGCGCGCGGAGGCTGAGCGGGTGCCCATCGGGCCATTCGGGATCGATCCCGTCATCTGGGCGGTCCTGCGGCTGATCATCGCCGTGGGCCTCGCAGTGTTCCTCGTGCTCAACGGCGCCCTCGCGCAGATCTTCCTCGAGCGCAAGATCCAGGCGGTCATGCAGGATCGCCTCGGCCCGTATCACACCGGCCCGTTCGGCCTGCTCCAGACCTTCGCCGACGCCATCAAGCTCATCGGCAAGGAGGACATCCGGGCGAAGCTGACCGACGCGCCCTTCTTCCTGGCCGCGCCGGCGATCGTGTTCAGCCCGATGCTCGCCTCGTTCGTCGTCCTGCCGTTCTCACCTGACTTCGTCGGCGCGAATCTGAACGTGGGGCTGCTCTACCTGACGACGCTCGGCTCGATGACGGTCCTCGGCATCGTCATCGCCGGGTGGGCGTCGAACAACAAGTACTCGCTCATGGGCGGCCTGCGCTCGGCGGGCCAGCTCATCTCGTATGAGGTGCCGCAGATCCTCGGGCTCGTGACGGTCGTCCTGTACGTCGGCTCGCTCTCGATGGTCGACATCACCAACTCGCAGCCCGGCCTCCTGGTGAACGTGCTCATCCTGCCGTTCGCCTTCCTGACGTACCTCATCGCCGCCCTCGCGGAGACCAACCGCAACCCGTTCGACCTGCCCGAGGCCGAGTCGGAGCTCGTGGCGGGCTTCCTCACCGAGTACTCAGGGATGCGGTGGGCGGTGTTCTTCCTCTCCGAATATGGCGAGGTGACCGTCGTCTCGGCGATCATGGCGACCCTCTGGTTCGGCGGCTGGCACGGCCCCGGCGTGGACGCGCTGCCGATCCTCGGGATCCTGTGGTTCACCCTCAAGACCTACGGCTTCGTCCTGTTGTTCATGTGGATCCGCGCGACGCTGCCGCGGCTCCGGATCGATCAGCTCATGGGGTTCTGCTGGAAGGTGCTCATTCCGCTGGCCCTGGTGAACATCATGGCCTCGGCCGCGATCATCCTCGCGTTCGCGGATCCCCGGCTCCCGCTGGCCGTCGTCAACTGGCTCCTCGTCGCGGCGCTCGTCGTCGGGCTGCCGCTCACCCAGCGGCGCCGGCTGCTCGGATTCCGGAAGCGCACGCGCGAGAGCGTTGCCATGCGCGACGTGCGTCTTTCGCCCTAGGTTGACCGGGTTGGACTTCCTCGAGCCGTTCTTCTTCGCGCTGTTCGCCCTCGGCATCATCGGGGCGGGGACGGCCGTGGTCGTCCTGCGCCGGATCACCGCGCAGGCCCTCCTCATGGCGCTGACGTTCGCGTCGATGGCCGGGATGTTCCTGCTCCTCGGCGCCGAGACCATCGCGCTGTTCCAGGTGCTCATCTACGTCGGCGCGATCACGATCCTCATCCTCTTCGGCGTGATGTTCACCAAGCAGGCCGACCGCGGGTACGGCCTGTTCTTCCAGCAGCAGACGCCGTGGGCGGCGGCCTTCATCCTCGTGATCGCGCTGCCGGTCGCATTCCTCGCGCTTTCGTTCAAGGACCCGATCACGCCATCGGCGAAGGGCGGGGATCTCATTCCGCTCGCCGCGAGCCTGTTCACCGACTACGCGTTCCCGTTCGAGATCGCGTCGGTGCTCCTCCTTGCGGCGCTCGTCGGCGCGATCGTCCTGGTCAAGCGGGACGAGCAGTGACCGTCCCGCTCGGGGCGTTCATCGCCGTGTCGGCGGTGCTGTTCTTCATCGGCGCCGCAGGGGTGCTCATGCGCCGCAACGCGGTGGTGATCCTGATGTGCGTGGAGCTCATGCTGAACGCGAGCAATCTCGCGCTCGTCGCGTTCTCGCGGCGCGCCGGCCAGCTCGGCGCGGGCAACCCGCTCGATCAGCGCGGCAGCGTGTTCGTCGTGTTCGTCTTCGTCATCGCCGCGGCCGAGGTCGCCGTCGGCCTGGCGATCATCCTCGCCGCGTATCGCAACCGTCCGACGGTGAACGTCGATGAGATCCACGAGATGAAGGGCTAGGCGGCGTGATCCACAACGTCTGGCTGATCCCGGCCTTCCCGCTCGCGGCGTTCCTCGTGAACGTGCTGTTCGGGCGGCGCTGGCTCAAGCACTGGACCGGGCCGATCGCGGCCGCGGCCGTCGCCGCATCGGCGATCGTCGCGATCGGCGTGTTCCTCGAGGTGCGCTCCGGCGTCCTGCGCACGATCGTGCCGCTGTACACGTTCATCAGCGTTGGCGACTTCCAGGTGAACGTCTCCGCGCAGATCGACGCGCTCTCCTCGGCGATGCTGCTCGTGGTCACGGTCGTGTCGTTCCTGATCCACGTCTACGC
>DATCPY010000181.1:0-11651 GCA_036569845.1 Candidatus Limnocylindria bacterium | reverse complement strand
CGGCGGAGAGCTCCTCGAGGTCGAAGGGCTTCTCGAGCACGGCCACGTCGAGGGCCGCGAGCTTCTCGCGAGCGAACCCGAGGGACGCGATGGCGGCCGAGCAGATGATGACCGGGATCCCGCGCGTGGCGGGGTCGAGCGTGAGGATGTCGAGCTGCTGCCAGCCGGTGCTCTCGCCGTGAAGGAACAGGTCCAGGATGACCAGGTCCGGCTTCGCGTGGCGGATGTCGCCGAACGCGTCGGCGGAGGCGTGGACCAGGTACCCATCAGACTCGAGCGCCGACGCCATGACCGCGCGGGTGTCGTCGTCGTCCTCGATGAGGACGATCCGCTTCTGGCTCACCGCCGGACGGATGGCGATGCGGTGCGGTCACCGACGCGTGGTTGCTCGCTCGCGCGCGTCGGCTCCACGGTACGGACCGGTGCCGTGGTGCGCGTCGGCTGCGGTGTGCGGGTGCCCGCCGGAGCGTCTTTGGGCTCTGGCGTGCGGGCGGGGCGACCAGCGGCGTGCAGCTTGTCGGCCTGCTGCTTCGCGCGCTCGAGACCGTCCCGCGCCGCGGCCGGCGCGGTCCGCTCGAGCTGCTCGATGACCGCCTCGTGCTTCTGGTACGCGGCGTCGACGACGTCCTCAGCCGCGATCTTCTTGTCCTCGCTCGTCCCGGGCTGCCCGCGCAGCGCGTCGACGGCCACGGTGAAGCGCTCCACGGCTGCCGCGTATTCGTCTGTCGCGGTCGGCGCGGCGTCGGGACGGGATCGCACCGCCTCGGCGAGCTCCGCGAGCCGGTGATCGGCCTGCTCCCCGAGCAGGCGCAGGCGCGTGCTGTCATCGAGCGCGAGCGACACCTGGATCTGCTCGGCCGCGACCTTCAGCGGATACGCGATGTCGCCGGGCAGGCTGTCGGCGGCGGCTTTCCCCGCGGAGCCCGCGACGAGCAGCGCGATCGCGGCGGCAACCATCGCGGGGCGGAGGAGGCTGCCGGTGAAGCGGGTCCACGTCGTCTCGCGGCGCGCGAGAACGGCCGGGGCCTGGGTCATCAGCTGGGCGCGGAGCGCGCGCTTGAACCCGTCGCGCGGATCCGGACGCGGAAGCATGTCGCTCATCTAGAGGTGCTCCCGCGATGGGATCAGCGTGCGAAGCGTCGCGAGCGCGCGGAACTCGATGCCACGGATCGTGCCGTCGCGCTTGCCGACGAGCTTCGAGATCGTCTTCGTGTCATAGCCCTCGACGTAGCGGAGCACGAGGATCTCCTGCTGGAGCGGAGTGAGCTGCTGCATCGCGCGGCGGACGACCGACGCGTCGGAGCCGGCGAGCAGCGCCGCATCGGGGTTCACGACCTGATCCGCGTTCGGGTGCGCGAGCGCGTCCTCGAAGCTGACCTGCTGGCGCGCGGCCTGGCGGCGGCTGCGGTCGATGACGGCGTTGCGCGCGATCCGGTACAGCCAGGCCAGGAACGCCTGGCGCGGCTCGTACTTCGGGATCGCCCGAAGGGCCCGCATGAACACTTCGCTCGTCACGTCTTCCGCCTCTGCCTCGTTCCGTACCCGGTAGAACACGTACCGGTACACCTTGTCCACGTAGCGGTCGTACAGGACGCCGAAGGCCTCGGCCTCGCCCGAACCGGCGCGCCGAGCAAGAGCGGCGTCCTCTTCTCGCTCAGCGGAACTAACGGCGTCGCCCGGCTGGCTGTTAGGAAGCTCTCCCACCTCGAAAAGAACGGTACCCGGCCCGGTTCAGCGTGGCTTGTCCAGCAGCCGAGCGGGCGTAGGATGAGGCCAGATTCATACGACAGGGGAGCGGCGAAAGCCGCTGAGAGTGCGCGTGAGCGCAGACCCTCGAACCTGACCTGAGTCATATCAGCGTAGGGAGTCGAAGCCATGGCGGATCCTCGCGCGTCCACCCCAACTTCCGGCTGGCGCACCGTCGACATCGTCGTCGCGGCGGTCATCGCGGTCGCTTTTGGGGTCGTGTTCTGGGCCTGGAACGCCCTCTGGGCGACCACCGCGCCGGCCTTCGCCGCGCTGCCGGCGTCCCAGTACCTGATCTCCGGCGTCTGGCTCATCCCCGCGGTGCTCGGCGGCTTCGTCATCCGGAAGCCGGGCGCGGCGCTCTTCTGTGAGCTTCTCGCCTCGATCGTGTCGGCGCTCATTGGATCGCAGTGGGGACTGGACACCGTCATCTCCGGGGTCGTCCAGGGCGGCGGCGCTGAGCTGGTCTTCCTCCTGTTCCGCTATCAGCGCTGGACCGTGACCGTCGCGGCACTCGCGGCGATCGCGAGCGCGGTGGCCGGATGGGTCCACGACATGATCGTGTACTACCCGGACCTCGGCCTGGGCGAGTGGGCGGTGTTCGTCCCGTTCTACGTCATCTCGGCCGCGGTCATCGCCGGCGTCGGCTCCTATTACCTGACGCGCTCGCTCGCGCAGACGGGGGTCCTCGCGTCGTTCCCGTCAGGACGGACCCAGAGCCGGATCTGAGCCGGTCACTGCGTGATGGCTGACGCCATCTGGCTCCGCGGGTGGGGCTGGCGCCATCCGGGCCGCGTGGCATGGGCGGTCAGCCGGCTCGACCTGCATGTGGAGCGGGGCGAGTCGGTGCTGCTGAGCGGGCCGTCGGGATCCGGGAAAAGCACGGTGCTCCTCGGCATCGCCGGACTGCTCGATCGGAGCGGCGGCGGGACAGCGGAGGGCCTGCTCCGGATCGACGGTCGGGTCGGCATCGTCTTCCAGGACCCCGAGACACAGCTGGTCATGGCCCGGGCCGGAGACGATGTGGCCTTCGGCCTCGAGAACCGGTGCGTGCCGACGGCGGAGATCTGGACGGGTGTGCACGCGGCGCTCGCGAGCGTCAACTTCCCGTACCCCGATGATCATCCGACGAGCTCCCTGTCCGGCGGCGAGAAGCAGCGCCTCGCGTTCGCCGGCGCGTTCGCCCTGCGTCCCGACATCCTCCTGCTCGATGAGCCCACCGCGAATCTTGATGACGACGGCGTGCGGCTCGTACGCGGTCTCATCGCCGAGGCACGCGAGCGGGGGCAGACGATCGTGCTCGTCGATCACGACCTCGAGGCAGCGCGCGCGCTCGTCGATCGGGTCGTCGAGCTCGGGGCCATCGATCGCACATCCGTGCCGGAACGCGCCTCCGGATCGACGGCACCAGGGGTGACCCTCGTGCGCGCGACGGACGCGACATTCAGCTACCCCGGCCGCGCTGCGCCCGCGCTCGACGGCGTCGACATCGAGGTCCGCGCCGGCGAGGCCGTCGCGCTCACCGGGCCGAACGGCTCGGGGAAGTCCACGCTCGCGCTGCTGCTCGCGGGTCTCCTGCGTCCAGCGCGGGGACGCGTGCTCGGCGGCGACGGCGCGGCCCTCGCGCGGCTCCCGGCCGCCGCGCTCGTGCGTCGGGTCGGCGCCGTCTTCCAGGATCCGGAGCACCAGTTCGTTCGTGGGCGGGCCGACGATGAGCTCATGGTCGGCCCGCTGCGGACCGGCGCCACGCCCGATGCGGCGCGGACGCGCGCGGCCGACCTCCTCGCGCGGCTGCGCCTCGCCCCCCTCGCCGCGGCGAACCCGTTCACGCTGTCCGGCGGCGAGCAGCGGCGGCTCTCCGTGGCGACGGCGCTCGCGACCGACCCTCCGCTCCTGGTGCTGGACGAGCCGACGTTCGGACAGGATCGCGCGACGTTCGCGGAGCTCGTGACCCTGCTTCGCGACGCGCGCAAGGCCGGTCGGGGCATCGTGTTCGCCACGCACGATCGCGCGCTCGTCAGCGCGGTCGCCGACCGCGAGGTCCGCCTCGAGGAAGGACGCGCCGCATGATGCTGCTCGTCCCCCTGCGCGCGGACCCGCGCGCGCCCCTCGCCGCGGCCAACCCCCTCGCGAAGCTCGCCGCCGCCGCCATCGTGATGCTCGTGTTGTTCGTGTCGGTCGATCCGATCACGCCGCTCCTGCTGCTCTGCGCCATCGCGATCGCGGTGCGCCTGTCGGGCATCCCGCCGCGGGCCCTGCTCGTGCGGAGCGCCCCGCTCTTCGTCGCCGCGCTCGGCGCCGCGCTGGTGAACGGCGTCTTCGGCGCCGGCGGACCGTCGCTCACCGCTGCGATCGCGACCGGGCTGCGGCTGGTCGCGATCGCGCTCGCTGGGATCGTGGCGTTCGTGACCATCGACCCGACCGACCTCGCGGACGCGCTCGTGCAGCACCTTCACGCGGCACCGCGGTTCGCGATCGGCGCCCTCGCGGCGTTCCGGCTGCTGCCGATCTTCGCGAGCGAATGGGAGACCATCGGCCTCGCTCGGCGCGCCCGCGGCATCGACGATGGTGGTGGCCCGCTCTCGCGCATCGGCTCGTTCCGCGAGCGTTCCTTCGCGTTGCTCGTCGCCGCCATTCGTCGCGGCGTCCGCCTCGCGCTCGCGATGGACGCCCGCGGGTTCGCCGAGCTCACCTGCCGCACGTCCGCGCGGCCCCAGCCGTTCACCGCGCGCGATCGTGTACTGCTGCTCGCGACGCTGATCATCGCGGTAGCCACTATCGTCGCCGGCCATGTCCTGGGAACGTGGCGTTCGTTGCTAGCTCACTAGTGGACCGCTCTCACGAAGCGGAGACCGATGGCGCGCGCGCTCGGCTCCGCCAGCTGGTCACGCGACTGAGCGACGACGAGCTCCGCCGTCCGATGCCCGGCGGCTGGACGGTCGCCGGCGTGCTCGCGCACGCCGGGACGTGGGACGCGCGAGCGATCTACTGGCTGGACACGTGGGCCCGGACCGGGGAGCCCACGGTCTACGAGCCCGAGAACACCGAGGCGGTGAACGAGTCGGCGAAGCCGCTCTGTCTCGCGCTGCCGCCACGGGTCGCGGCGGAGCTCGCCCTCCGGCTCGCGGAGGAGGCCGATGCGAAAGTGAAGGCGTTGAGCGACGAGATGCTCGC
Organism: Candidatus Limnocylindria bacterium; assembly: GCA_036569845.1. Taxonomy (GTDB): domain Bacteria; phylum Chloroflexota; class Limnocylindria; order P2-11E; family P2-11E; genus UBA4735. The sequence goes on along the minus strand of DATCPY010000181.1, from coordinate 6,731 downwards.
GAAGATCCGCGCGACGGGCAGCCCACCGTTCGATCTGTCGCGCGCGAGCCATCGCACGGAGCACCTCGACGACATCGAGCGCGTGCTCGGCTAGCTACTTCAGCGTGAGCAAATAGCGCACGAGATCGTCGAGATCCTCTTGGCTCAGGCTGCGATCGAGACCCCGAGGCATCGTGTCGGGGTATCCCGGAACGATGTACGCGCCGGGTTGGAGGACCGCCTCGCGGATGTAGTCCTCCGCGCTCGTCCCGGCCTTGCGCGTCTGGGCGACGGTCCCGACGCGCGTCAGCGCGGGCCCCGTCGCGCCGCCGTCGGTCCCGATCTGGTGGCAGCTCGCGCAGTTCTTCTCGCGGTAGACCTGTTTGCCCCGCTCGATCGGATCGGCCGCCCTGGGCTCCGCGCACCCGACGGCGAGCACGCACGTCACGAGGGCCAGCCAGAAAAGCCGCATCATCCGCGCGTGAACAGTACGGCCGCCCTGCGCGGCGCGACGGTCGTGCTCGGTGATCGCGTGATCCTCCGCGCTCTGGACCTGGAGATCCGTCCGGGCGTCACGGTGGTGCGCGGTCCGAACGGCGCGGGGAAATCGACGCTGCTGCGCGCGCTCGCAGGTCTTGTGCCCCTCAGCCGCGGAAGCCGCGAGGTCCCCGTGCGAACGCTCTACCTCGGCCAGCGCTCGCAGCTGCTCCGCGGCGTCTCGGCGCGCGACAACCTCCGCTTCCTCGCAGCATTCCGTGGAACGTCGACCGACGGCGTCGGGCCGGCGCTGGCGGCCTGGGGCATCACGGCGAAGGACGCGAGCCGGCCGGTGGAGACGCTCTCCGCCGGCGAGCGCCGGCGGGCCGGGCTGGCACGCATCGACATCGAGCGGTGCGATCTGGTCCTCCTGGACGAACCGTTCGCGGAGATCGACGACGCCGCGGCGACGCATCTCCTGCGGACGATCCGAACGCTCGCCGGGGAGCGGCGCAGCGTGGTCATCGCGACGCACGCTCGGTTCGAGCTCGACGCCGGAGCGAACCAGGTGGTCCATCTCGGATGACCCTCCACCGCATTCGCCTCATCGCGGCGCGAGAGGCCCGTGCCGAGCGCGGTCAGCCCGACGGCCTCATCGGCGCGACGACGTTCATCGCCGTGCTCATCTTCGTCGAGAGCCTCACCATCGGGCCGCTCGCGGCGAGCCATCCCGCGACCGCGGCGGCGCTGTACTGGATCGCACTGACGTTCGCGGCGATCCTGACCGCGAGCCGCTCGTTCGAGCGCGAGCTCGAGGACGATGCGATCGACGCGGTGCTTGCGCTCCCCGGCGGACGGGATGCGCTGTACGCGGGGAAGACCATCGCCCTCACCGCCATCCTCGCGCTCGTCGCCGTGATCGGAGGCCTCCTCGAGCTCGTGCTCCTTCCGATCGTCATCGGAGAGCCGATCCTCCTCGCCCTCGTCGTCCTGGCCGGCGTCCTCGCGCTCCCGCCCATCGTCGTGCTCACCGTCGTGCTCGCGATGCGCCTCCGCGCGCGCGGTGCGCTCGTGCCGATCATCGCGCTCCCGATGCTCGTGCCCCACCTCGTCGCGGCCACGTACGGGGCCGCGGCCGCGGCCGACGGGAACACGGCGACGGCCCTCGGCTGGGGCGGATTGCTCGTCGCGTTCGCGTTGGTGTATTCAGTTCTCGGCCTTACCATCGTTCCCGCAGCACTCGAGTGATCACGACATCCGCAGAGACCACTTTTGCACTGCGCGCGCGTCCCTTCTTGGGCGCGGCGAGCCTCGTCGCGCTGTTCGTGGCCCTGTGGATGGCCCTCGTCTGGTCACCTCCGGATGCCGCAATGGGCAACGTCGTGCGCATCCTCTATGTGCACGTCGCGAACGCATGGCTCGCGTACCTGGCGTTCGGCGTGGTGTTCGTCGCGAGCATCACGTACCTCTGGACGAAGCGGCCGCTCTTCGATGCGATCGCCGTCGCATCGGCGGAGATCGGCGTCCTGTTCACCGGGCTCACCCTGGTGCTCGGCGCGATCTGGGCGCGGCCGACCTGGGGCGTCTGGTGGAGCTGGGAGCCGCGCGTGATCACGACGGCGGTGATGTTCGCGATGTACGTCGGCTATCTCCTGCTGCGCAATCTGTCGGACGATCTCGAGCGCCGCGCGACGCGCGCCGCGATCCTCGGCATCGTGCTCGTCGTCGACGTCCCGATCGTCCATCTGTCGGTCACCTGGATGAATGCGCTGCATCAGCTGCCGAGTGTGCTGCGTCCGGACCTGCAGCCGACCCTCGATCCGGCGATGCTCGCGTCGCTCATCGCGATGACCATCGCGTTCACGTTCCTCTACGGATACCTCATGACCGCGCGCGTCGACCTCGAGCGGAAGCGTCAGGCGCGGCTCCTCGAGGCACAAGGGTGAACATCGACAACCTGCCGTTCATCGTCGCCGCGTACGTCAGCTGCTTCGGCGCGCTCGGCCTGTACGTCTGGTCGCTCGCCCGCCGCCGGCGTGACGGTGAGTGAGTAGGGCCAGCGGGATCGGCGGGCGTCGCGTGCTGATCATCGCTGCGCTCGCGACCGCCGTGGTCATCGGCTACGTGGCGACCCAGACCCTCCAGAGCGCGGCCGTGTACTACCTCACCCCGACCGAGGCCCACACCCGCGGGATCGCGACCGGGCAGGCCGCGCGGCTGGGCGGGCAGATCCTGCCGGGCACCCTGACCTACGACCCGGTCACGCGCGATCTGCGGTTCACGATCGGCGACGGCGTCTCGACGGTGAAGGTGATCGGATCGGGCGCGCCGCCCGGCCTCCTTCGCGAGGGCGCGGGCGCGGTGGTCGAGGGCAGCTTCGCCGCCGACGGGACGTTCCGCGCGACGCAGGTCATCGCGAAACACGACGAGGTCTACACCGCGCCCACGGGTTCCGCCGTGCCGACGCACCAGACGCCGGCACCGTGAGCTGGGGCGACCTCGGCGCGGGCGCGCTCCGCGCCGCGCTCCTGCTTGCGCTCTGGGGCCTCGGCTCGGCCGCGTACGCCGCGTGGAAGCGCGACGCGCGGGCGCTCGCAAGCGCTCGGGCAGTGGCCATCGGCGCGTTCGCGCTCGTGCTCGTCGCCGATCTCGCGATGGTCGGTGCGCTCGTGACGCACGACTTCAGCCTCGTGTACGTCGCGGAGAACAACGCCCGCGCGACGCCGCTCTTCTACAGCGCGATCTCGCTCTGGGCGGCGCTCGCCGGGTCGATCCTCCTCTGGACGCTCATCCTCGCGGGCGCGGTCGTGTACGTCGCGACGCGCGGAACACGATCGCTCCCCCGCCTCGCGACCGTCGCGCTCGCGGTCCTGTTCGCGATGCTGTCGTTCTTCCTCATGCTCGTGACGACGGCGGCCGCGGATCCCTTCACCCGGATCGCCGCTGATCAGATCCCCGCCGACGGGAACGGGCCGAACGCGCTCCTCCAGAACCATCCGCTGATGGCCCTCCATCCGCCGCTCCTCTATCTGGGGTACGTGCTCACGAGCATCCCGTTCGCGTACGCGATCGCCGCGCTGATCCTTGGCGAGACCGGCGATCGCTGGCTCACCGAGACCCGCAAGGCCGCGCTGGCGTCGTGGGCCCTCCTCGGCGTGGGCATCGTGGCGGGGGCCTGGTGGAGCTACGCCGTGCTGGGCTGGGGCGGGTACTGGGCCTGGGATCCGGTCGAGAACGCCGCGATCATGCCCTGGCTCACGGCAACGGCCTATCTCCATTCGGTGATGGTGGAGGAAAAGAGGCGATTGCTGAAGACGTGGAACATCGCGCTCGTCATCGCCACGTTCGCGCTGACGATCCTCGGAACGTTCCTCACCCGGAGCGGGGTCGTCAACTCCGTGCACTCGTTCACGCAGTCCGCGATCGGCCCGCTGCTCCTCGGCTACTTCGTCGCGATCCTCGTCCTCGGCGCGGGACTGCTTCTGTACCGCCTCGACGACCTGACCGATCGCGGCTCCATCGGCGCCCCGTTGTCGCGCGAGGCGATCTTCCTGTTCCAGAACGTGTTGTTCGTCGCGGCGACGCTCACCGTGCTCCTTGGCACGCTCTACCCGCTCATCGCCGAGGCCGCGAGCGGCGCACAGCTCTCGATCGGCGCGCCGTACTTCGACCGCGTCGAGGTGCCGATCGGTCTCGCGCTCCTGTTCCTCATGGGCCTCGGGCCGCAGCTGCCGTGGCACGGCACGTCACGGGCCACGCTCGAGCGTCAGTTCACCGGACCGCTCGTCGCCGCGGCCGGCGGCGCGCTGGTCGCCGTGCTCGCGGGGATGACCGGCGTCGCGCCGGTCCTCACGTACGCGCTCGCCGCGTTCGTCACCGCGACCGTCGTGCAGGAATTCTCCCGCGGCGTGCGTGCGCGGCGGACGCTGCACGGGGAGACCGGGGTCTCCGCGTTCGTCGCACTCTTCCGGCGCAACGGCCGGCGCTACGGCGGATACGTCGTGCACCTCGGCATCGTGATCGTCGTGGTCGCGATCGCGACGAGCCAGTCCCGCACGACCGAGCTCGAGCGCACGCTCGCGCCGGGGGACGCGATGGACGTCGCGGGCTATCACGTGGTCATGACCGGCCTGCGCGATATCTCCGAGCCGCAGCGCGCGACGACCGTCGCCGACCTCGTGATCACCGGCAACGGAGCGTCCGAGCATCTCCACCCCGGCCTGGTGCAGTACCCGAACAGCCAGCAGGCCATCGGCTCGCCCGGCATCGCCGCGGGCTCGCGCGACGACCTCTACACGATCCTCGCGGCCTACGACGGGACGGGCAAGGCCTGGGCGACGATCCGCGTGCGGGTCATCCCGCTCGTGTCGTGGCTGTGGGCCGGCGGCGCGGTCGTCGGCTTCGGTGCGCTGCTCGCGGCGTGGCCGCCGCCCAAGCGCAGGGCCGCGGTCGTACCGGTGCCGGTCGCCGACGCGATGGGGGCCGAATGAGACGCGTCGCGCGCTACGCCGCGGTCGCGCTCATCGTGGGGCTCGCGCTGACCCTCACCCTTGCGTTCCGCCGCGATCCGCACGACATCAAGACCGGCACCGTGGGCAAGCCGGCGCCGGCGTTCGCGTTGCCATCGCTCGCGGACGGCACGACGGTGTCGCTCGACCAGTACCGCGGCAAGGTCGTAGTCCTCAATTTCTGGGCCTCGTGGTGCGTCCCGTGCAAAGAGGAGAACCCCGCCCTGGCAGACGTGTGGGAGCGCTACCGCGGGACCGAGGTCGTCCTGCTCGGGGTCGTCTTCCAAGACTCGGCGGGGGCGGCGCGCGAGTACACGACACATCTCGGGAACAGCTGGCCGTCGGCGATCGACGACAACGGGCAGATGGCCCTCAGCTACGGCGTGTTCGGGCCGCCCGAGACGTTCTTCATCGGCCCCGATGGGATCATCGCCGGCCGGCACATCGGGGCGATCGATGCGCTGACGCTCACGAACGGCATCGAGACGCTCCGCGCCAAGGGCGGGCGCCCATGAGCGCGACGCGCTGGCTCATCGTCGCGGCGATCCTCGCGGTCGGACTGGCCGTCGCCTGGAGCGCGCGACCGCAGCCGCTCACGGCGGCCGAGCGCGTGGATCGGATCTCCGCCGAGCTGCGCTGCCCGGTGTGCCAGGGGCTGTCGGTGCAGGACTCTCCGTCCGAGACCGCGCGCTCGATGCGCGCGCTCGTCGCGCAGCGCGTGGCCGAAGGCCGCACGGACGACGAGATCCGCGCGGAGTTCCGCGCGAGCTACGGCGACTGGATCCTGCTCTCGCCGGCGCTGTTCTCCGCGAGCGGCCTCGTGTGGCTGGCGCCGCTCGCCACGGTCGTCCTCGGCGCGTGGGTCGCGTGGCGTCGGGCCCGGGCGCCGACGGTCGTGCCTGCACCTGCGAGCGATGAGGCGGTGCGGCGGCTGCGCGAGCTCGTCGCGAGCGAGCCCGAGTGACGGCGGTCGTCTTCGGCCTGGCCATCGCCGCGGGCGCGCTCGCCGCGCTCTGGCCGTGGCTCGCCCCGCAAGTCCGGACGTGGCCGCAGGAGCACAGCACGGCGCGCGACGATGTCGCGCGGGCGGTGTCGTCGCTACGCGATCTGCAGTTCGCGGAAGCCGCGGGCACGATCGATCACGCCGACGCCATCCGCCTGCGGGATGTGCTCGAGCGGAGCGCGTTCGCGCCGGACGTCGCGCCGGCCGCGCGACGCGCGCCGATCCGCACAATCGGCAGCGCTGCGCTGCTCATCGGCATCGCAGCGGCGCTCGCGGCGCAAAGCCTGCCGCAGGCCGCTGGCGACCGCGCTCCGGGCGAGCCGATCACCGGCACCGTTCCCGCGGGCGCACCGACGACGGCGGACCTCGAGGCACGCGCGAAAGCCGCGCCCGGCGACGTGCCGACGCTCCTCGCGCTGGCCGATGCGTACCGCCAGGACGGTCGCGCGAACGACGCGGTCGCGACCTATCGGCGCGTGCTGGCCACCGATCCCAACAGCGTGCCGGCGCTCAATGGCCTGGCGCTGATCCTCGCGCAGGCGGGCCAACCCGACGGCGCGATGATCGCGGTCGATCGCGTGCTCACGCTGCGGCCGAAGGATCCGGACGGGCTGTTCCTGAAGGGGCTGCTGCTCTATCAGAAGCAGGACTGGAAGGGCGCGGTCGACGTGTGGACGGTGTACCTCGACGTCGGGGAATTCCATCCGGCGGCGCCGATGGTGCGCGCGCTCTATTTGGACGCGAAGAAGCAGCTCGGCCCCTAG
>DATCPY010000180.1:0-51217 GCA_036569845.1 Candidatus Limnocylindria bacterium | reverse complement strand
CTTGACGAGGAGCCGCGCGCTCATTGGCGGATGGTAGTTACGTCGAGAAGCGGCGCACGAGGCGGAGCAGGTCTTCGGCGTGGAACGGCTTCGCGAGGTACGCCTCCGCGTTGCAGCGATCGGCTTCGTGCTTCGGATCGGACGCGGCCGTGAGGATGACCAGCGGCACGTGCCGCAGTCGCGTGCGCAGCTCGCGGGCGAAGGTCGGACCGTCGATGCCCGGCATGTTCACGTCGAGGACGATCATCGCCGGCGGATCCGCTTCGAGCGCCACCAGGGCCTCGGCGCCGTTGTGGGCTTCGCGGACCGAGTACCCCTCCTCGGCCAGGACGCTCCGCTCGACGGCGAGGATGTCCAGGTCATCATCGACGATGAGGATCGGACGAGCGCGTCGTTCGATGAGGACCATGCGACCGACCATGCAAGCGGCGGTCCATGCGCTTCTCCGACCGATACTGGGCCGGTGCCACGGCCCAACGGTCTTCGCGCGGCGGACGAGGTCGTCCCGAAGCTCGGCATCCCCGACGGCCTGCCGGCGGTACGGATCGGCGAGATCGCGACGTACGACCGGCCGATCGAGCACCTCGCCGGCCAGCTCGACCGCGCCGAGCTCGATCTGCCGCTCCGCTATCGCGCCGCGCGGTTCGGCCTGTGCCTCTGCTTCGCGCTCGAGCCGATCGGCGCTAACGACCTCGCGCGCGAGCTCGTGCGCGTCACCAGCACCGAAGGCGCGATCTGGGTGGCCGGATGGAAGAAGCCGTTCCTGAAACCGGGCCTGCTGTCGTGGGACGACATCCAAGCGGCGATGCTGCCCACGGGCTGGGTGGACAACAAGATCCTCAGCTTCGGCGACGAGGTGTACGCGACGCGGTACGTGAAGCGGGTCGCGCTCCGCTAGCTTCCGAGCTGCTCCGTGAGGAAGTCGATGATCCGCGTGTGCGCCTTGTCGGAGTTCGCACGCTTCGTGAAGCCGTGACCTTCGTCCTCGAAGACCATGTACTCGACCGGGATGCCGCGCGCCCGTAGCTGCTCGACGACCTGATCGGATTCCTCTTTCGGCACCCGCGGGTCGTTCGTCCCCTGCACGACGAGCATCGGGCAGCGCACCTTGTCCATGTGCGTGATCGGCGAGCGCTCGACGAGCTTTGCCCGGTCCGTCTCGAGATCGCCGATCCACAGCTTGAGGAAGCGACGCCAGTTCGGCTGGGCGTGCTCGATCATCGTCACGAGATTCGCGACGCCGAAGACGTCGACGGCGCACTTCCACCGCTCCGGCATCGTCGTGACGCAGACGAGCGTCGCGAAGCCCCCGTACGAGCCGCCATACACGGCGAGCCGGGTCGGGTCGATGCGCGGGTCGGCAGCCATCCAATCGGCGACGGCCCGGAGATCGCGCGCGTCGATCCCGCCCCAGTCGCGATGGATCGCCTTCTGCCAGGACAGGCCGTAGCCGGTCGAGCCGTGGATGTTCGGCACGACGAGGGTGAAGCCGCGGTCGATGAGCGCGAGCAGGTACGCGGCTGAGCTCGTGAAGCTCGGGCGCGATTGCCCCTCGGGGCCGCCGTGCGGATAGAGGACCGCGGGCGTCCGGCGGGTCGCGCCCCCATTTGAGCGAGGCCGGTAGACGAAGCACGGGATGTCGCCGTCCGCGGCCTTGATCCGGATGAGCTCGGGCTGGACGAGCCCGCTCGACGGTACGGTGCGGGTCGTCTCGAACACCATCCGCGCCGCACCGGTCGCGAGGTCGAGCACCCAGAGCTGCGGGGTCTCGGTCGCTGACGTCCGGCAGAACGCCGCGATCGAGCCGTCGGCCGAGACGATGAGGTCCTCGCACACCCCGTGCAGCTCGTGCTCGCCGCCGCGCTTGCGATCGCGCTGCCAGCGCAGCGTCGAGTAGCCGTCCACGTTCACCGACCAGATCTGGACCCGGCCATCCGCCGACGACGCCGCGAGCTCGACGTCCCAGTCCGGTGCGTCGATGATCTCGCGCGCACCGGTCGTCGCGTCGTACGCCGCGAGGTACAGATGCTCGCGCCCGTGGTCGGTGATGCCGACCGGCCGGCCGTCTGCGAGCCACCCCGCCGGGACGTTCGAGACGTCGCCCCCATCTTCGGGACGGTGCGGGGTCAAGTGGCGCAGCGCGCCGGAGTCGGGGTCGACGACGAAGAGATCCTGATCGGTGTTCGCCTGCACGCGCATGACGAGGAGCGCCCGGCCATCGGGTGACCAGCCGCCGGCGACGTACCACGTCGGTCCCGTGACGAGCGCGCGCTCGGTCGCGGTCTCGACGTCCTCGATGACGATGTCCATGTCCGTGGGCTGGCGCGCGTTCGACGAGAACGCGACGCGTTTGCCGTCCGGCGAGATGGCGTTCCATGAGAGGAGCCGCTGGACGCGCTCGCCGTCGCTCCACGAGAGCTTCTCGACCCGCTCATCGGTCCGCGCGACGTACAACTGATGGAGCTCGGTGCCGCCGCGGTCGGCCGCGCCAATGAGATCGCCGCGCTTCGACCAGCTCAATGAGCGGAGGGCCGCGCCATCCACGCCGAGCGCGGGCGAGGGCTTCCCGCCCTTCGTGATGGTCCACGCGGAGAACGTGCCCGCACCGAGATCGGCGATGAACGCGAGGGTGCGGTTGTCCGGCGAGATCGCGAGCGCCGAGCGGCAGGAGAACCGCCGGGTGGTGTGCGGGATCGGCGCGATGCGCTCGCGCGGCTCGAAGTCGGAGATCGGTCGTGACACGAGCGGCATCCTAGTCTGCGTCTTTCGCCAGCAGCTTCGCGATATCGGCGGCGTTGCTCACCGCCTTGTCGCCGTAGCAGTTGTTCATCAGGACGTGGACCTCCTCGGTCTCCTCGGCCAGGTGTTCGATCTTCCCGAGCCACTCGGAGAGCTCCTCCTTGGAGTACGAGTAGTCGAAGCGCTCGGCGGCGGTCAGGCCTTTTTTCTTCCAGTTCTCGGCGTTCCGGCCGTGGAACCGGACGATCGCGAGGCGCGGCGACGTCGCGGCCGCGACCGGCGGCACGCTCGAGAGGAAGCCCTGCGGCTCGTCCACCGCCACGTAGGTGAGGTCGTGGTCGGCCAAGAACTTGAGCGTCTCGGCCCGATTGCGCTCGCTCATCCAGGTCTCGTTGCGGAACTCGACGGCGAGCCGGTCATCGGGCAGCCGCTCGCGGGCATGGAGGATCTCGTCCTTGTTCTGGTGCGAGATGACGAACCAATCCGGGTACTGCAGCAGGATCGCGCCGAGCTTGCCGGTCTTGCGCATCGGCTCGAGCGCGACCCAGAAGCGCGCGTGGATCTCGTCGCGGATCTCGGCCGGGAGATCCTTCGGGTACAGCCGGCGCTTCTCCTGGGCCGCGGCCAGGAGCGTCTCGCGGATGTTCTTCGGGAGGCGCGTCGGATCGATCGGATGGGTCGTGATCGCGCCGAACGCCTTGAAGTCCATCGTGAAGCCGTCCGGCGTGCGCTCCGTCCACAGCTGGGCCTGCTTCGGGTCGGGTAGCGCGTAGTACGAGGCATCGTTCTCGACCACCGGGAAGCGGTCCGCGTAGAACCGCAAGCGCTCGTCCGCTTTCTTCGCGATCTTCTCGGGATACCAACCCGAGGCGATGAGCGTGGGGTCGGTCCAGCTGCAGGTCCCGACCTTGATCGTCCCCTTCGCTATTCGGCCTTCTCCGGATAGAGGGTCGGATCGAGCTCCTCGGCCTTCGCGCTCCGCTGTGAGAGCGCGAGCACCGCGATCCCGAACACCGCAAGCAGCCCGACGAACGAGTAGGTCTGCGCGCGGCCGCTCGACACGAACGCGAGCGCGCCGAGCCCGAGGGTGATCGCGTAGATCAGCAGCACGGCCTGCCGGTGGGAGAGACCGACGTCGAGCAGCTTGTGGTGGAAGTGGCCGCGGTCGGGCGCGAACGGCGCCTGTCCGGTGACGATGCGGCGGATGATCACGTAGAAGGTGTCGATGATCGGGACGCCGAGCACGAGGAGCGCGGCGGCGACTTTGGCCGTGCCGAAGATGGAGAGCACCGCGAGCATCGTCCCGATGAACGCCACGCCGGTGGTCCCGAGGAAGACCTTGGCCGGATGGAAGTTGAACACGAGGAAGCCGGCGATCGCACCGGCGAGGGTGAAGTTCATCCAGGCCACAAAGGGCTCGTTGACCGCGGGGAGCAAGGCGGTGGCCCCGAGCGCGACCGCCGCGATGGCGGCGACTCCCGCAGCAAGGCCGTCCAGGCCGTCGATGAAGTTCAGCGCGTTGTTCATGCCGACGATCCAGAAGACCGTGAACCCGATGGCGATCGGTGGCGCGAGCTGGATGAGGCCGTCACCACGCGGATCGTTGACGAATCCGATGCGGATGCCGGCGGCCACGATGATCGCCGCGATCGCGAAGTAGCCGAGCATCTGCCAGCGGGCGCGCAGGTCGAGCGCGTCGTCCAGCAGGCCGACGGCGAGGCCCAGGAACGCGGCCAGCGCGGTGAGCGTGAACCGCGGCGTGCGGACCTCCTCCGGGATGAGGAACGGATGCCCGTTCAACCGGTCAACGAGCCAGAACGCGAAGATCGCGAGTCCGAACGCGATCGCGATCCCAAGGCCGCCGATCCGCGGGATGGGCTCGGGGTGTTGGCGCCGCCCGCCGGGCACGTCCATCAGACCGAGCCGCCGCGCGACCGCGCCGACGATCGGCGTCGCGGCGAGCGCCGACACGAACGCGAGCAGCGCGGAGCCGACGAAGAGGAGCAGCGTGGATGAGCCGACCGCGGTGAAGACGCTCTCCATCAGCTCGTACCGAACTGTCGGTCGCCCGCGTCACCGAGGCCCGGGACGATGTAGCCCTTCTCGTTCAACCGCTCGTCGAGGGACGCGACGTGGATCGGCACGTCGGGATGGGCCTCGCTCAGGGCCTTGACCCCCTCGGGCGCCGCGATGAGCCCGACGTACTTCACGCTCCGCGCGCCCCACCGCTTGAGGATCTCGATCGTGGCGACCGAGGAGCCACCGGTGGCGAGCATCGGATCGAGGACCAGGCAGACCTGCGCGGTCGCCGACGACGGGAGCTTGTTGTAGTACTCGATCGGCCGAAGGGTGTGCTCGTCGCGGAACAGCCCGATGTGCCAGACCTGGGCTTCGGGGATGAGCTGGAGCGCCGCCTCGACCATGCCGATGCCTGCTCGCAAGACAGGCACCAACCCGACCGTCTGGCTGAGCCGCGCTCCTGTATATGGCGCCAGCGGCGTCCGGACGTCGGCCGCCACGGTCCCGAGGTCTGCCGTCGCCTCGTACAGCACCAGAAGCGCGATCTCGTGGACCAGCCGCCGGAACTCGGGCGGAGGCGTCCGCTCGTCACGAAGGCGCGTCACCTTCTCCCGAACGAGCGGGTGGGTCGAGACGTGGAGCTGGTCGGTCAGGCTCTGGCCGGCTCCCGGGTGATCGGGCTGATACCCGGTACCGGGAATCGCTGGGTGAGGTCGAGCACCTCGTCGGCGATCTGCTTCGCGATCGTCTCGTCCTTCGCCTCGCGTAGCGCCCGCGCGATGAGCGCGCCGATACGCTCCATCTCCGCTTCCTTCATGCCGCGCGTCGTGATGGCCGGCGTGCCGATGCGGATGCCGGAGGCCGTGCCTGGCTTCTGAGGGTCGTACGGGATGGTGTTCTTGTTGACGGTGATCCCGACCGCGTCGAGGAGCCGCTCGGCGCCCTTCCCGGTGAGGTTCACCGGCCGGACGTCGACCAGCATGAGGTGGTTGTCGGTCCCACCCGAGACGACGCGCAGGCCGGCCGTCGCGAGCGCAGCCGCCAGCGTGCGCGCGTTCGCGCGGATCTGCTTCGCGTACGTCTTGAACTCGGGCAACGCGGCCTCCTTGAGGGCCACGGCCTTGCCGGCGATGACGTGCATCAGCGGCCCACCCTGGGCGTACGGGAAGACGGCCTTGTCCACGGCCTTGGCGTACTCCTGGGTGCAGAGGATCATCCCGCCGCGCGGGCCGCGCAGGGTCTTGTGCGTGGTCGTCGTCACGATCTGCGCGTGCGGGACCGGGTTCGGGTGCTCCCCCGCCGCGACGAGGCCCGCGAAGTGGGCCATGTCCACCATCAGGAGCGCGCCAACGCTGTCGGCGATCTTTCGCATCCGCGGAAAGTCGAAGAACCGCGGGTACGCCGTCGCGCCGGCGACGATGAGCTTCGGGTGGTGCTCGTTGGCAAGCGCCTCGAGCGCCTCGTAGTCGATGGTCTCGTCGTCGCGCTTCACTCCGTACGGCACGAACTTGTAGAGCTGCGCGGAGAAGTTCACCGGCGAGCCGTGGGTCAGATGCCCACCCTGATCGAGAGCCATGCCGAGCACGACATCTCCCGGCTTGATGATCGCGGCGTACGCGGACATGTTCGCCTGCGCGCCGGCATGGGGCTGCACGTTGGCGTGCTCCGCGCCGAAGAGCGCTTTCGCGCGCTCGATCGCGAGCGACTCGGCAACGTCGACCCATTCGCAGCCGCCGTAGTAGCGATGCCCCGGGTATCCCTCGGCGTACTTGTTCGTGAGCACGCTGCCGACGGCGTCCATCACGGCCTGGCTGGTGTAGTTCTCCGAAGCGATGAGCTCGATCTTCTCGACCTGGCGGCGACGCTCGCTCTCGATCGCCTGGTAGATCTCGGGATCGACGCGTTCGAGCTCACTCATGCTTTTGCCCTCACCTTTTCCAGATCTTCGATCTGCTTGCGGCGTCGCTCGTGGCGGTCGCCCTGGACCTTGGCGCCGAGGTACGCGTCGACGATGGACTTCGCAAGCTCGACACCGATGACGCGCTCGCCGAGGGTCAGGAGATTCACGTTCACGTGCTCCACGCCGTCACGGGCCGACCACTCGTTCTCGACGACCGCCGCGCGCACGCCGGCGATCTTGTTCGCCGCGACCGCCGGGCCGATGCCCGAGCCGCAGCAGAAGATGCCGCGCTCGTAGCGCCCGCTCGCGATCGCGCGTGCGATGGGTTCGACGATGAGCGGGTAATCGTCATCGGGATCGTTCTCCGGCGAGAGGTCGTCGACGTCGTAGCCCTTGAGCCGGAGGTGATGCGCGAGCTGATCCCGCAGCTCGACGCCCGCGTGGTCGGCGGCGATCGCGATCCTCACGAGTACGACTCCACTCCGAGCAGGGCTTCCTCGAGCTGCGCCTTGGTGATCGATCCTTCGCGAAGGACGGTGAGCGGCTCGGTCGTGCAATCGACGATCGTGGAGCTCTGGCCGAGCGGAGTCGTGCCACCGTCGAGGATGATCGCGACGCGGCCGTCGAGCTGCTCGAGCACCTGCTGCGCGGTCGTCGTCTCGGGCTTACCCGAGCGGTTCGCGCTCGTGACCGGAAGACCGCCGCCGCTCGCGGCGATGATCCGCCGCGCGACGTCGTTCGCGGGAACGCGGAACGCGATCGTGCCGCGACGCGGCGCGACGAGGACGATCGTCAATGGACCCGGCCAGAACCGCGCCGCGAGCGCGCGGGCCGCCGGCGTGACCATCGCGCTCGCTTCCAAATTCCCGGCCTCGGACAGCAGGATCGGGATGCGCTTGTCCTTCGGTCGGTCCTTCGCGACGTACAGCTTGCGGAGGTGGTCATGGCCGGCGGCAAGGCCATAGACGGTGTCGGTGGGAAATGCGACGAGCTCCCCGTTCGCGAGTGCCGTCGCGGCCTCTTCCACCGCCCCTGGCGCGTCCGCCGGAAGGAGGCGGGTCTTCACTCCGGCAATCCTAGCGAGCGGCGCATCCGCACGACGCGATCGAGCCCAGCGAGGTCCTTCAACACGTCGACCCCGCCGACCGAGCGCAGCCACGCCGCGATCGGCTCGACCTGTGGTGGATCGCATTCGAAGAACGCCGCGCCGTCCGGCGCAAGGACGCGCGGCAGATCCGCGATCGCGTGGCGCACGAGCGCGAGGCCGTCCGATCCCGCGACCGTCGCGACGCGGGGCTCGAACGCGAGCGAGGTCCGGTCGCCGGCGAGCTCCTCGAGCGCGTCATCGCGGAGGTACGGCAGATTCGCGGCGACGATGTCGACGCGCTCGGTGATCGGCGCGAGGAGATCGCCCTGGCGAAAGTCGATCCGCGCCCCGTGCGCGGCGGCGTTCGCCCGCGCGACGGCCAGTGCGGCGGACGACACGTCCGTCGCGATGAGCCGGAGCCGCGGGGCGCTCACCGCGAGCGCGATGGCGATCGCACCTGAGCCCGTGCCGACGTCGACCACCGTGAGCGCGCGATCGCCGGCCTGCGCGCGGACCGCGTCGACGAGCACCTCCGTCTCGGGCCGCGGCACGAGCACGCGCGGATCGACGGCGAAGCGAAGCCCGTAGAACTCCTTGAAGCCGCGCAGGTACGCGACCGGCACGCCTTCGGCCCGCTTGGCGACCATTGCGCCGAACCGCGACTCCTCATCCGCCCTGAGGACGACCTCGGGATGCGCGACGAGCGCCTCCTTCGCGACGTCGAGGACGTGCGCGAGCAGCACATCCGCGTCGAGCGCGGGGGTCGGCGCGCCCGCTCGGCGCAGCGCGTCGGTCGCGCGGGCGCGGGCTTCGCCGCGGGTAACCACGTTGGAAGTATCGTCGCGCGGTGCTGAGCGTTCGCGACGTCGAGGCCGCGCGACTCATCGCCGACCGATACCTGCCGCGCGCGCCGATCGAGCGCAGCCCGTACCTGTCGCAGCTCCTCGGCGCTGAGATCCTGCTCAAGATCGAGACGTTCAAGCCCACGCGCACGTTCAAGGTGCGCGGTGCGCTGAACAAGATCGCGTCGCTCGACGACGAGCACCGCTCGCGCGGCGTCGTCGCGGCGTCCGCCGGCAGCCATGCCCAGGGCGTCTCATACGCGGCCTACCGGCTCGGCGCGCCGGCGACGGTGGTCATGCCGCGAGGCGTCTCGGACACGATCGTCGGCGTCTGTCGTGCGTACGGCGCCCAGGTGCTCCTCGAAGGTGAGATGTACGACGACACGCTCGCGCTCGCGCACCGGATCGAGCGCGACCAGGGCATGACGTTCGTGCACCCGTACGCCGACCCGCTCATCATCGCGGGCCAGGGAACGATCGGGCTCGAGATCCTCGATGACGTCCCGGATGTCGATCTGGTGATCGTGCCGGTGGGCGGCGGCGGGCTGATCGCCGGCACCGCGCTCGCGCTCAAGGAGCGGCGACCGGACGTGCGGGTCGTCGGCGTGGAGCCTGAGGGCGCCGACGCCGTGCGCCGGTCGCGCGAGGCCGGCCATCCGGTCATCGTCGAGCAGCCCCACAGCGTCGCGGACAAGCTCGTGGCGAAAGGGACGGAGCAGCTGAACGTCGATCTCGTGCGCAAGTACGTCGACGACATCGTCACCGTGACCGACGCGGCGCTCGAGTCGGCCACCTACGACTACCTCGAGCGGCTGTCCCTGCTCGTTGAGCCGTCGGGCGCGGCGACGCTCGCCGCGGTGCGATCCGGCGCGGTCCGGGCGCGCGGGAAGACGGTCCTCATCGTGAGCGGTGGGAACGCCGACACGCGGGTCCTGGCCCGGATCCTCGCGGAGCATGCCGTGAAGGCCGCGCCCGTATGACGACCGTCCATCTCGGTCTGCGGATCGACACGCAGAAGAAGACCGAGACCATCGACATCACCGAGCGGATCGCCGAGAAGGTGCAGGAGTCGAAGATCCGTGATGGCCTCTGCGTGGTGACCGTCACGCACACGACCGCCGCGATCTTCATCAACGAGAACGCCGACCCGGACGTGCAGCGCGATCTGCTCACGACACTCGAGCGGCTGGTGCCCGACCAGGGTGACTACCGCCACGCGGAGGGAAACGGACCCGCGCACATCAAGTCGGTCGTCGTCGGCGGCGATGTGACCGTCGCGATCAGAGATGGGGGCCTCGACCTCGGCCGGTGGCAGGGGATCTACTTCGCGGAGTTCGATGGTCCGCGCACGCGGAGCGCGACCGTCACGGTCATCGGCGAGCGCGCGGGCTAAACTGCGACCCCTCTAGGGGAGGAGCGAACCATCTCTACCGTCACGCTGCCCCGCACCATGACCGTCACCGAGACGGATGCTGCTCGCGCGCTGCGCACCGCGCTGTCTCGCGGCGGTGACTGGGCCGAGCTGTTCTGGGAGCGCTCGAACGTCGTGACCTTGACCCTCGATGACAACAAGCTCGAGGACGCCATCACCGGCGTGGATCAGGGCGCGGGCATCCGTGTCGCGACGGGCGATCGCGGCGTGTACGCCAACGGGAACGTGAACGATGGGGACGATCTCCTTGCGATCGCGGGTCGCGCGGCGGCCGCGATCGGGGACGACGGCGGCGTCCACGAGGTGGCGGCGATCTCCGCCGACACGCTTCCCCGCCCCTCTGTGGTGCAGATCGATCCGCGGACGGTGCCGATCGAGCGCAAGGTCGAGCTCATGAAGCTCGCGAACGAGCGCGCGCGGGCATTCGATCCGCGGGTGCATCAGGTGACGGTGCTGTACCGCGAGAGCGTCCAGGACGTCGTCGTCGCGAACAGCGAGGGCCGGTTCCGGAAGGACACCAGGACGCGGCTCGTGTTGGGCGTCCTCGTCACCGCGAAGCAGGGCGAGGTGCTCGAGTCCGGCTACAAGGCGAAGGCCGGCACCGAAGGCTTCGAGATGCTCACGGAAGCCGCGGTCCTCGAGACGACCGACACCGCGGCACGCCTTGCGGTCCAGAACGTCGCCGCCACGCCTGCGCCCGCGGGGACGTACACCGTCGTGCTCGCGAGCGATGCCGGCGGCACGCTCATCCACGAGTCGGTCGGCCATGGGCTCGAAGCCGATCTGAACCTCAAGGGCATGTCCGTCTATTCCGGCCGGCTCGGTCAGAAGGTCGCGAGCGAGCTGATCACCGTCATCGACGACGGCACCGACCCAGGCAAGCGCGGCACGCAGGCGATGGACGACGAGGGGACCCAGACCCACCGCACCGTGCTCATCGAGAACGGGATCCTGAAGACATACCTCAGCGACAAGAAGCACGCCCGGAAGCTGGGAATCCCCGAAAGCGGCAATGGCCGGCGCGAATCGTTCCGGCACCTGCCGATCTGCCGGATGACGACGACGATGATCGCGCGCGGCACATCGGACCCCGCGGCGATCCTCGCCTCCGTGCCGGACGGCATCTTCGTCAAGGGAATGGGCGGCGGACAGGTCGACGTGGTGAGCGGCAACTTCGCGTTCGAGATCACTGAGTGCTACCGCATCCGCGACGGCAAGCAGGCCGAGCCGCTGCGCGGCGCGACGCTCGTCGGCCAGGGCCCCAAGCTCATGAGCGAGATCGACATGGTCGGGACGGACCTCGGCTATTCGGTGGGGACATGCGGCAAAGATGGCCAGGGCGCGCCGGTGGCCGACGCCCAGCCGACCCTCCGCATCCCGAGCGTCGTCGTCGGCGGCAAGGTCAAGGACACCCCCAAGTGAGCGAGAAGCTGACCAACGAGGCTGTGGTCGATCGCGCGATCGGCTCGATCAAGGGGCTGCGGGTCGATGGCGGCGAGGTGTTCCTGCGCGACGGCCAGTCGACCTCGATCGAGGTGCGCGACGGTGACGTCGAGAATGCGATCACGCGTGGCGAGCGGGGCATCGGCGTCCGCGTGCTCCGCGGCGGTCACGTCGGGTTCGCCTATTCGAGCGACCTGTCGGCCAACGGGATCGAGGAGTGCGTGACCGCCGCGCGGGACATCGCGGAGGTGACCGAGCCCGACCCCGACGTCTCGATCGCGACACGCAAGATCGAAAGCCCCGACCTCGGCTTGTACGAAGCGGGCATCGACGGCCGCTCGGTCATGGAGCGCACGAACGTCGCGCTCGCCGTGGAGCGCGCCGCGAAGAACGTGGATCCGCGCATCAGCGGGTTCCGAAAGACGACGTACAGCGACGGCACGATGACCACCATCGTCGCAACGACCGCCGACGTCCGCGGCTCGTACCGCGAGACGTACTTCAGTGTCGGCACGTCCGTGGTCGCGACCGCGGGCGAGGAGCGTCAGATCGGCTATCACGGGGAGGCCAAGCGGACCTTCGCGGCCGTCGATCCGGAGGCCGTGGGGCGGCGCGCCGCGGAGCTGGCCGTCGGCAAGCTCGGCGCGCAGCCGTTCAAGACCCAGACCCTCCCGATCGTGCTCGATCCGTACATGGGCATGTCGCTCCTTGGCGCGCTCGTGCCGTTGTTCTCCGCCGATTCGGTCATCAAGGGCAAGAGCCTCTTCGCCGGCAAGCTCGGCGAGCCCGTCGCGAGCGAACGCGTCACGATCGTCGACGACGCGCGCACCCCGGGCGCACTGCGCAGCGCGCCGTTCGACGGTGAGGGCGTCGCGACGACCACGCGGACCCTCGTCGACAAGGGGGTGCTCCGCGGCTATCTCTCGTCACTCAAGACGTCGAAGAAGATGGACCAGCCGCCGACCGGCAACGCGCGGCGCGGGTCGTACGCGGCGCCGAGCCGGATCGGCGCGGCGAACTTCCACCTCGCGCCCGGCGCGATCGCGCCCGAAGACTTGGTCAAGAGCCTCGACCGGTCACTGCGGATCACGTCGCTGCTCAACCTTCACACGATCGATCCGATCTCAGGCGAGTTCTCCCTGGGCGCGACCGGCGAGTACCTCGAGAAGGGCGAGCGCAGGTACCCGGTGCAGGGCATCACCATCGCCGGCAATCTCACGACCCTGCTCTCCGCGATCACCGGCGTCGCGGACGACCTCACGTTCGGCTCGTCGGGCCTCGGCAGTCCGACGTTCGTGATCTCCGAGCTGTCCATCGGAGGCGCCTGACGGTGAGCCGGACGGCGAGCTGACGAAGCTGCTCAAGGACATCGCGCCGCTGCACTTCGGCGCGGGCCGCGAATGCAGCTTCCCCGCCGTACTGTCCACCGCCACGAAGGCCGAGTACGACTGGCTGATGGGCGCATCAGGCGCGGCGTTCGACGCGACCATCGACCTCGAGGGATTCGATCCGCTCGCCGCGACACCGCGCGACCCCGAGACGCTCGCCCTGGCGGCGCGCGCCGCCGGCGTGAAGCTCGACGACGTGCCGCCGCCATACGACGAGGAGCTCCGCGCACTCGTTGGATCTCGGATCCGCGAAGCGATCGACGACAAGCTCCCGCCCTTGATCCGCGGAGCCGTCGGACCGCCCGAGTACGGCCTCATCGTCGGATACGTCGACGACGATCACTTCCTCGTGCGCACGTTCTTCGACAAGGACGACAAGCCGAGCGAGATCGCGTGGCCCGACTTCCAGGACGCCGAGCACGGCGGCCCCGTCTTTCTCGACCGGGCGCCCGCAGCCGACCGAACGCGGGTCGCGATCGACGGCCTCGACGCCGGGATCGCCCGCGCGGCCGGCTCCGAGGCGGCGCTGGCCGGCTGGGCGGTGGCGCTCCGCGATGACGCCCGGTGGGCCGACACGAAGCACGCCGGAACTGCCGCCTTCGCCGAACATGCGATGCGGGTCGTCCTCGCGGACAAGCGCCGGGCCGCTGGGCGCTTCCTGCGCGGGCTGCGCTCGCTCATCGCGACGCCGGGCGGGGATCTCCTCAGCGCCGCGGAGTCGTACGGCTACGTCGTCGAGGCCCTCGAGAAGCTTGGCACCAAGCCGTTCGATCCGTCGGTCGCGATGCGGTTCCTCGATCCCGGCCACCGCCGCGGGATCGCCAAGGCCCTGGAGGCCGTGCTCGGGCACGAGAGAGAGGCCCACGACGCGCTCCGGGCTGCGCGTGCGAACATCCGCTGAGTGAGTGACCAGCTCGCCGCCATCATCCTCGGCCTGGTGCAGGGGCTGACCGAGTTCCTGCCGGTGAGCTCGACCGCGCACCTGATCCTCGTGTCCGATGCCCTGAAGCTCGACCCCGAGAAGTTCGGGCTGAGCTTCGACGTCGCGCTCCATCTCGGGACGGCGCTCGCGGTGCTGCTGTACTTCGCGACCACCTGGATCGGACTGCTGAACGATGTGCTGCACGGCCGCTGGCGCCTGCCACTCGTGATCATCGTCGGAACGATCCCGGCGGCCATCGCCGGCGTGCTGTTCGAGAGCGCGGTATCGACGACGTTCCGGAGCGTCCTGTACATCGCGGCGGGGCTGCTCGTCGGCTCTGCCATCTTCGTCCTGGCCGAACGTCTCGGCACGCGCCGGCGCCGCTTCGACCGCGTGACCCTCACCGACGCGCTGGTCGTCGGCGCGGCGCAGGCGATCGCGCTCCTGCCAGGCATCTCGCGCTCGGGCGTCACGATCTCCGCCGGCCTGTTCCGCGGGCTCGAACGTCCCGACGCCACGCGCCTCGCGTTCCTGCTCTCGACGCCGATCATCCTCGGCGCGGCGCTGAAGACCCTGCTCGACGCGCGGAAGCTCTCGGGCCTCACGGCGGAGCTCGACGTCGTCGCGATCGGCTTCGCCGTGTCGTTCCTCTCCGGCCTCGCGGCGGTCGCGTTCATGGTCCGGTACCTCCGGACGCACTCGCTGAACATCTTCGTCATCTACCGCGTCGCGCTCGCGGTCGTGATCCTGGTGGCCGTCGCGCTCGGCGCCCTCAGCTAGCGGTGGACCTCGGCCTCGACGGCAAGCGCGTCCTCGTCGCGGCCGCGAGCAAGGGGCTCGGGCGCGCGATCGCCGCGGAGTTCGTGAAGGAAGGCGCACGCGTCGCGATCTGCTCGAGGGAGCGCGAGCGCATCGAGCAGGTGGCGAAGGAGATCGGTGCTGCGATCGGCATCGCCGCGGACGTCAGCACCGAGGCCGGCTGCCGCGCGTTCGTCGAAGGGGCCACGAGCGCGCTCGGCGGGATCGACATCCTCATCGTGAATGCCGGCGGTCCGAAGCCCGGCACCTTCGCGGACCTCGACGACGCGGCGTGGCAGAAGGCGTTCGAGCTGACGCTCCTCTCGGCGGTACGGCTGACCCGTCTTGCGGTGCCCGAGCTGAAGACGTCGAGAGGCTCGATCGTGTTCTCGACGTCGACGTCCGTCCGGCAGCCGGGCTCGCCCGCGTATGGGACGCTCATGCTGTCCAACGGACTGCGCGCCGCGGTGCACGGCCTGCTCAAGACGCTCTCGACCGAGCTCGCCGCGGACGGGATCCGGGTGAACGCGATCCAGCCGGGGCGGATCTCCACCGAACGGATCGCGGAGCTCGACGCCGATACCGCCAAGCGCGAGGGCGTCCCGGTGGAACGGATCCAGGAGCGCTTCGAGAAGGGCGTCATCCCGCTCGGCCGCTATGGCCGGCCGGAAGAGTTCGCGGCGGCCGCGGTGTTCCTCGCATCCCCGCGCGCGTCGTACATCACGGGCGTGAGCCTGCAGGTGGACGGCGGCATGCTCACCAGCATGTGGTGAGCCTGTACCGGAGGGCGCTCGCCGGCGAGCGCGCATGAGCACCGGCGATCTCCTGATCCTGGTCGTCGGTCTCGCGATCGCCGGCTTCGCGAAGGGCACGACGGGGATGGGCCTGCCGCTGCTGGCCACGCCGATCCTCGCGGGGGTCTTCGGTCCCAAGGCCGCGGTCGTCATCGTGACGATCCCCATCTTCGTCGCGAACACGCTTCTGGTCGTCCAGGGCTGGCGGCGGATCGAGGTGCTTCGCGGTCTCGCCTGGATCCTGGTCGCGAGCGCGATCGGCACAGCCCTCGGCGTGAATCTCCTCGCGCTGCTGGACCAGCGGACCTTCGCCATCCTGATCTCGTTGATGGTCGTGGTCTTCCTGTCGCGCGGAGAGCGCCTGCTCGGTGATCCTGGCGCGCGCCGTGCGCGCGTGGCCGGCCCCGCGGTCGGATTCTTCAGCGGGGTGCTGCAGGGGACGACCTCGATCGCGAGCCCGCTCATCGGCTCGTATCTGCATGCGCGGAAGCTCGATCCGCGGGACTACGTCCTCGCCGTCGCGTCGGTCTTCCAGCTGAACGCGGTCGTGCAGCTCATCGGCTACGCGCTGCTGGGCCTGTACACACCCGACATCGTCGCGATCGGTCTGATCGGGTTGGTCCCGACGCTGCTCGCGCTCATGGCCGGCATCTACTTCCGCAGCCGGCTCGACCAGAAGCGGTTCCGTCAGCTCATCGTCGTGCTGCTCGTGCTGTCCGTCGCGAACCTGCTGTGGCGGAGCTTCGGCCCCCAGCTCAACTAGGGCCGAGCAGGCGTCCGAGCTGCCGGCGGCGCGAGGAGCGATCGCCCGAGCCAGAGCCCCCAGAACGGCTGCAGCAGGAACGCCGTCTCGAGCAGCAGGATGCCGCTGTCGGTGAGGTCGTTGACCGGACCTTCGATCGTGGGCGATGGCAGGCCGCCGGCGCCGAACAGCACGTTCGCGGTGAACCAGAGGCCGCCGATGATCGCGCCGAAGGCGAGCGGCGCGCGCGGCAGGTCGGTCTCCATGATCGCGATGCCGCAGGCCATGAGCAGCCACACGCCGATCCCGCCGAGCACGGGGTAGTACGCGACGGTCTCCTGGTCGAAGGTGAACCGTCCGGTCGCAGTCGCGATCTCGAGGAACGCGGCCGCGCCGAACGCGAACAGTCCGAACCCGAACACGGCGGCGCTGACGATGTTGGCGTGCGTTCGCGACGCGCGGTAGAAGAGGTACGCGAGCGGCACGAAGCTCGCCGCCCACAGCACTCCGGCCGCGTTGTTGACGAGCCCAGCCACGCCATTCGCCTTCGGGTCACCGCCGGAGCTCAGCAGCTGCGCGATCGCGGTGATGGAGTTCGCGTAGGCCGCGTAGGCCGCCCAGCGGAGCTTCATCGCGAGCTGCGGCGGACGATCGCGCGCGGCTTGAGCGCTGCCCGGGTCATCCCGACGGACTGATAGGCGTACCGCACGCCGCGTTTCGTGGTCGCGGCAGCGTGGTCGCCGTTCGCGGCGAGCACGACGATGTTCAGGCGGCTCCCATGGCCGACGAGCGCGTTCGCGTCCGCGATCGCCGCTTCGGCGACGGCCGCTGCGCCGTCTCCGCGCGCGAGACGATCGACGGCCGTCTTCGTCGTGACGTTGCGCATCGCAAGCTCCCCGAACCCGGTGCACGCCGCGCCGCCGTAGCGGCTGTCGGAGTAGTGGCCCGCACCGATGATCGGCGAGTCGCCGACCCGGCCCGGGTACTTGAACCCCCAGCCGCTCGTCGTCACGGCCGAGGCGACGTTGCCGCGCTTGTCGATCGCGATGAAGTTCACGGTGCCGTGCTCCTCGACCATCTCGAGCACGATCGGCGCGAGCGCCTTCGCCGCGGCGATCGATGCGGGGGTCTGTTTGGCGTCCCGCAGCCGCGCGATCCACTTCTCGCGCGACTCCGGCGTGAGCAGCTCCCCCTCCTCGGCACCGATCTCGCGCGCGAAGCGCGCCGCGCCTGCGCCGACCAGCATCACGTGCGGCAGTCGCTCCAGCACCGCGCGGGCCACCGTGATCGGGTGCATGAATCCGGTGAGCGCGGCCACGGACCCGGCCGCGTGCGTGGTGCCGTCGACGATCGATGCGTCGAGCTCGACGACGCCGAGCACGTTCGGCAGACCGCCGTATCCGACGGTGTCGTCGGCCGGATCGGACTCGACGATCCGCGCGCATGCTTCGACGGCGTCGAGGGCGCTGCCACCCTTCGCGAGGATGCGGACACCGGTTCCAAGCGCGCCGCGTCCATTGCCGCTCGAGACGATCGTCGGCGGAGCCTTCGTGGCGGGCACGGGCCGTACCCTAGGGCAGCGGCGCGCTAGCCTCTCGCGGGACGATGGCGACACTCGAGACGCGCTACGCGCGCTGCGGCGACGATCACATCGCGTACCAGACCGTGGGCGATGGCCCGCGTGACATCGTGTTCATGTCCGCGTGGTTCAGTCACGTCGACGGCCGCTGGGAGGAGCCGCGGTTCGCGGCGATGCTCCGGCGGCTGGCCACGATGGGCCGCCTCATCGTGTTCGACAAGCGGGGCTCGGGCGCGTCCGATCCGCTACAGGTCGCCGATCCAACGTGGGAGGACTGGGCGGACGACATTCGTGCAGTGATGGACGCGGCGGGATCGGAGCGCGCGACGATCATCGGGGTCGGCGACAGTGGCCCGCTGGCGTGCCTCTTCGCCGCGACGCAGCCGCAGCGCACCGCCTCGCTCGTCCTCGTGAACACGGGCGCGAAGCTGACCCGCGCCGACGACTATCCGATCGGCCTGACGGACGGCGAGGTCACTGCCTTCCTGGCACGCACGAAAGAGACGTGGGGCACCGGCGGGGTCGCCGATGTGTTCGGCCCATCGGTCGCCGACGACGAGCGCTACAAACAGTGGTGGGCGCGCTATCAGCGCATGAGTGCGAGCCCCGGTCGAAGCACGGCGATGGCGAAGCTGGTCTTCGGCGTGGACGTCCGGCACGTCCTCGCGACCATCCACGTGCCGACGCTGGTCCTGCACCGGCGATCGTTCCGCTTCTTTCCCGTGGAGCTTGGCCGCTACCTCGCGGCCAACATCCCTGGCGCCAAGCTCGTCGAGCTCGAGGGTGCGGACGGCTTCGTGTACCTCGGCGACAGCGACGGCCTCCTCAACGAGATCGAGGAGTTCGTGACCGGTGCGCGTCGCGCGCAGGATGTCGACCGTGTGCTCGCGACCGTGCTGCTCACGGACATGGTCGGCTCGACGGACAAGGCGGCGCAGCTCGGCGACCACCGGTGGCGGGAGGTCCTCGACACGCACGACGAGATCGTTCGCGTTCAGCTCGAGGCCTTCCGGGGACGGCTGCATCGCGCCACCGGCGACGGCGTCCTCGCGACGTTCGACGGACCGGCGCGCGGGATCCGCTGCGCCCAGGCGATCCGCGACCGGCTCCGAGCGGCGGGGATCGACATCCGGTGCGGTCTGCATGCCGGCGAGATCGAGCTGCGAGGGAACGAGATCGGCGGGATCGCGGTGCACATCGCGGCACGTATCGAGGCCGAGGCCGCCACCGGCGAGATCCTCTGCTCGAGCACCGTGAAGGAGCTTGTGACCGGATCCGATCTCGCGTTCGTCGATCGAGGCCGCAAGCAGCTGAAGGGCGTGCCGCAGGACTGGCAGATCTACGCGGTCGAGTAAGACCCTTCGTTAGGACGCGAGCATGCGCCGCACGTTCCGGCGCGCGAGCGCCATCACGGTGAGCATCGGATTCACGCCGGACGCGTTCGGGAAGGCGCTCGCGTCGACGACGTGCAGGCCGCGGACGCCGCGGATCGCGCCGTCTGGATCGCTCACGCTGTCTTGCCCGTGTCCCATCCCCGCAGTGCCCATCTGGTGCGCGCTGAAGATCCCGACGGTGTTCGGCGCGACACCACGGTGCGCGACCGCGGCGGCGAACGCGGCGACGTCGCCGCCCGGCTCGAGCGCGAGCGGCCGCGTGTGCAGCGTGCGGACCAGGCTGGCCCCGGCGGCCAGATGGACCTTCGCGGTCTCGACGATCGCGCGGACGCACATCGCGGCATCCGCACCGCGAACGGCGTACGACACGAGCGCGGCGCCGTCGCGGTCCACGTGCACCCGGCCCGGCTCGCGGTCGCGCACGATCGGGATGAACGCCGCGTAGTGATCGATCGCGCGCAGCGTGTCGCGATGCTGGGACGCCGAACGCCACGGGGTCCCCGCGGCCGCGACGCCAGGTAGGACGGGCGGCACCTCGAGCCGGAAGCCGTACGCGCCGTCGAGCCGCGCGAACGCGTCGGATACCACGCTCTGCGGCACGCCGGACCACATCCGGATCGGATCGGGGTAGCGCGCGAAGACCGCGGGCACCGGGTGGAGGAACAGGCGCCGCCCGGCCAGCGGTCCACCCAGGCCGGAGCGCAGGAGGAGCGCCGGTGTGCCGATCGCGCCACCGGCGAGGACGATGCGCGGGGCTCGGACGGTGATGCGCCGTTCGCCGGCGACCGCGGTCACGCCGGTCACCGCGCCGCTCGCGGTCGTGATCGTGCGGGCCTCGCAGTCGGTGATCACGCGCGCGCCGCGCGCGACCGCGTCGGCCAGGAAGGTGCGCGCCGTCGAGCGCTTCGCTCCGGCCCGGCACCCCATGCCGCAGTGCCCGCAGTCGCCGCAGCCGCGCGCGTTGCGCGGGATCACCGACCAGGGCTTACCCAGCGCGTCGAGCCCGCGGGCGAGCGCGTCGTTCTGCGCGTTGCGGACGCTCTCGTCGAGGTTCACGTCGCTGCGCTCTTCGACCGCTGCGTAATGCTCGTCGAGCTCGGGCCCCATGCCATCCGCGCCGAGCGTCTCCCACTCCGCGCGGATGTCGTCGGGCAGGCGAAGCGAGGTCATCCAGTTCACGACGGTGCCACCGCCGAGGGCCCGGCCGGCGAACAGCACGACGCCGAGATCGTCGGTCGCCGCAAGCCCGCGATCCCAGAAGAACCGCGCAGTCCCTTCGGCCTCGCGCGGCACGAGATCGGTCTCGCTCCACGACGGCCCGCGCTCGAGGACGATGACCGAGCGACCGGCCTGCGCGGCCTCGGACGCAGCGACTGCACCGCCGGCGCCCGATCCGACGACGCACACGTCGCAGTCGAGCGTGTCGGCGTCGTGGACCGCGAGCGGCGCGATCGCCAGCGGCCGGTCAGGGAGCGGTAGCGGATCGGGACGGACGTATCCGGTCTCAGGCAGCAGCACCGCGGCGCCGGCCTCGGGTCGCGAGTACGCGATGAACAGCGACAGCCGCTTCACCGCCTGGAACCCGCTCCGCAGGAGCGGCACGCGCGAGTCGGCCCAGCGACGCAGGTACGCCTCGCGCTCGCTCTGCGCGAGGTCGCTGAAGCGGGTCGGCCGTTGGATGAGCACCGCATTGACGAGACGGGAGTCGATCAGACGCAGGAACAGGCGAAGATCTGCAAGCAGCTTCGGCCGGCCGATGGCCGCGAGCTCCGCGACGATCGCGTCGGCGATCGCGCCCGGCTGCCCCTCGGGCACGAAGGTGCCGCAGGCGGTGACGAGCGTCGCGCGCTCGCGGTCGCCGATCACGTCGCGGATTCGCGCTTCTTCTTGTCCTCCTCGGCGAGCTGGCGTCGCAGGATCTTCCCCACCGGTTGCGTCTTCGGCAGCGACGCCCGGAACTCGATCGCCTTCGGGACCTTGAATGGCGCGAGCTGCTCGCGGCAGAACGCGATGAGCTCGTCCGCGGTCGCGGTCTGGCCCGGCTTGAGGACGACGAACGCCTTGACCTCTTCGCCCTTGATCGCGTGCGGGACGCCGATCGCCGCACCCTCGAGGACGGCGGGATGCTTCGCCAGCGTCTCCTCGACCTCGCGCGGATACACGTTGTAGCCGGAGACGATGATCATCTCCTTCTTGCGATCAACGATCGCGACGTAGCCGTCCGCGTCGATGGTCGCGATGTCGCCCGTGTGCAACCACCCGTCCTTCAGCGTCTGCGCCGTCTCCTCGGGCTTGTTGTAGTAGCCGTCCATCAGCTGCGGCCCGCGGATGAGGAGCTCGCCGGCCTGACCCGGCGTGACGTCGGTCTCGCCGGTCTCGAGATCGACGATGCGCGTCTCGGTGTCGGGGAACGTGAGGCCGATGGTCCCGATCCTGTTCTTAGCGGTATCGAAGACCGGATTGCAGTGCGTGACCGGCGAGGCCTCGGTCAGGCCGTACCCCTCGACGAGGTTCGCGCCGGTGAGCTCGCGGAACTTGCGCGCCGTCTCCATGAGCAGCGGCGCGGAGCCCGAGATGCATGCGACGATCGAGTGCAGGTCGTACTTCTTCGCGAGCGGTGAGTTGTTGATCCCGTTGTAGATGCGCGGCGACCCGTGGAACAGCTTCGGCTTGTGGCGCTGGATATCCTTCATCCAGTGCTCGAGGTCTGCCGCGGGCTCGAGGATGATCGCGCCGCCCGAGAGCACGGCGAAGTTCATGACCGTGGTGAGGCCGTAGACGTGGAACAGGGGCATCACGCCCATCACGGCGTCCTTGCCGTCTCGCATCGCCTTGCCGAACCACGCCTTGCACTGGAGCGCGTTCGCGACGAGCGCGCGGTGCGAGAGCATCGCGCCCTTCGACGTGCCGGTCGTGCCGCCGGTGTACTGCAGGACCGCGACGTCGTCCGATCGCACCGTCGCGGCCGAGTCGTCCCCGCCGAGCGACAGCACCTTCTGGAAGGCGATCGCCCCGGGATCGTGAGCGAACGGGACGCGGTGCCCGTCCTTCTTCTCCTTCGCGATGGTGAACAGCGTGCGCAGGAGCGGCGGCATCTCCTCCTTGATGTTCGTCACGATGACGTTGCGGAGCTTCGTGCCCTCGCGCGCGGCCTTCACGACCGGATAGAGGCGCGATAGGACGACGATCGTCTCGGCGCCGGAGTCGGCGAGCTGGTGACGCAGCTCGGGTGGCGTGTACAACGGATTGCACGGAACGACGACCGCGCCGATGCGCAACGCGCCGTAGAAGGCGACGAGGAACTGCGGGCAGTTCGGGAGGTCGATGGCGACCTTGTCGCCCTGTTTCACGCCGAGCGCGCGCAGCCCGGCCGAGAACCGCTTCGCGTCCGCGAGGAGCGAGCGGTACGACTTCTTCGCGTTGAAGAAGATCGTGGCCGTCGACGCCGGATAGAGCTCGGCCGCCTGATCGAGGATCGCGTGCAGCGGCACGGCCGGATACTCGAGCGACGCGGGGACCTCGGCGTCGTAGTTCTTGGCGTGCTTCGGTGACAGCGTGCCCGTCCGGGCCGTGACCGCGATGCGCTGTGCCATGTCGTGAGACCTCCCCTAGGCCTTGAGCAGCTCCTCCGCGATGATCATGCGCTGGACCTCGCTGGTCCCCTCGTAGATCCGCAGGATGCGGGCATCCCGATACGCTCGCTCCACCGGCGACCCCTTCATGTAGCCCATGCCGCCGTGGATCTGCAGCACCCGGTCGACGACCCGCCCGGCCATCTCGGACGCGAACAGCTTCACCATCGCGGCCTCGTTCGAGGCGCGGACGCCGCGATCCATCTTCGCCGCGGCGTCGTAGACCATGAGCCGCGCCGCGTGGATCTCGACCGCCGAGTCCGCGAGCATCCACTGGATCGCCTGGTTGACGGCGATGGGCTTCCCGAACTGGACCCGCCGCTTGCTGTGCGCGATCGCAAGCTCGAGAAGATGCTGGCTCGAGCCGACGGCGCCCGCGGCGAGCGAGATGCGCCCGATGTCGAGCGCGCCGAGCGCGGTGCGGAAGCCGGCGCCCGGCGTGCCGCCGAGCACGTTCTCGTCGGGCACTTCGCAATCCTCGAAGATGAGCTCGCCGGTGTAGCTGCCGCGAAGGCCCATCTTGTCGTCGACCTTCCCGCCGCGGAACCCCTTAAACCCCTTCTCCACGATGAATGCGCTGATGCCGCCGCGCGGGCCAAGGCTGCGGTCGTTGGCCGCATAGACCACGACGACATCGGCGATCGGGCCATTGGTGACCCAGATCTTCGTGCCGTTCAGGATCCAGCGGTCCCCGCGCTTGATGGCGGTCGTCTGGATCGACGCGGCGTCGGAGCCGCTGGACGGCTCGGTGAGCGAGAACGCCGCGATCTTCCGGCCCGCGGTCAGATCGGGGAGGTACTGCTTCTTCTGAGCCTCGGTCCCGCCGAGATAGATGGACATCGAGCCGATGGAGGTGTGCGCCCCGATGAGATTGGAGAACGCGGCCGAGGTCCGCCCGAACTCCTCGAGCGCGACGCAATAGCCGAGGTCACCGGCACCCACGCCGCCGTACTCCTCGGGGAACGGCAGCCCGAAGAAGCCAAGCGCCCCCATCTCCTTGAGGATCGCGTCGGGGATCTTGTCGTCGTCCTCGACCTGCTTCTCGATGGGGACCAGCCGGCCCTCGACGAACTCACGGACCGTGCGTCCCAGGAGCAGGAGCTCTTCGGGGATGTCGAAGTCCACGGGCCGCAGCCTAGACCTCGGCGATGTGGATGGCCGCGATCCCGAACGTCACTCGTTCGTAGGTCACCGTGCTGAAGCCCGCGTCGCGAAGCATCGCCGCGAGACGCTCGGCGTCGGGAAACGACCGCAGCGACTCAGGCAGGTACCGGTATGCGCGACCATCGCCACCCAGCAGTCTCGCGAGCGGTGGGAGGAGGAAGGAGAAGTAAAGGGCGAACAGCTGCGCGAAGACCGGGCTCGGCGGATGCGACAGCTCGAGCACCACAGCACGGCCATCGGGCCGCAGCACACGGCGCAGCTCCGCGAACGCTCGGCCGAGGTCGCCCACGTTGCGAACCGTGAAGCCGCTGACGATGCGATCGATGCTCGCGTCAGGAAGCGGCAACGCCTCGGCGTTCCCGACGAGCGGCCGGACACGCGCGCGCTGCATGCCGGTCGCGCGCCGCGATAGCACCGCGAGCATCCCGGGCGACAGGTCGATCGCGACGACCGAGGCGCCACGCGCGGCCGCGGCGAATGACAGATCGCCGGTCCCCGCGCCGATGTCGAGGACCCACGACCCCGGCCGGATGTCCGCGCGCGCGATCGTCCGGCGGCGCCAGCCGACGTCAGTGCCGAACGAGAGCACGCGATTGAGGAAGTCGTAGCGAATGGCGATCCGGTCGAACATCGTCGCGATCTCGCGGTCGTGCGCGTCGGTCATCCGCGGCGAACGCTAACCTGTCGTGCATCGGCACTGCGCTCTTCATCTACGCCCATCCCGACGACGAATCGTTCGTCTCCGGCACGCCCATGAAGCTCGCGGCGGCCGGACACACGGTCGCGCTGCTGACGCTCACCCGCGGTGACGCGGGCCTGTGGCTGGGGAAGGATTTCGGCTCGTGGTCGAAGCTCGACCTCGGCACCGAGCGAGCGAAGGAATGGGCCGCGGCGGTCCAGGTCATCGGCTACCAGTGGTCGAGGCTCCTGCGGTATCCGGATGGCGGCCTCAAGGACGCGCCCGCGGACGTCATCACCGCTGACATCGTGCAGGCGATCCGCGAGGTCAGGCCCGAGATCGTCTGCACGTTCGGGCCCGAGGGCGCCGGCAGCGAGCACGACGATCACCGCTCAGCGTCGTATTTCGCGGCACGGGCGTTCGCTCGAGCAGCCGTGGCGGATCAGTACCCCGAGCGGGGCGCGCCACACCTCGGGCGACGGCTCTTCTTCAGCGCGACGCCATACGTGGCGGACGCGCCGGCGGCGTTCGGCGCCACGACACCGACCCACATCATCGACGTCTCGGAGTTCGAGAAGCGCAAGGCCGCAGCGTTCGAGTGTCACAAGACCCAGCACAAGGATCGCGACTTCTTCTACGACCTGCTGAAGCGCAGAGCGGGCAAGGAGTACTTCCACCTCGCGATCGACCGCACCGGAGCGACGCCGCGCTCCGACGATCTGTTCGGCTAGATGGCCCTCGCCACGCTTCCACTCGTGCTGTGCGTGCTCATGGTCGAGCTCGCGATCGGCGGTGCGTTCCTGATGTGGTACATCGACCGCACCGAAGCGGCGCCATCGGGCTTCCTGAAGCTCACCGCGTTCGTCGACGCCGGGGCCATCGCGTTCGCCGGCGTCCTACTGCCCGCGCTACCGCGCGGCGATCTCGTGGCCCGCGCGGGTCTCGATGCGGGCGCGCTCGCCGCGTTCGCCCAGGTGCTCATCGTCGTGATCGTGCTCGTCGTCGCGCAGCTGATCGGATCGTTCACACCGTGGAAGACCGTGCGCGAAGCCGTTGGCATCATCACGGTCCTCGCCGGCATGTTCGATCTCGTGCTTGCGGCCGTCGCGCGGCCATCGACCTCGGCGTTCGACGTCTTCGCGCTCGTGGCGCTCCCACTCGGCGCCCTCGCGCTCGGCGGCGCCGACGCCGCGATGCTGCTCGGCCACTGGTATCTCGTGACGCCCAAGCTCTCGTCCGGACCGCTTCAGCGCGCGGCGCTCGTGCTCGTCGGCGCGGTGGTGCTGCAGATCATCTTGGTGGCGATCGCCATCGCGCGCGGCGAGCTCACGCTCAACATGGAGCCGGCCTTCGTCGTGGCGGCCGGGCTCCGGGTCGGTGTCGGGCTGTTCATGACCCTCGCGGTCGCGCTCGCGGCGTGGTGGACGGCGCGGATGAATACCCAAGCCTCGACCGGGTTGCTCTTCGTCGGCCTGGGCTGCGTGCTCGCCGGTGAGGTCAGCGCGCGGGTGCTGTTCTTCCTGACCGGAGCAGCGGTGTAGGCGAGCGAGACCCCCTAGCTCGCGCGGCGCCGCTTCTGGTGCCGGCGGGGCTCGTACTCCTCTTCGTCGAGGACCGCCCATTCCCGGCTCGAGTAGAGGGTCGCGGCGATCACGCCGTCTACGAGCAGCACGATGAGGCCCGCAAAGGCGGCCACGACCGCGCCCGGTGAGGCGGCGGCCGCGCCCTGATCCACGATCCGGAGCGCGCTCGACACCGCGTACAGCAGGACCACGACGAACGCCGCAAGCACGTCGAGCCGCGCGAGCGAGCGATCCTCTTCGGGCGCATCGCTGGATTCGATGAACGCGGTGATGGTGGCGAGCGCCGCGACGACCGTGACGGCGACCGCGACCCAGGCGTTCGCGATGACGTAGCCGTTGGTGTCGCGCGCGCCCCAGCCGAACCAGGCCATGAGGTCGAGGAGCGTGACCGCGAGCGCCAGGCCGAGCGCGATGTAGCCGAGCTGCGGACGCAGCGCGAAGCCGAAGCGGCGGCCTTCGAGGAATTCCTTCATTCGGGCCGATGGTAGCCGGGATGCGCGTCAGGCGAACGACCGTCCGCCGGTGCGGGACGTCAGCAGCCCGGCTCACCGGGATGTCCGCAGCAGTCGTGCGGCGGCTTCGTGACCCGCCGGAGCACGTTCGCCGCGGCGACCGCAAGCCGGCGACGGAATGGCAGGTCGCTCGTCCAGAAGATCCGCCATGAAGTGACCGGATCGCCATGATCGTGAGCCATCGCGGAGAATTGTGGCGTGACCGACGAGCTCAGCCCCGAGCACATCGCCGCCGGACTTCCAGGCACCGCGGACCTGATGGTGCTGGTGGGCAATTCATGGTGGCGCTGCGCGTTTGCGGCGCGCGGTGGCAACTGGCCGCTCGCGGCGTTCTACGCGCGGCGCGTGCGATCGCTGCAGCGGCGGCTCGCGATCATCCGGCCGAAGTACGCCGAACGTCTCGCGACGTACGAGACGGCAATGCTCGCTCCGCTGTTCGCGGCGATCGAGACGCAGGATCGCGCCGCCTTCGATCGCGCATTCGCGACGGCGACGGACGACGCGAACAAGCAGCACGTCGAGACCGGATACGGGTACATCCGCTGGAAGCTCCCCGATGACGCGCCGAAGGATGTCGACCTGGGGCCAGGTCGCCCCGACTAGGCCTCGAGGAGCGGCGCGGGATCCATCCAGCCGTACGCGACCTCGTGGAGCTCGTGACCCTCGAACGGCTCGCGCTTCTCGCCGATGACCGCGCCGCCGAGCGACTCATAGAACCCGCGTGATCTTTGATTGTCGAACAGCGTCCAGATGACGATCGGGTCGAGCCCCCGCTTCACGAGCTCCGCTACCGCTGCGCGCAAGAGCGCTCGCCCGATCCCCTTCCCCTGATGCGCGTCGCGCACGTACAGCGCGTACACCTCGCCCGGATAACCGGGGTTCGCTGCGCGAGCGCGGCCACCGCTCGCGAAGCCGATGACCACTCCGCCGACCTCGGCCACGTACGCGACTCGGGTGGGGTCGATCGTCTCGAGCCCACGCCGCCAATTGGCCGTGATGTTGGTGGTATCGAGACCGTCGAGGAGCGCGTCAGGGAGAAGACCGCGGTAGGCGCTGCGCCAGGTGTCCACCCGCACGCTCGCGATCGCCGGCGCGTCGTCCGGCGTCCCGCGGCGGATCCGCAGGTCAGGGATGGGCATCGAACCAGTCGGCGATGCGCCGCGCGTGGTCGATCCGGTTCTTCGGCTTGCCACCGCGGGTGAGCTCGTGGCTGTCGTCCTGGTACCGGACGAACACGGCTTCCTTGCCGAGCAGCTTCAGCCCCACGAAGAACTGCTCGGCCTGCTCGATCGGGCAGCGGAAGTCCTTCTCGGCATGCAGGAGGAGGAGTGGCGTCCTCACATTCTCGATGTAGGTGAGGGGCGATCGCTCGACGAGCTTGTGCTCGTCACGCCACGGCGTCGCGTCCCCCATCTCGAACTGCCAGAAGTGCCAGCCGATGTCGCTCGTGCCGAACGCGCTCACGTTGTTGCTGATGCTCCGCTGCGTGGCCGCGGCCTTGAAGCGATCGGTGTGGCCGACGATCCAGTTCGTCATGAACCCGCCGTAGCTGCCGCCCGTGACGTAGAGCCGATCGCGGTCGACCCAGCCAAGCGCGAGCACATGGTCGACGCCGGCCATGAGGTCCTCGTAATCCTTGCCGCCCCAGTCGCCGACGCACGCGCGAACGAACGCGTCGCCATAGGCGTGGCTTCCGCGGGGGTTCGTATACAGGACGGCGTAGCCGCGGCCGGCGAGCACCTGGAACTCGTGGAAGAAGGAGTAGCCGTACGCGCCGTGCGGCCCGCCGTGGATCTCGAGCACGAGCGGCCACTTCTTTGCCGGGTCAAAGCCGCGCGGTCGCAGGAGCCAGCCTTCGATGGCCCACCCATCGGCACCGGTGAACTGCACGCGCTCCGGCGCGGCGACGTATCGCGCGCCGAGGAGCTCGGCGTTGAGCGTCGTGATCGCGCGCATGCCGTCACCGGGCTGGCCGGTGACGACCTCACCAGGCGATGTGGCTGTCGCGATCACGCCGGCGAAGCAGCGCGCGTCGCGGTCGAGCGTCGCGGTCACGAGCTGATGCGCGCCGAGCGTCTCCGCGCGGACATCGCCTCCGTCGGCCCGGCAGGAGTACAGATTCGCGGCGCCCTGATCGGAGCCGATGAACAGGATGCGGCCGTCGCGCGTCCAGACCGGTGGCAGCGCGACCGCCTCGCCGCGCACGTCGCCCATCACGCGCGAGCCGGTCGTGCGGTCCCAGTCGCCCAGGAGGTCACTGCCCGCGCCGCCCGTCCGCGCGAAACGCCACACCCGCGTGTTGCGGGCACCCGCGCCGACGGCGTCCGAGGTACCCAGGCAGGCGATCGCCGCGCCGTCGGGCGACCACGATGCGTTCGCGTACTGACCGCGTTCGGTCGTGACGCGCGCGGGCGCGCCGCCGGCGACCGGCACCGTCCAGATGTCGCTGACCGTGTTGCGATCCCGGTCCGCCGAGCGATTCGAGGTGAACGCGACGTGTGCGCCGTCCGGTGAGACCGCCGGATGCGTGTCGTCCCAGTCGCCGTCGGTGATCCGGCGCGGCGATCCCTCGAACGGCACCACCCAGAGGTGCTTCCGCCGCAGGTCGAGCATCCCCGCGTCGTCGGACTTGTAGCGGATCCGGTCGTAGACCTTCGGCGCGTCGTCGGGCTCCGCCGCACCGGCGTCCTTCAGCGTGACGACGACGCCCGAGCCGTCAGGAAGCCAGGTCAGGTCGCCGCAGTCATCGGCGAAGCTTGCGACCTGCCGCGCCTGGGCGCCCGGGCCGTCGATGACGAACACGTTCTTCGGCGCGCGCTTCTTGCCTTCCGGCACCTCCCCGCGATCACTGACGAAGGCGATGCGCTTTCCGTCGGGCGACCATCGCGGCGTCGCGTCCTCCGCGGTGCCGTCCGTCCATTGCGCGACATCGGCGCCATCGACCGAGCTCACGAAGAGCGCCGCGCGGTAGCGGTTCGCCGCCAGGTCCATTCGCCGCACCGGATACACGACCCGATCACCGGCGGGCGAGATCGCGGCTTCGCTGACGAACGCGAATCCAGCGAGGTCATCGGCGGTCAGTGGAGCGGGCAAAGAGGGCACGGCGGCGTATCGTCCCATAGATGAGGCTGGGACGCTCTCCGTGAGAATGCGGCTCGATCATCGCGCGCGCACCGGTCTCCTCGTCGGCGGCCTCGCGATGTTCTTCGCCCTCGACATCGCCTTCCTCCTCAGCCTGGCGGGCTTCGCGTTCGCGCCCGACGCGCTCGGCCAGGCGCTCATCGAGATCACTCCCGGGTTCATCGTCGTCCCGCTCATCGGCCTGCTGCAGTTCTGGGCGAAGCGGCTTCTGGTCGGCGGCGTGATCGTGGGATTCCTCGCATGCGGCGGCATCGCGGGGGCGCTTGCCGTCGACCCGCGGCGGCGCGACCGCACGGTCCTGCTCGTCGGGGCGGTTCCGTGGGTCGGCGCGGTCGTCCTCGGGCAGCTCTTCGCGCCCGGTGTGGTCGATCTGTACTCGGTCCTGCTCACGAGCGCCGTCGGCGCGGTCACGTACTTCACCGCGCTGCAGCTCCTCGCGGGGGTCGCGACGTACCAGCCGGAGCGATCGACGGCGGAGCGCTCGCCGTCGCGGCGCCGCGTGCTCTACGGGGCAGCGGCGGTCTCAGCGGTCATCGCCGTCGCGAGCCTCGGGGGCGGCTCCGCGGTGCGGGCCCTCGCGAAGCGGGCCGAGGGCATTCCGTTCATCGCGCGCCGGCTCCGCACGAAGGCCGCTCCGCCCGCGGCACTCGCGACCTTCGAGTCGCTCCAAGCGCTCACCCCACGCGTCACCGACAACGCCGACCACTACACCGTGGACACGACCCTCATCAAGCCGTCGGTGGAGGTCACGAAGTGGACCCTCGAGATCGGCGGATCGGTGGAGAACCCGTTCTCGCTCACCTACGACGATCTGCTGGACCAGGAGGCGGTCGAGCAGCACAAGACGCTCGAGTGCATCAGCAACGACGTCGGCGGCGAGCTCATCTCGACGGCGCTCTGGACCGGGGTGCCGCTACGTGATCTGCTCGCGCGCGCGAAGCCGAGGCCCGAGACCTATGACGTGAAGCTCACGTCGACCGATGGCTATACGGATTCGATCCGCATCGAGAAGGCGATGGAGCCGGACACGATCGTGGCGTACCTGATGAACGGCGTCACCATCCCCCAGGACCATGGGTACCCCGCACGCCTCCTCGTGCCGAACATCTACGGCATGAAGAACGTGAAGTGGCTGAAGTCGATCGAATGCGTCACGTTCGATTACCTCGGGTATTGGATGGAACGAGGCTGGTCCGATATCGCCGTGGTGAATACGAACACGCGGATCGACACGCCCATCCGCGCAGCGAAGTGGGATGGCGCGGCGAAGATCCCGATCGCCGGGATCGCGTTCGCCGGAGCGCGCGGGATCGCCACCGTGGAGGTGTCCGCGGATGGCGGGAAGACCTTCGCCGCGGCCGATCTCGAGCCCGCGCTCGGCCCGCTCAGCTGGGTGCGTTGGAAGCTCGACTGGCTGCCGCCTGCGCCCGGGAAGTTCACGATCGTGGCGCGCTCGACGGACAAGACCGGCGAGCGCGAAACGGAGATCCAGCGCGAGCCGTTCCCGGCCGGCGCGACCGGCTGGGACAGCGTCGACGTCCTGGTCACCCGCGGCTGAGGAGGAGCGCTAGGCTCCGACCGTGGCTCGCCGCTTCTCCATCTCGGTGCCGTTGCCGGCATACGCGCGACCGCGGAACGAATGGCGTCGCCGGGTGCACGGCGCCGTGCTGGATGTGCAGACCCGCCGCGGCGTCGGCTATCGGGACAGCGATCAGCTCGAGGTCCGGATCTCGCTGCCGCTCGGGGATCGCCCGCTCGACATCCATGAGATCGACGAGCGGGTCAAGGATGTCATCGACGCGCTCGAAGGACGCATCGCGGGTCCACGCAGCCGCCGGCGCATCGCACCGATCGTCCCGTCGGCGGATCAGATCAGGCGCATCGTGCTCGAGAAGGAGCCGCGCCGTACTCGGCGACGCGCGCTTGGCGAGCTTGCGATCTCCCGCTTCCACGCGCGCCGCCGGGGCGCAAGCTAGGCCGCGACGGCCTCGGCCTTGACCTGCGGCGTCGCGGCGATGTTCGCCTCGATGGTGATCTTCTCGCCCACGAGGACACCGCTCGGGATCGGCATGTTCCAAGTCAGGCCCCACTGGGTGCGGTCGAAGCTGAACTTCGCGTCGAACCCGGCGCGCTGACCGGCTCGCGGGTCTTCCGCGATACCGAGAAGGTCGACGTTCACGGCGACGGGCTTGGTCGTCCCGCGGATGGTCAGGTCGCCGTCGACGAACGAGTTCTTGCCTTTCGGCGTGACCTTCGTGCTCTTGAACACGATCTCGGGGTGGGTCTGGGCGTCGAGGAAGTCGGCGGAGCGGAGATGCCCGTCGCGCTTGGCGTCACCGGTATTCACCGACGCCGCCGGGATGCGGAGCTCGACGGCTCCGGCCTCCGGCTTCGCCGGGTCGAAGTCAATGACCCCGGTCGCCCCGCTGAATCCGCCCCGAACGGTCGTGAGCATCATGTGCTTCACCGCCGCTGTGACGCTGGAATGGCTGGTGTCGATCTGCCACTGCATGTCTGGTGTCCTCCTTGGACGAAGGAATCGCTTGCCCGACCGAGCGCCGGACGCTATCCTTCTTGTTGTGCAAGAACAGGTTGCTCAGGCAACATATTCCAGCGAGAGAGCGGCTGCGGCGGACGAGAGAGCGCCTGCGGCGGACGCGGCCGGAGGCCGCGGTGATAAACCCCGGCGGGCCTCGGATCCGGAGATCGGGGCCTGGCAGGCGTTCCTCCGAGCCGGTACGGCGTCGGCCCTTGCCATCGAGGCGGCGCTGGCGGAGACCGGCGTCTCGCACTCCGAATACGACGTCCTGGTGAACGTGGCCACCGGCCCGAAGGACGGGGTGCGGCCGACCGAGCTCGCGGAGCGAGTCCTCATCACCAAGAGCGGCCTCACCAGGCTCCTCGACCGGCTGGTGGAGCGGCGCTACATCGAGCGCCATGCGTGCGCATCCGACCGCCGCGGCCAGCTCATCGTGCTCACAGCCGACGGCCGTCGCGCGTTCCGGCGCGCCACGCCGAATGTGGTCCGCGCGATCGGCACGATCTTCGGCGATCACTTCTCCGAGCGCGAGGTCGCGGCGCTCCGCGTCGCATGCGATCGCATCGCGACTGCCGCGGAGGCGATGACCGCCTAGGCTCGCGAGAGTGAGCGCGCGCCTTTCCAGCGGAGCGTTGGTCTGGGCCGGATTCGACGGCGCGGCCGTGCCGGGTCCGCTGCTCGACGGCATCGCCCGCGGGCGGATCGGTGGTTTGCTCCTCTTCGCCTACCGCGGCAACATCCGCTCGCGCGATCAGGTGCGGGGCATGCTCCGCGAGGCCGTCGCCGCGGCCCGGCGCGGTGGGCTCCCACCGGTACCGGTGGGCGTCGACCAAGAAGGCGGCAGCGTCATCCGCGTCGGCTACGGCGCCGTGTTCCCGAGCGCGATGGCCATCGGAGCGACGGGCGATCCCACGAACGCGGAGCGCGCAGCGCGAGCGGTGGCCCTGGGCCTGTTGGCTGACGGCATCGCGGTGAATCACGCACCGGTCTGCGATGTGAACGTGGAGCCGCGCAATCCGGCCATCGGGACACGTTCGTTCGGCGACGATCCAGCACTGGTGGCGAGGTTCTGCGCGAGCTGGGTATCCGGCTCGGAGGGTGCCGGCGTCGCGGCATCGCCGAAGCATTTCCCGGGTCATGGCGCCACCGCCTACGACACGCATCACACGACAGCGGATGTGGCCGCCGATCGGGAGCTGCTCGAGGCGCGCGAGCTCGTGCCGTTCCGCGCGGCATTCGCGGCCGGCGCATCGTCCGTCATGACGGCCCACATCCGCTACCCCGCGTTGGATGAGGAGAACATCGCGACGCTCTCGCCGCGCATCCTCGGCGAGCTGCTACGCGGACAGCTGGGCTTCACCGGTCTCGCGATCACCGACTCGCTCGACATGTCGGGCCTGACCCAGGTCGAGACCCCCGAGCGCGTTGGCGCCCGAGCCGTGAACGCCGGCATCGACGCGATCATGGTCACGAGCGGCCTCGAAAAGCAGCTGGCCGAGCCCGAGCACCTCGCACTCGGGGTCCCGCCCGCGAGGCTGCGCGAGGCGATCGTCCGCGCCGCCGCGTTCCGCGAGCGCTTCGGCGTCGATGTCCCGGACGCGCCGTTCGACGACGGGCCGGGCGGCGCGCTCGCGCTCCAGATCGCGTCCGCGTCCATCACGCACGTCGGTCCCGCGCTGCCCGTGCTCGGCGGTCCGATCCGCGTCGTTCTCTTCGCGCCCCGGCAGCGTTCGCCGGTCGAGGAGCTCGCCCAGCTCGAGAGCCATCTCGAGCGGGCGCTGCGCGAGCGACTGGGGTCGCGGCTCGCGTTCGCGGTCGCCGAACCGGCTGCGGGCGACGCCATCGCGCCCGAGGGTGACGGCCCGTTGGTCGTCTGCACCTCGAGCGCGTTCTTCGACCCGCCGCAGGCCGAGCGCGCGCAGGCGTTGCTCGCGCGCGGCGGGATCCTCTGCGCCCTGCGCAGCCCGTACGACGCGTCGCTCGTGCCGAACGTACCGGCGCTGCTGACCTACGGCGAGGTCCCCGCGTCGCTCGTCGCGCTTGCCGACGTGCTCTCGGGACGGGTGCGGCCGACCGGCACGTCGCCGGTCCGCATCGCGTGAATCGACGTCGGCTCCTCGGCACCGCCGCCGCAGCCACCGCACTCGCCGCGTGCGAGGCGCTGGCTGTGCCGCGAGCCAGCCCATCGAACTCGATCAGCCGGGTGGACCGGCTCATCGCGAGCATGTCCATCACCGATCGCGCCGGTCAGCTGATGAGCGTCGCCTTCCACGGACGCACGATCACGCCCGCGCTCGAGGCGATGATCCGCCAGCGAAAGGTCGGCGGCGTGATCCTGTACAGCGAGAACTTCGACGACGCCGCGAGCGTGAAGCGGCTGACGGCCGACCTGCAGCGGATCGCGAGCGAGGCGAAGACGCTGCCACTCTTCGTGTCGATCGACCAGGAGGGCGGCTCGGTCGTGCGGATCGCGCGTGGCGCGACGGTGCTGCCTGGGAATATGGCCCTCGCCGCGACCCCCGATCCGAGCGACAGCGTGCGGAAGTCCGTAGCGATCACGGCGCGCGATCTGCGCGCGAGCGGCGTGAACTTCGAGCTCGCCCCCGACGCGGATGTGAACAACGAGCCGCGGAATCCGATCATCCTCAACCGCTCGTTCGGCTCCGATCCCCAGCGTGTCGCGTCGCTCATCACGGTCGCGACGCAGGCGTTCGCCGCTGCGTCATTCCTGTGCTGCGCGAAGCACTTTCCCGGGCACGGCGAGACCACCACCGACTCGCACACCGGTCTGCCGCTCCTGGACGTCGATCGCGCGCACCTTGACGCGATCGAGCTCGCGCCATTCCGCGCCGCGATCGCGGCCGGGGTGCCCGCGATCATGAGCGCGCACATCCGGATCCCTGCGCTCGACCCGACCCCGGATCTCCCGGTCACGCTCTCGTCCAAGGTGATGACCGATCTGGTTCGCACGCAGCTCGGGTTCGCCGGCCTGCTGATCACCGACGACCTCGAGATGGGTGCGCTGACGCAGACCCGGACCGAATCGCAGGCCGGCTACGACGCGTTCGTGGCGGGCGCGGATTACCTGCTCTTCCGGTTCGACGAGAGCGCCCAGGTCGACGCGCACGCGAAGCTGGCGGCGGGGATGTCCAGCGGCGCGCTCGCGACCGCCCGCGTCGACGCGTCGCTGCGACGGATCCTGGGGGTCAAGGATCGCTTCGGGATCCTCGACGCCGCGACGGGGACCGGCACGGCCGGCAGCGACGCTGACCGCGCGATCGCCGACGAGCTCGCGCGCGCCAGCATCACCGTTCTACGCAGCGGCGGACTGCCGCTGCGGGGCAAGATCTTCGTCGTCTCGCCAGTCAACCCGGACATTGCCGTGATCACCGACCAGCCCTCGCTCGGGCAGGTGCTCGCGGAGCGGCTGCCGAACGTCACGCTCCAGACGATCAGCCTCGCGCCGATCCAGGCCGACATCGATCGCGCGGTCGGCGCGGCCCGCGCGGCGGATGTGGTGGTCATGGGCGCCGCGGATCTCTTCTCGTATCCGCAGCAGGCCACGCTCGCGAAGGCCCTCCAGGCGGTGCGGCCGACGGTGCTGGTATCCCTCCGTTCGCCGTACGACATCCTGAGCGCACCCGCGGTCGCGGGGTATGTCTGCGCGTACACCGGACGCGAGCCGACGCTCCGCGCGCTCGCCGAAGTGCTGTCCGGGACGCACGCGCCGACGGGCACGCTGCCGGT
The DNA here is from genome assembly GCA_036569845.1 of Candidatus Limnocylindria bacterium. Taxonomy (GTDB): domain Bacteria; phylum Chloroflexota; class Limnocylindria; order P2-11E; family P2-11E; genus UBA4735. The sequence continues at coordinate 15,141 of DATCPY010000180.1, read as the reverse complement.
CGACGTCCCCGGTGTCTACCGTATCGGCGACGGGATGACGAAGCTCTGAGCCTCGACCGCATCAGGCCGATCGTCGACGCGGCGGCCGGCGCGCTATTCACGGCGTGCGCCGTCCGGGTCGAGCAACGGGGCCGGGCCGAGACCTACGCCGCCGGCGCGCTCTGTCCCGACCCGAGCGCGCCACCCGACGCGCCCTGCACCGAGGCGACGGTCTTCGATCTCGCATCGCTCACGAAGCTCGCGACCACCGCGCTCCTGCTCTCGTTCGTGCGCGAGCGCGCGCTCTCGCTCGAGACGCCGCTCCGAGAGCTCGTGCCCGACTTCCGCGGCGGCCGTAAGGACGAGGTCACCCTTCAGCACGTCCTCACGCACACCGCGGGCCTGAAGTGGTGGCTGCCGCTCTGGCAGGAGGTCCATTCGATCGACGAGGCCGTGTGGCGCGCGGCCCACGAGCCGCTCGCGCAGGATCTCGGCACGTTCACCTACAGCGATCTCGGCTACATCATGCTGACCGCCGGGCTCGCGAACACGGGGGGCGGCACGTTCGCCGATCTTGTCGCCGAACGCGTCAGTGGACCGGTCGAGGCCTCGACCCTGGGCTATCGGCCGGCGGACGCCGCGGCGTGCGCGGCAACGGAGCTCGACCCCTCGCTCGGACGCGGCCGGATCCGCGGCACCGTGCACGATGAGAACGCCTACGCGATGGGCGGCATCGCCGGACACGCCGGGCTCTTCGGCACCGCCGCGGATGTCGCTGCGATCGCTCGCGTGTTCCGCGACGGGGCTGTGATCGGGAACGATCTCGCCGGGCTCGCGCGCACAGAGCACGCGAAGGCCGAGAACGTCCGGCGCGGCCTTGGCCTTGCGCTCCGCGCGCCGAAAGGCCCGATGACGAGCGATCGTTGGAGCATGGACAGCTACGGTCATACCGGATTCACCGGTACCTCCTTGTGGATCGACCCGACCAAGGACCTGACGGTCGTGCTTCTCACGAACCGCGTGTACTTCGGGCGCGCGAACGACGAGGCGATGTACGCGTTCCGGATCGCGGTGCACCAGGCGGCGGCATCGTGATCGCGATCGGCATCATGTCCGGAACGTCGGCCGACGGGATGGACGCCGCCGCCATCGAGCTCGGTGACGAGCGCCCGCGACCGACGATCCGCCTGCTCGCGCACGTCGCGCGCGACCACTCGGACAGCCTTCGCTACCGGATCCTCGCCGCCGGCTCGGGCGCGCCGCTGTCCGCGCACGACATCGCCCTCCTGCACGCCGACCTCGGCGCCGCATATGCGTCGATCGCCCGCGAGCTCGTGACCAAGATCGGACGCGAGCCGGCCTGCATCGCGCTGCACGGCCAGACGATCGCGCACTTCCCGGCGGAGCACGCGACGCTGCAGATCGGCGATGCGTCGCGGGTCGCGGTGGAGATCGCCGCCCCGGTGATCAATGACTTCCGCAGCGCCGATGTCGCCCTCGGCGGTCAGGGCGCCCCGCTCGTGCCGTTCGCCGATCACCTGCTCTTCGCCGACGGGACGCCGCGCGCGATCCTGAACCTCGGCGGCATCGCCAACCTCACGCTGCTTCCGACGGACCGGGCCGAGGATGTGACGGCGTTCGACACGGGTCCCGGGAACATGGTGATCGACCAGCTGGCGCGCAAGGGCGGGAACGAGCTCGACCGCGACGGCGCCGCCGCCGCCCGCGGTCGCGTCAGTGACGCCGCGCTCGCGCGAGCGCTCGCGCATCCGTACTTCGCGCGGCGGGGACCGCGGTCGACCGGTCGCGAGGAGTTCGGCGCGTCGTTCACTCAGCAGCTGCTCGCCGACGTCAAGGCGGCCGGTGGCTCGCTCGACGACGCGATCGCGACGGCCACGGCGCTCACGGTCGAGACCATCGGGCGCGCGCTCGACGGTGGCCCGTGGCGCGAGCTCGTCGTCGCGGGCGGCGGCGCGCGCAACGCGACGCTCATGGCGCGATTGAAGGAGCGGACGAAGCTGCCGATCCGATCCACCGACGACCTCGGCATCCCGGCCGAGGCCCGCGAGGCCGCCGCGTTCGCGATCCTCGGCGCGTACCGGCTGCGCGGCGAGCCGAACACCTTGCCGAAGTGCACGGGTGCGTCGCGCGCAGTGTCCGCCGGCGCGATCCACCGGCCGTAGCGGTGCGGAGGGCGCTCCATACTCCCCGTCATGCATGACCTCGTCGTGGGCATGGACGCGGGCGGCACGAAGACCCGCGCCTTCGCGATGACGCGTGGCGGAGAGATCGTCGGCCGCGGCGCCGGCGGGGGCGCGAACCTGCTCTCGTCTCCCGACCCGCAGGGCTCGATCGCCGCGGCGCTGAGCGAAGCGCTGGCCGGACGCCGTCCCGACGCGGTCGTGCTCTCCTGCGCCGGCGGCGAGCGCGAGGCCGACCGGGCAAAGGGCCGCGCGATCCTCGCGTCGCTCCTCGGTCCGGACGTCGCGGTCGAGGTGACCCACGACGCGAAGGCCGCGCTGTACGCCGGCAACGCCGCGGGCTGCGGCGTCGTGCTCATCAGTGGAACCGGCTCGATCGCGTATGGCCGGAACGAACAGGGCGCCGAAGCGCGCTGCGGCGGATGGGGATATCTCGTCGGCGACGAAGGCTCCGCGGTGTGGATCGGACAGGAGGGCCTGCGCGCGGCGTCGTACGACCACGACGGCCGTGGATCGCCGACAGCGATCACGCGCCACCTGTTCCTGGATCTCGGGATCACCGACTTCAATGGCGTGCTGCCGGTCCTCTACGGCAAGCCCCATCCGTCGCCGGCGATCCTCGCGTCGACCCGAGCGGTCGCGCGCGCGTTCGCCGAGAACGACGGCATCGCGGTGAACATCGTGCAGCGCGGTGCGCGGCTGCTCGCGAACATGGCCGCGACCGTCGCGCACGGCCTGCTCCTCGACGGCGGTCCGGTCTACCTCGCCGGCGGCGCGTTCGAGAATGTGCAGCCGCTGGAGAAAGCGGTGCGGATCGAGCTCCTCAGCGCGCTGCCCCGCGCGGCCGTCGAGCCCGTCGGCGAAGAGCCGGCCATGGGCGCCGCGCGGCTCGCGGCAACGTTGGCCTGGGGTGCCGTATGAGCCAGGTACCCGGCACCGAGCGGCGCAACCCGAAGGCGGCGCGCCTCGCGACCATGTCCAGCCTCGAGATCGTCACCTTGATGAACGGCGAGGACGCGACGGTCCCGGTGGCCGTACGCGGGGCGCTTCCGGACATCGCGCGGGCCGCGGACGCCATTGCGGCGGCGTTCGCCGGCGGCGGCCGGCTGCGCTACGTCGGCGCGGGGACGAGCGGACGCCTCGGGGTCCTGGACGCGAGCGAGGCGCCGCCGACGTTCGGCGTGGACGCGGACGTCGTGCACGGCGTCATCGCCGGTGGCGACGCCGCGCTCCGGGCATCGGTCGAAGGCGCCGAAGACGATCCACTCTCGGGCGAGCGCGAGATCGTTCGCGTCGCGCGGCCCGGAGACGTGGTCGTGGGACTCTCCGCGAGCGGCTCGGCACGCTACGTCGTCGCCGCGATGAAGGCCGCGCGCGCGCTCGGCGCGGTCACCGCGTGCGTGACGTGCGTGCCGGACTCCGCGCTCGCGGATGCGGTGGAGATCCCGATCGTGGTCGAGGTCGGCCCCGAGATCGTCGCCGGCTCGAGCCGCTTGAAGGCCGGTACCGCGACCAAGCTCGTCTTGAACATGCTCTCGACCACCGCGATGATCCGCAGCGGACGGACCAAGGGCGACCTGATGGTCGAACTGCGTCCGACGAACGAGAAGCTTCGCGCTCGCGCGGTCGGCATGGTGCGCGACGAGCTGGGTATCGATGACGAGGCCGCGCGAGCGAAGCTCGAGGCGAACGGCTGGAGCGTGCGTCGCGCCCTCGACGCGCGATGAAACGGCTCATCGTCAACGCGGACGACTTCGGCCGCGCGCGCGGCGTGAACCTCGGCATCGTGCGGGCGCACCGCGACGGCATCGTCACCGCGACCACGCTCATGGTCGGCGCGCCGGCAACGGATGACGCCGCGAAGCTCGCGCGAGAAGCGCCGTCGCTGGACGTCGGCGTGCACCTCACGCTCACCTACGGTCGGCCGATCTCGGATCCGCGGACCGTCCCGTCACTCGTCGAGCACGACGGCTCGTTCCCCCGTGTGCCCGGGGCGTTCCTCGGGACCGGCCGCGCGAACGGCGGCGAGGCGGTCATCGAGTACCGGGCGCAGTTCGCCAGAGCCGAAGCCCTCATCGGTCGCCGGCCGACGCACCTCGACTCGCATCACTGGCTTCACGACGAGCCCGCGCTCGAAGCGGCCATCGTGACGATCGCGCTCGAGACCGGGACCGCGGTCCGGCCGCACGACGATCCGCAGCGCGACCGCCTGCGGGCGGCGGGGGTCCGGACGGTGGATCGCTACCGTCGCGACTTCCAGCACGAAGGGCACGTGGACGTCGCGACGCTCGAGCGGATCCTCGCCGAGATCGGCGATGGCGTGAGCGAGCTCGGGTGCCACCCCGGGGAGCCGGACCCCGAGCTCGCCGCGACGTCGACGTACGCCTCATTACGAGCCGCTGAGCTCGCGACCCTCACCGATCCTCGGGTGAAGGCCGCGATCGCGCGTAACGGCATCGCCCTGTCCGCCTACGGGTCGCTGCCATGACCTTCGAAACCGCGTTGTGGGTGGTGCGGGACCGCATCACCACGAAGGCCGCGATCGACGATCTGCTCGCGGACAGCGTGGGCTGGAACATCCGCGACCTGGTCGTCCAGGTCCGCGGACGGGGTGATGCGTACTACACGAGCGCGCTCGAGCCGCGAGCGGAGGCCCTCCTGGACCCGGACCTCGATCCGCTCGCGCACCTCGTGCGCGGCGGCGCGGCCGTCGGCGTCCGGATCCACGCCTGGGCGAACGGCACGTTCGTCTGGTCAAGCCCGACCCAGGCCCTCCCCCGCTCGCCGGCCCATCTCGTGAACGCGCATCCCGACTGGCTGCTCCGGCCCGACGGCGTCACGTACCTCGATCCCGTCGGCGGGACCGACTGGGAGGGCATCTACATCGACCCCACGAACGCCGCGGCGCGGGCCCACACCGTCGCGGTGTTCGAGGACATCGTTCGCCGGTATCCGGTCGAGGGCTTCCACCACGACTACATCCGTTATCCGCAGGTGACGTACGCGAATTCACCTGACGATCACGCCGCGATCACGACGATCGTCCGCGAGACGACGGCGCGGGTCCGCGCGGCGCGGCCGGGCATCGTGATCTCCGCGGCCGTGTTCCCGGATCCGGCCGTGGCTCGTGACCGCGTGCTCCAGCGGTGGCCCGACTGGGCGGCGGAGGGGCTCATCGACCTGGTGTGCCCGATGGCGTACCGGACCGATACCGCGGAGGTCCGGCGCGTGCTCGGTTCGGCGCGCGCGGCCGCGCCCGCGGTGCGGATGTGGGGTGGGCTGATGGCCTACGCGGGCGAACGGGAGCGCGTGCGCGATCAGGTGCGCGCGGCGCGCGACGCCGGATGCGATGGGGTCATCCTGTTCGCCTACGACCCGGACAAGCGCGATGTGATCGACGCCTTCGCCGGGGAAAGCGGCCGCGCGTCGTGAGATCGGATCGGTAACGACCGCGCGCCTTATCCACAGTACGTTCGTCCTATGTACGGACCGCAAGCCTCGCCCGATACCATCTACGGGTGCGGGACTCCCTCAAAGACATGACCCCCCCGGCGGCCCAGCAGCTGCCGCCCGATCCGCTCGCGAGCGCCGTCGCGCGCTCGGTGAGCGACCTCCGGCATTCGGCCGGGCTGTCGGAACGCGCCGCCGCGCGCAAGCTCGGCACGTCGCAAACGCAGCTCCGGCGCATGGAAGACCCGCGCTATCTCCCGTCCCTTCGCTCGCTCGCGCGCCTCGCGACCGTGTACGGCTACGAGCTGAAGGTCGACTTCACGCAAAAGGGCGCAAGCGCAGCCAAGAGCACGGCCGCCCCCAAGCTCGCCGCGGCGCCGAAGAAGGCCGCGCCGCGGAAGCGCACTAGCGGGTCCGCGTCACCTTCGAAAGCCCGCGCGGCCGCTCCACGTCGCGGCCGTGCCGCCGCGCGAGCGAGAGTGCGACGAGCTGCGCCGCGACGACGAAGCTGATCGGGGTCAACGCCTCCGACAACGGAGCCCGCAGCAGCACGGCGTCATCCGCGAGCTCGGCCAGCCCCGCGTCATTCGTCACCGCGTAGACCTTCGCGCCCTTCGCCCGTAGCGTGCGCGAGAGCGCCCGCGCTTCCGACTGCGCGGCGCCGCGCGCGCTGAACAGCAGCACCGGCACGCCGGTCTCGAGCAACGCGATCGGTCCATGCGCGAAATCCGCGCTCGAGTACGGCTCGGCCCAGATCTGCGCGAGCTCCTTGATCTTCAGCGCAGCCTCGAGCGCCGTCGAGTACTCGTAGCCGCGGCCGAGCACCACGATCGCGCGGGCCTTCCCGACCTTTCGCGCGATCCGGTCGGCATCGCGCTCGCTGGCCTCGGCCTCAACGACGCTGTCGACCAGGCCGGCGAGCGAGAGCGCGCTCCGGCCGCGCGACTCCGCGGCATTCGCGGCGAGCAGCGCGAGCGCGACGCAGGTCGCGGTGTAGGTCTTGGTGGCGGCGATCGACCGCTCGGGGCCGCACCGGAGGAGGAAGGTCTCCGCAGCGGTGCGGGCCAGGAGCGACCCGGCCCGGTTGGTGATGGCGACCGTCGGCGCCCGTACCGAGCGGGCCTCCGCAAGGACGGCGGCCACGTCGGGCGCGGCTCCGGACTGGGAGATGCCGATGACGGCGCCGCGGGCGAAGCTGGGTGGCATTCGGTAGCGGGTCACCAGGGACGGCGCGGCGAGCGCGGTCACCAGCCCGGCCAGGCTCTCGAACAGGTATTTCCCGTACGTGGCGGCGTTGTCGGACGAGCCCCGGGCGGCGATGGTCAGGTGCTCGGCGGCCGCCAGCGGCCGCGCGAGCGTCCGAGCCTCCGGCCAGCCGGCCTCGAGGAGGCGGGCGACGACCGCGGGCTGCTCGGCGATCTCGGAGCGGAGGGACATTCGCTGGAGGCTAACCGCCGGCCCCTAGTACCACTCTCCTACTTGTGGGCCGCGCCACGACGGACGAGCATCGCGCTCTCACCATCAGAGAGCGGCGACAAAAGGAAGGACATCCCGTGGCGATCCTTGCTTCCAGGGTTACCCGGCCGGTGCGTTGGCGGCGCGATCTGCGCGCCGCGTGCTTCTGGCTGGCTCTCGCGCTCGGCACCGCGGCGGTCGCCAGGGAGCTGGCGGGCGGCCTCTATTACGCGATCTCCATCCCGCCGCTCGTGTTCGGCATCCGCGAATCGATCAGCGCGCTCGGCGCCCGCACCGCGGGCAAGCTCGCGGAGCGCGTGGCCGACAAGCTCACCACGGCGCTCGGCCCCGAGTACGTCGTGCTCACCGAGTACGCGCCGCGTGACCGTGCCGCGGTCGTCCCGGTCATCGTCGTCGGACCGTCGGGGATCGCCGCCATCGAGCCGCTCGGTGGAGACGCGAAGTACGGCTGCTACAACGACGGCTGGCACCGCGTGACCGACCAAGGCATGCAGCACCTCGCGGAGTCGCCATCGCGTCACGCGCGACAGAACGCCGCGCGCGTGCGGTCGGACATCTCAGGCGGCGGCCACATCCGCACGAAGGTCGAGGCCTACGTGCTCATCGAGCGTGGCACCGGTGACGATTGCGCGAGCTCCACGGTCCCGGTGGTGTGCGGCATCGACGCGCTCGCCGAACGTCTCCGTTCGCGCGCGCCACGGTCAGAGGCGTCCGCGCGATTGGTGCAGGCCGTCGCCGACGCGCTCACGCACCCGCTGGCGGTCGCGGTCTAGCCACCACCCCGACGAAAAGATCGGTGTCGAGCGGTGAGCCGCCCGGCTCCGGGAACTCGCGGATGTACGTCTCCGACTCACCGATGAACCCGATGACGTCGCGCAGCTTCGCGAACCGATCGAGATCGGGCTGCTGCGAGCGATGGGCCTGCATCGCGTGCCACTTCCGATCGGCGACCGCACGGATGTCGATGGCCGCCCCGAGCTCCTCCTGCGTCCAGCGGTGCGGCTTCACCTCCAGCGTGTCCATGTACGACGCGAACTCGGGGGCACGCTCGCGCAACCGCTCGAAGACCTCAGCGGCCGCGACGGTGCGATAGCAGCGTCGCACGTGGACGTGCTCCCCTAGCTCGGGCTCGTGGCGCGCGATACCCGCGAGCTCGACGGCCCGGAGCGCGAGCGCGCCGGCCGCGATGTGATCCGGATGGCCGTAGCCGCCGTCGGGACCCCAGGTGATGACGACGTCGGGTCTTGTCAGACGCAGCCAGCGGACGATGTCGCGCACGACCGCCTCCGGCGGCGCGCTCGCCAGTCGGCCATCCGGATACATGAGGCAGGTCGTGGACGCGAGGCCCATGCGCCTACCCGACTCTGCGAGCTCGGCCGCGCGCGTGGCACCAAGGCGCTCGCGCGGAATGGGCTGCGCGGGATCGCCGTTCGTGCCGGCTTCGCCCTGGGTCAGCGACAGGCTGTGACACTCAACGCCGGCGTCCGTGTATTTGATGAGGGTGCCGCCGATGCCGAAGGTCTCGTCGTCCGGATGCGCGAGGATCGTCGCAAGCCGAAGCGGCTGTTGTGACAACGGCCGGACACTAGCATTCGGCCCGTGAGTGGCACCCGCATCGTGCTGATCGAGGACGATCCTTCAGTGGCCGAGCTCGTCACGCTCTACCTGAAGAACGCGGGCTTCGTGGTCGAGCACTGCGCCACGGCGGCGGAGGCGCGCGCGGCGTTCGCCCGCGGCGCGCCCGCATGCGTGGTCCTGGACCTCGGGCTACCGGATGCCGACGGCTTGGAGCTCTTCGCCGAGCTGCGCCGCAAACACGATTCGCCGGTCCTTGCGCTCACTGCGCGCGCCGAGGATGTCCAGAAGGTCGCCGGCCTCGACGCGGGCCTCGATGACTACCTCACCAAGCCGTTCAACCCGCGCGAGCTGGTCGCGCGCGTCAACGCGGTCATCCGCCGCGCGACCGGCAGCGGCGGCACGCGGCCGCTCGAGATCGGGAATCTCACGCTCGACCCGGCTCGACACGAGGTGACCGTGAATGGCGAGCAGGTCGCCCTGCGAGCCAAGGAGTTCGAGCTCCTCGAGGCCTTCTGCCGCCAGCCCGGCATCGTCCTCACCCGCGACAAGCTCCTTGAGAACGTCTGGGGCTTCGCCTATCCCGGCGAGACGCGGACCGTCGATGTCCATGTGAAGCAGCTGCGCGACAAGCTGAGCGCGGCCAACGCGAAGATCGAGACCGTGTGGGGCGTTGGGTACAAGCTCGTGGCGCCGGCCTGAGATGGCCGCACTGCGCAGCGTCGCCGGCCGGCTGTTCCTTTCCTATCTCGCGGTCGTCGCGGTCGGGCTTCTGGTCGCGGGCATCGCGATCGGCGGCCTGCTCTTCAAGTACGAGAATGACGTCACGCGCATCCGGCTACAGGAGCTCGCCGCGCCGTTCCAGACGGCGATCCAAACGGCCGTCCGCAACGGCCAGGCGCCGCGCGACGCGATCGCGAGCCTCGCGGAGCAGGTCCAGGCAGCCGACGCGCGCGTCCTCATCGTGAGCCCGGGTACGAATCCGACGGCGAACAACGCGCAGCGTCGCGTGCTGCTCGACAGCGACAACAGTCTCGTCAACGCGCGGATCCCGCTGCCCGACTCGGCGGGCATTGGCCAGTTCACGGATCCGGTGGACGGGACGGCCTGGATCTTCGTGCAGCAGCAGCTGCGGGTCGCCGCGCTCGGTGCCGGCGGTCAGGGGTTCATCGTCATCGCGCGGCCGCGCGCGGTCTTCGCCGATGTCGTCCGCGCGCTCCTCCCCTCCCTCGTGATCGCCGGGATCATCGCCGCGGGCTTCGCGCTCGTCGTGGCCGGGCTCCTCGCGCGCACGATCACGCAGCCGTTGCGGCGACTCGTCGCCGGCGTTCGCGCCTTCGGGTCCGACCAGCGAGCGCGCGTGCCGGTGAGCGGGCCGACGGAGGTCAAAGAGCTGGGCCGCGCGTTCAACGAGATGGCCGGCGAGATCGAGCGCGCGCGGACGAGCGAACAGTCGTTCCTCGCAGACATCTCGCACGAGCTCCGCACACCGCTCACGTCCATCCACGGATTCGCGCAGGCCATCGCCGAGGGTGAGGCCCGGGGCGAAGGCGTGCCCCGCGCGGCGGAGATCATCCAGCGAGAGTCGCGGCGGCTCGTGCGGATGGTCGAGGGCCTGCTGCAGGTGGCGAAGCTGGAGGCGGGCGTCCAGCTCCTGGCCCACGAGGAGATCGCGGCGGCAGACCTCCTGCACGGCGCGGTCGCGGCCCTCGACGTCCAGGCGCGCGAAGCAGGCGTGTCGTTCGACGTGATCGCCGGGTCGTTGCCGGTCATGGGCGATCGCGACCGGCTGTCACAGCTGTTCATCAACGTGCTCGACAACGCGGTGAAGCACTCGCCGCGCGGGGCGACGGTGCACGTGAACGGCGAGCGCGCGGGCGGCGAGGTCGTCGTCCGGGTGCGCGATCAGGGCACCGGCCTCCCGCCGGGCACTGAGCGCAAGCTCTTCGCGCGCTTCTGGCGCGGCGACAATGCGGCGGCCCGCGCGGGTGCCGGCCTCGGGCTCGCCATCGCGCAAGCCATCGCGCAGGCGCACGGCGGCTCGATCGACGCGCGCAACGCCCCGGGCGGCGGCGCGGAGTTCGCGATCCATCTCCCCGCCGCTGCCTAGACTCGGCGCATGTTCGGTGGGACGGTGCGCGGCAAGACGACGACGCTTCGAGTTCCGGCGGCGGCGGACCTCGAGGCGCACAAGCGCTGGGCAGCGGACATGCGGGTGCGCCGCGCCGGACCGATCGGTCGCTGGCACGAGCCCGCGGCCACGGCGACGTGGAAGGAACGCTGGAAGGAGCAGGCGAAGGACAAGTCGAGCGTGCTCTGGTCGATCAACGCCGGCGACGAGCTCATCGGCTACGCCCGCATCGAGTTCGACGGCGCCCCGCACGCCGACGCCATCTCGCTCGACCAGTTCGTGATCGATCCGGACCGCGCCCGGAAGGGGTACGGCTGGGACGCCGCGCTCGCGTTGCACCGCTGGGCGTACGACTTCATGAACCTGCGCATGACGGCGACCGATCGCATCGCGGCGGATGACATCGGGCGACAGCGGATCCTCGAGAAGCTCGGCTACGTCCGCTTCGGCCACGGGCACGCCGTGTACTACCGCGACGGCGCGTACGTGGACCAATACCTCTACCAGATGGACCGCGACATCTGGAACGAACGGTGGCCCGACGAGCGCGAGTACCCGCCGCTCGGCGACGAGACGGCGCAGTAGATGTTCGGACCAGTGCTGAAGGGCGCGAACGGCGTGACCCTGAGGACCCCGACGCTCGAAGACCGGAGGATGGCCAACCGTTGGATGCTCGAGCCGGAGACCTCACGGTTCTGGGGCGGACGGATCATGGACGTGCGCGACGAGGCATTCGAAGAGCGACACAAGAAGGACGCCGACGATCCGAACAGCGTGACCTGGACGATCGCCTACCAGGACGAGACCGTCGGCTTCAGCGGTCTGTTCGACATCGATTGGGTCGCGCGCGATTGCGAGAGCGGCATCTTCATCGGCCGGGCGGATCTGTACGGCCGCGGCATCGCGTCGGAGGCCGTGCGCCTGCGGACCGAGTTCGCCTGGCGGGAAATGGGTCTCCACCGCGTGCACAACTGGATCTCGCAGCGGAACCGCGGCAGCCGCCGCGCGAACGAGAAAGCCGGCTACCGCCAGATGGGCCTGATGCAGCACTACGGATTCCGGAGCGGGCAGTGGTACGACGATTGGCTGGGCGAGGTCTTCCCACCCGAAACTTCCACTGGTACATTCGTGCCGCCCTCCAAAGGGGGGTAGCGGCGACAAGAGCTATCAACGCGAGCGTCGAGTGAGGCAGTCCTCCCGAGACCGAGCGAGGCTCGAGAAGCCAGCAAACAAAAGGGAGGAAGCTTCACCGTGAGCTTCTCTGACAGGACCCTGACCTGCAAGGACTGCGGTCAGGAATTCATCTGGACCGGCGGGGAGCAGGAGTTCTACCAGTCCCGCGGTCTCGTCAACGAGCCGGGCCGGTGCCCGTCATGCCGCGCGGCGCGCCGGTCGACCGGTGGTGGCGCGGGCGGCGGCAACGCGTACGGCGGTGGCCGTGGCATGGGTGGCCCGCGCGAGTTCTTCACCGCGACCTGCAGCAACTGCGGCGGTGAGGCCCGCGTTCCATTCCAGCCCCGCGGCGACAAGCCGGTCTACTGCAGCTCCTGCTTCGAGCAGGTGCGGCCGTCGGCCTCGCGCGGAGCCCGGTACTAGACCCGGCGTTCCGCTGATCTAGGAGAAGACCCCGGCCAACGGCCGGGGTCTTTCATTTCAGGCGGTGACGCGCGACGTACATCTCGCGGATGAACGGCGGCGCCCATTCGAGATAACGCTCCTGTGTCGCCGCTGGCAGCGAGAAGAACTCGCCGACGACTTGGTGCGGGTGCCCGGGATCGCACTCGCAAGCCATGACCCACGCACCCGCGCCGTCGTCGTAGGCGTTGAGCCGATAGTCGATCGTGATTTCCTCGCCGGCGGCGATGTCGCGGAGCGCCGTCACCACTGAGTCAGTGCTGACCGCGTTCGGCTCGCATGCATGGTTGAGATAACAGCGCGGCTCGGGTAAGACCCGCCAGAGGCCGATGTCAACTTCGGCCAGGTGTTCGCGCTCCCACGGGCTGAGTGAGTCGAGCGCGTCGCGATCGACCAGCGGGCCAGGTTCGAAGTCGAGGATCCTGTCGCGAGCCGTGAACGAACGCGCGGTGAACACGCCTCTGCCCTTGCCCGGCGCGTCGCGAACGACGACGTCTACCGGAACATGTCCTTGTCGTGCGGGCGCACGTACGTGCGCGCCGTCTCGCTGCCTTCGGGCATCGGGAGGCCACGCACGATCGCTGCCGGGCGCCGGTCGAGCTTCCCCATCACGAGCTCCGTCGCCGCGGCGATCTCGTCCGCGATGGCGATCTCGGTGACCCGCATCTCGTAGCCGTCCGGGTCGAACTCGCCGATGTACCGGCGGAGCGCCGGCAGCCCGCTGATCCCGATCGCGACATTCATATGGCCTTCGCGCCAGGCGCGGCCGAAGGTGTCGGTGATCACGACCGGCACGTCGACACCGCTCACGGCCGTGATGCCGGCGCGGATCCGCGCCGCCGAGGCATCCGGATCCACGGGCAGGAGAATGACCGTGTCCGCGGCCCCGGCGTTGGAGTGGTCCACCCCGGCATTGGCGCAGACGAAGCCGTGTTTCGTCTCGACGATGAGCACACCCCGCTGCCAGCGCACGATCCGGACGGTCTCGTCGAGCACGACCTGCAGGCCCTTCGCATCCTTGCCCGATTCCGCGGCCATCCGCACGGCGTCGGGACCAGGCACGACGTCGGCGAGCTTGCGGATGCGGCCCTCGGACTTGGAGACGACCTTCTGCGCGACCGCGAGCACATCGCCGGCCTCGAACGCTCCACCGTCGGCTCGAAGGCAGTCGACCAGCATCCTCGCCAGATCGTCGCCCGGCTTGATCTCGGGGAGGCCATCGATCGGAATGAGCGTGACGTCGGGCACCATCAAGAGTCTGGCTGATAGCGTGAGGACGTGCTCAAGGAAGCGTCGTGACCGATGACCTTCTCGCGACCGCGCGCGTCGGCCACCTCGCGTCGGCGAGCCGCGATGGCCGGCCGCACGTCGTTCCAGTGTGTTTTGCGTGGCTGCCGCCGACGATCTACTCCGCGATCGACGGGAAGCCGAAGACCACGATGCTCCTGCGCCGCGTGCGCAACATCGCCGAGACCGGCCGCGCGGCGCTCGTCGTGGATCGCTGGAGCGAGAACTGGAAGGACCTGGCCTACGTGCTCGTCGAGGGTCCGGCCGAGGTGCTGGAGGATGGCGCGGAGCGTGACGAGGCGCTCATCCTGCTCACCGCGAAGTACCCGCAGTACGACGACCTTCCGCTCGCGGGCAACCTCGTCATCAAGCTGACCGCCGAACGGACCGTGGAGTGGCACGCCTAAACTCGCGCCCTCATGGAGTTCGGTTTCACCCTCAAGCCCGATCACTCGCTCGAGCGCGTCGTCTCACTGACGAAGCTCGCGGAGCAGGCCGGCTTCACCCACGGCTGGGTCTTCGACAGTCACGTGCTCTGGAAGGAGCCATACGTGCTCCTCACGCTCATGGCCCAGAACAGCACAACGCTCCGGCTCGGTACATGCGTCACGAACCCCGCGACGCGTGAGCCGTCGGTCACGGCGAGCGCGCTCGCGGTCCTGCAGATCCTCTCGAAGGGCCGGATGGACCTCGGCATCGGCCGCGGTGACTCCGCCCGGCGCGTCCTCGGCAAGAAGCCGACGACGCTCGACGATCTCGAGGCCGCGACGAATGCGATCCGCGATCTCTGTGAAGGTCGCTCGGTGAACTACGACGGGACGGAGCTCAAGCTCGACTGGGCCGAGCGGTACAAGCTGCCGGTGTGGATCGCGGGATACGGGCCGAAGGCCCTCGCGGTCACCGGCCGCATCGCTGACGGCGCGATCATCCAGCTCGCGGATCCCAGTCTCGTGAAGTGGTGCGTTGGACTGCTTCGGGAAGGAACGCGCGCGGCGCACCGCGCGGCATCCGACGTGAAGGTCATGGTCGCCGCGCCGGCCCACGTCGGGCCGAAGGCGGATGTCCGCGAGCGGGTGCGCTGGTTCCCTGCCCTCGTGAGCAACCATGTCGTGGATCTTGTGCGGCGCTACGGCGAGCAGGGCCTTCCCGCCGACCTCACGAGCTACGTGCGCGACCGCCCGGGGTATGACTACAAGCACCACGCCGAGTCTGGATCGTCGAACGCCGGATTCGTCGACGACGAGTCGGTGGACCGGTTCTGCGTCACCGGCGAGGTGAGCGAGCACATCGAGAAGCTCCATGCGCTCGCCGACGCTGGCATGTCGCAGTTCAACCTCTACCTCATGAGCGGCGACGAAGAGCGACAGCTCGAGGCGTACGGGAAGGACGTCATCCCGAAGCTGCGCG
>DATCPY010000179.1:0-4137 GCA_036569845.1 Candidatus Limnocylindria bacterium | reverse complement strand
AGCATCTGCCAATAGCTGTCGGCCTTCGCTTCGATCGGCAGCTTCGGATCCATCTTGAGTAGCGCGCCGAGGTCGTCGCGCTTGATCAGTGCCACGATCTGCTCGTCGAACTCCTTGCTTTTTGGGGTGAAGCCGTATGGACCGTTCGCGTCGTGACCGTGGCCGTGATCGCAGCTCGCGATGACGGCGACACGTTGGCCGGACGCCGCGGCCGCGGCGGCGATCGCCCGGCCAGCGGCCACGTGGCTGTCGTACGGGAGGTCGCGGGCCGGTGCCACGACGACGGTCCGCACCGGTGGGTCGGCCCGGCCGCCCATGAACCACAGCGGTACGAGCACCGCCCAGTCCATCGGGAAGCTCGCGGCCGCCGCGTCGTTGGCGCCGTAGCTCACGCCCGCGACGGGGATCCCCGCGGCCGCGATGGCCTCGCGCACAGCGAGCGCGAGCGGGCGATCCACCGCGATCTTGAGCGCGACACCCGGGTGCCCGTCGAGCGCGCCGGAGACCCAGCCTGAGGTGATCACGGCCATCGCGCCCTCGACATGGATGTTGTGCGGCGTCAACACGATGGCGACCTCGGGCTTCGCGCGATCGAAGCGGCGACCGAGCTCCTCCATCCCGCGTCTGGTGACGGCCGCAACGTCCCGCTGCTCAGGCTCGCAGGCCTCGGCGATCGCGATGCCGCCGTGCGGTGCGATGCAGCCGAAGACGATCGCCACGATCGCAGCCTAGCGAGCCCGGCGCGCCTCGAGCTTCCCCTCGGCCCGGCGCACCTCGTATGCCGGCTGGTCGTAGGTGGCCGGGCCAACGACGACGCTCCCGTCCGCGAGCTTGAAGCGCGAGCCATGACAGCCGCACTGGATCGTGTCCCCGACGACCGTGCCGTCGGAGAGCGAGCAGCCCGCGTGCGAGCAGGTGTCGTGTAGGGCCTGGATCTTCTCGCCGACCCGCACGAGCACGAGGGTCTGCGCGCCGGCCTTCGCCTTGGTCGGCTGACGCTCCGGGATCTCGTTGATGTCCAGCGCGGCCCACTTCGCTCCGCCCGGCCGCCACGCGTGCCGGTCGACCATGTTGCCGAGCCCGAACACGAGATCGCCACCGATATAGGCGCCGAGAACGATGAAGAGGTAACCGAACGCCGCGGTGACCGTCGAGTGCGACGGCTCTCCGGGCGCGTAGCCGAACCGCACTGCGAGCGAGACGAGGTAGAACGCGAGCGCGATGAGCATGAACGACGCGTGCACGCCGCCGTACTGGCGGGCCTTGCCGTCGGTCTCGTCGAGATCGACGAATCCCGCGAGCGCAGCAAGCACCAGCCCACCGACACCGAGGAGCGTCGCGATATTGGCGCCGTCGTACACGCCGAGGAGATCGAGGATCAGCGCGATCGTCAGGCCACCGACCGGCACGTCGGTGAGCAGCGGGTGGAGCGGGTGGCCGAGCCACGTGCCGTGGAGGAAGCTGCGCAGCCACGTCGGCCGGATGACGAACCGGTCGACCGTCGTGTAGAAGTCGGCGATCCCGGTGCCCCAGTCCCACTTGTCGAGCAGGTTCCGACTGACGAAGCGCCTGATCATTTCGGCCCTCCCGCGCGCCGCGTAGCCGCATGATGCGTCATCCTGCGTACGTGCAGGTGGCCGGACGGGATGTGACCGTCACGAACCGGGACAAGATCTTCTTCCCGAAGAGCGGGCTCACGAAGGGTGACCTCGTGGACTACTACGTGTCCGTCGCTCCGGCCCTGCTCCCCCACGTCCGGCAGCGGGTCATGCAGATGCTCCGCTACCCGAACGGCGTCGACGGTCCGTTCTTCTACCAAAAGCGCGTGCCGGTGCCGCACCCCGACTGGCTCGAGACGTACATGATCGAGTTTCCGAGCGGCCGCACGGCGGACTTTCCGGTGGTGAACGACGCGGCCGCGCTCGCCTGGATCGCGAACCTCGGCTGCATCGACCTGCACACGTGGTCGTCGCGCATCGGCGACGTGGAGAGGCCCGATTACCTGCTCATCGACCTCGACCCCCGCGGCGGCGATCCCTGGGAGAACGTCCGGACCATCGCGCTCGTCGTGAAGGACGTCATGGATGAGCTCGGGCTCGCGAGCTGGCCGAAGACCTCGGGGTCGACGGGGATCCACATCCTCGCGCCGATCGTCCCCGAGCTGCCGTTCCCCGAAGTGCGGCGGTTCGCGAAGGCGTTCGCGCAGGAAGTGGAGCGCCGGGTGCCGGACATCGCGACCACGACGTGGAAGGTCGCTGATCGCACCGGAGTCTTCGTGGACTTCGGCCAGAACGCGCGCGACCGGACCATCGCGTCCGCATACTCGATCCGTCCGACTCAGGACGCGCGCGCGTCGGCCCCACTGCGATGGGATGAGGTCGCGGACGTCGAAGCCTCGGACTTCACGATGCAGACGATGGCCGCGCGGATCGCGAAGGTCGGCGACCTGATGGCCGGCATGTGGGCGTCGCCCTCGAGTCTCGTCCCGCTCTTCGAACGACTCAGCCTTAAGCCGGCAAAGGTGTAGCTAGCAGACGCCTTCGATCGCGGTGATGACGTGATCGATGTCGAAAGGCTTCGCGATGAATCCCGCGGCGCAGAGGGTTTCCGCCTGCGCTGCGAGGCCGCCCGCGGCGGACAGCAGGACGACCGGGGTGGTGTCGCCGGTGCGCTTCTGCTCCGCGCAGAAGGCCCAACCGTCCATCACCGGCATCATCAGGTCGAGCAAGATCACGCAGGGCTTCCAGTGCTGGAGGATGTCGAGCGCCTCCTGGCCATTCGAGGCGCACTCGACGGTGAAGCCTTCATCGTCCAGCGCGGTCTGCAACGTATCGCGGATCACCTCCTGGTCGTCGACGACCAGGACGTTCATGTCTCTTCCACTCACCGTGCGGAAGACTACGCCGAGCGGCCGCCGCCGCGTCTAGGGCCGAGGAAGCGAGCCAGCGCTCTCGAGGAGCCCGGAGATGGTGGGGTCGCCCTTTTGCCGCGCCGGCCGGACCTGCTCCCAGGTGCAGTCCTTCGGGTCCTTGTCCGGGCGGAAGCGCAGAAAGCGCGTGCCATGGCGGAAGCGGTCGGACTCCATCTTGTCGTAGCGGATCTCGCACACGATCTCCGGCCGCACCTCGACCCACTCGAGATCCTTACCCTGAGACCAGCGACTCTCGCCACCGGGCATGCGGCCCTCACCGAGGTGCCCGGTCTCGACGAGCGGCGGGAGGCGCGTCTGCAGGTCCTTCTGCAGGGCGCCAGAGATCCCCGAGGTGTGGCCCACGAAGTCCAGCGACCCATCGCCGTCGTACAGGCCCAGCAGCAGGCTCGCGACGCGAGAGCCGTTCTTCCGGTAGCCGACGATCACGCAGTCGCAGGTCTTGTGATGCTTGACCTTCATCACCGCCTCGCGAGATCCCGGCTTGTACGCGAGATCAGCGCGCTTACACACGACACCATCGAGTCCGATCATCTCCAGCCGCTCGAGCCACCGCTCGGCCAGGGCGCGATCCGTGGTCTGCGGCGAGAGCGTGAACGCGGTCGCGCGCTTCTCCAGCTCGACGCGGCGATCCGCGAGTGGCCGATCGTGGAGCAACTCGCCGTCCCACAGCAGGATGTCGAACGCGATGAACGTTGCTGGCGTCGCGACCGACAGCTTGCGGATCCGCGACTCGGCCGGATGGAGGCGCATCTGCATCGCGTCGAAGTCGAGCGCGCCGTCGCGTTCGATGACGATCTCGCCGTCGAGCGCCGAGTGCGGCGGCAGTCGCTCGCCGACCGCGCGCAGCTCCGGGAAGTAGCGCAACAGTGGCCGGCCGTTGCGGCTCCAGAGGGCGAGCTCGCCGCCGTCGTTCTCGAAGACGCCGCGGAACCCGTCCCATTTCGGCTCGTAGCGCCAGCGCTCGCCGGTGGGTAGGGCCTCGACGAGCTCCGCCTCCATCGGCGGGAACGGCACGTTCGGGCCGGGCGTATTCACCCGGCGAGTCTATGAAGGACTAGCGGCCTTTCGTCTTCGCGTTGTCCATCATGCTGAGATCCTCGGGGTGCGGGACGTTCGGCTCCGGCCGATCGCTGTCCACGACGCCACCCTTGTTGGCGACGATCCCCTCCTGCTGCTCCACGATGCGCTCGGCTTCGAGGTCGGGT
>DATCPY010000178.1:0-1735 GCA_036569845.1 Candidatus Limnocylindria bacterium | reverse complement strand
GCCCGCCGGCGCCGAGGGGTCGACCGCCTCGATCAGCGCGCCTGTAGGCGTGGCGATCACGCGATGGCCGAGGGCCCGCAGCGCGACCGCCGCCGCGATCTCCTGCGAACGGGTCATGTCGCGGAGGTCGGCTTTGCGGCGAGCTGTGTCGGACACGCCCGGAGCCCGCACGTCCGAGGCCGGGTGCACGCGCGCTCCATCGGCCCGGACGATCGGCAGGAGCTTCTCGAGCAGCGACGCCTTCCTGACGAAGACGTCGACGAAGTAGATCCCGCCAGGTCCCTTCGGGTCGTGGCCGCCTTTGACGCTCACGAGCGGCGCCACCGGATGCGCGGCATCCGGCAGGAAGATGTAGCTCCCGGACGGCAGGACGAGCAGCAACGCGAACACGCCGAAGATCGCGACGGCGGCGCCGGCGGCCAGGAGGCCGATGCGGCGCAGCGAGACGCTGCTCAAAGAAGTCCCCGCGTCAGACCGCCGTCCACCGGGATCACGGTTCCGGTGACGTAGGACGCGCGGTCGGAGGCGAGGAAGCACACGACGTCGGCGATCTCGCGGGGAGCGCCGAGGCGGCGCAGGGGAATCGTTTTCAGGTCGTCCTCGGTCGGCCCGTCGGGGTAGACCTCGCGGATCCGCTCGGTGTCGATCCGGCCCGGGGCGATCGAGTTCACGGTGATCCCTTTCGGCCCCAGCTCACGCGCCAGGGTCTTCGCCCAGCCGATCACGCCGGGCCGCACCGCGTTCGAGAGCACGAGGTTGTCGGTCGGCTCGCGCACGGTGCTCGAGGTGATGTTCACGATCCGGCCGTGCCCGCCGGCCTCGATGTGCGGGAGGCAGAGGTTCGTCAGGCGGATCACTGAGAGGAGGAGCAGCTCGACCGCCGACTCGTAGGCCTCGGGCCCGAGACCGAGTGCGGCACCACGCGGCGGGCCGCCGCTGTTGTTGATCAGGACGTTGATCCCGCCGAAGGCCTCGAGCGTCTTCTCCACGAGCCGCTCGAGATCGCGCGGCGTCGTGACGTCGCCGCGCACGGGCAGCGCGCCTAGCCGGTCGGCCTCGCGCTCGAGGACGTCGCGCCTGCGCGCGAACATCGCCACGTTCGCGCCTTCCTCCACGAACGCCTCTGCAATCGCGAGCCCCATTCCGGCGGACGCGCCGCAGACGATTGCCGTGCGTCCGCGGAGTGCGAGATCCATATCTACGTGGTGAGCACGCCGACGACTTCGCGGACCGCGGCTGCCGACTCCTCGAGCGCCGTCTGCTCGGCTGCGTCGAGGTCGAGCTCGACGATGTCCTCGACGCCGCTCGCGCCGAGCTTGGCCGGGACGCCCATGTATAGCCCGTCGATCCGGTACTCGCCCTCGAGGTACGCCGTGCAGGGGAGGACGCGCTTCTCGTCCAGCATGATCGAGTCGACCATCTGCGCGGTCGCCGCCGCGGGGGCGTACCAGGCGGACGTTCCGAGCAGGTCGACGACCTCGCCGCCGCCCTTCGCCGTTCGCTCGACCATCGCCTGGATTTTGTCCTCGGAGACGAGCTTGCGGAGTGGAACGCCGCCGACCGACGCCGCGCTCGCGACGGCCACCATCTGGTCGCCGTGGCCGCCCAGCACGACCGCCGTCACGTCCTTGACCGACGCGCCGGTCTCCCAGGCGATGAAGGTCGCGAAGCGCGCGGTGTCGAGGACGCCGGCCTGGCCGAACACCCGCTCCTTGGGCCATCCGGACACGTTCTT
>DATCPY010000177.1:0-3640 GCA_036569845.1 Candidatus Limnocylindria bacterium | reverse complement strand
TTCGTGTCGAGAGTGACCGCGCCGTTGCGGGCGAGCATGCGGCCGTCGACGGTCGCGGCGGTCACGAGCGTGATCGACGTGAGCGCGAGGATGGAGCCCCGGAAGGTCGTGCTTCCGCCGATCGTGGCGGAGCTGCCGACCTGCCAGAAGACGTTGCAGGACTGAGCGCCATTGATCAGGGTCACGCTGCTCCCGGTCGCGGTGGTCAGCGTGGAGGCCATCTTGAAGACGAAGACCGCGTTCGGGTCGCCCTGCGCGTTGAGGGTGACGTTCCCGGTGATGCCGAACGTTCCGGCCGCGGAGCTATAGAAGCCCGACATGACGGTCGTGCCGCCGAGCTCGGTCGGCAGCGTGGTGACGGGCGTCCGTCCGGCGGCGTCGTTGTACGCGGTCACGAGGTCGGTCTTGGCGCCCTGCGTCACGGCGTCGCCGCCGTGGTTGGTGCCGTTCACGAGACCGGGCGGGAACCCGGTGGTCGTCGCGGTCGGATAGCTGCCGATGTTGCCGTTGATCACGGACGAACCGGTGTTGGTGATGGCCGAGCCCGCGAGCACCGCGAAGCTCGTTGCGGTGCCGAGCCCGACCGTTGGTCCGACCGCGTTGGCGCCGGACCCGAACATCGCGCTTACCGCCAGGATCAACGCGAGGCTGAGCGTTCCGATCACAAGGTGAGACTTGCGCATGGCTGTGCCGCCGTCCTTTTCGTGCACCGGCGGACACCTCCCGCCCGGTAAACGGATGTTGACCTTTCCGGCCGCGAGACTCATGACCGAACCGTCATGCCGCCGTGCTACGCGAGCGGCAAGGCGAGGACGAAGACGGACCCGTCATTGTTGGTCGACTCCAGCCACAGCCGGCCGTGATGCTGCTCGGCGATCCGGCGGCTGATGTGGAGCCCGAGGCCGGTGCCCGCGATGTCGCGGGTGCGCGAGGCCCGATAGAACGGTGCGAAGATCCGATCGGTCTCGTCGTCCGGGACGCCGACGCCGCGGTCCGTCACACGGACCTGCGCTTCGTTCCCGACGACCGTCAGCGCGACGTCGATCGGCGTTCCCGGCGGGCTGTACTTGCTCGCGTTGTCGAGAAGGTTCCCAAGGATCTGGGCGATCCGATCCGGATCACCGCGCACTCGCGCGGACGCCGGAGCGGGGAAGGTGATGCGCGGCGGGTCCTGTTGCTCCATGAGCCCGATCTCATGGGCCACCGCGATGCCAAGGTCGAAGGTCACGACCTCGAGGCTCAACGCGCCCACGCTCACGCGGGCCTGGTCGAGGAGATCGCCGATCAGCCGGTTCATGCGTTTGGACTGCTCGCGGATGCGCGCCAGCGCGTCGGCGGTGCGAAGCGGGTCCTTTGCAAGGAACCGCTGCGCGAGCTGCGCCTGGCCGTCGATCGACGTCAGCGGGGTCCGCAGCTCGTGGACCGCGACCGCGAAGAAGTCAGCCGTGGCCCACTCGGTCGAGGCCGGCCCGTTCAGGTCCGGGAACACGGTGATCGCCTCGGTGGCCAGCCCCTTGCCGTCCGACGTCGGCGTGGCGCCCTTCTTGTCGACCGCGTGCTTCAGCGTCGCGAGGAACTCGACCACGAGGAACGGCTTGTCGATCACTCCGGCGTAGCCCGCCGCCTTGGCTCGCGCGGTCGTGCCGGCCCGAGCCTCGGCCATCGAGGCCGGATCCGCCGTGAACATGAGCACCGGCAGGTCGGGGTTCGCGCGGCGGATCGCGGCTGCGTCGGCCCACGAGCGCTTGTGACCGGGCGATCCGGGATCGCTGTCGAGGATGACGCAGCGCGGCTTGCGGTGGGCGATCGCCCCCGCGATCTGAGCGTGATCGGCGATGGACTCGTGCTCGTATCCGGCCTCATCGAGAAGCTTTCCCACGAGCTTGCTGAGGCTCGGCTCGTCCTCGACCAGTAGCACCCACGGCTTTCCCGATGGAGCTTTGACCGCTTTCGGTTCCTGCTGGATCGCCATGCCGCGCCTCCAGCCAGCCACCCGTCGGTGGCGGGCCGCCCCTATGACGCGATGGTGGGGCGACGCCGCTGACGAGTCATGACGGCTTCGTCATGCCCTGTTTTCTGGCGCATTACGCGTCCGCCGGTCGCCCGAAGGCCGCGCCAGGCGGGCCGTCGTGCAGCCGCCGCCGGATCGCGGCGGCACATTCCGCGGGGCTCTGGACCGACGTGTCGACCTCGAGGTCGTAGCTGCCCGGGTCGTGGACCGCCGTCTGCCACCGCGCGACCGGCGCGGGGACGGGCTCGTCTTTCGAGCCGACCGCGTAGTGGCCATCGCGTCCGGCCTGACCGGTGGTGCGCCGCTCCATGATCACCTCGATCGGGCAGCGGACCCCCACGAACAGGACCGGCAGCCCGGCGAGCCGCCTCGCGCAGTCGGCAAGGATCGACCTGTCGTGATGACCGACATCGACCACGACGTTGAGACCTGCGCGGCTGTGCGCGGCGATCGAGTCGTACGCCGCGGCGTAGAGCTTCGGCACCAGCGGGGCGAGCGCGTGGCCCGCTTCGCCCGGGCGGAGGCCCATGCCGGGGCGGTACCGTTCCGGCGTGACGTGCAGCACGAACACATCGACCCCGAGGTTCATCCACACGCCGTCGAAGGTCTCCTGGATCGCGGCGACGATGCTCGATTTCCCGGCCCGTGGCGCGCCATTCAGGATGACGATCTGCCCCAGCTTGATGGGCTGCTCCACGCCGGTCTCGACCTCCTGCGCGGGCGCCGCTCCGGGTAGCCCGTACCGGATTCGAACCGGTGGTCTCTGCCTTGAGAGGGCAGTGTCCTGGGCCGCTAGACGAACGGGCCGGAGTCCTACCATTCTAGGAGCGTGACGTCCGAGCAGCACGTCGCGCCGGGCGTCCGGCGCATCGCGCTCCCCCTCCCGATCGCCGCACTGCGCGCCGTCAACGTCTACCTGATCGAAGGCGACCGCGGCTGGTCGATCGTCGACAGCGGCATGCATACGCCGGAGGCCGAGACCGCGCTGCACGCGGGGCTCGCCGACGCGGACTTGACCGTCGCCGACATCCGCGTTGCGTTCATCACACACCTGCACCCCGACCATCTGGGGATGGCCGGCACGATCCGCGGTGCCGGCGCCCAGGTGCTGATGCATGGACCGGAGATCCTGCGAGCCCGCGAGGTCTGGGCCGCCGACCACGCGCTCGTCAACAAGACGTACGACCTGTTCGAGCGGCACGGCATGCCCCACGACGTCGACCTGGGGATGCGCGCGGCATGGGTCGCGATGAACGAGCGCGTCGATCCGTTCGAACCGATCCATCCGGTCGCGGACGGCGAGGTGCTCGACCTCGGTGGACGGGCGCTGACGGTCGTGTGGACGCCCGGTCACACCGATCACCACGCGGTGCTGTTCGAAGAGTCGAGTGGCACGCTCTTCGCCGGCGATCACGTGCTCCCGCGGATCACCTCGAACGTCGGCGTTTACCCCGACGGCCGTCCGGATCCGCTCGGGGACTTCCTGAGTGCGTTGGAGAAGATGAAGACGCTCGGCGTGCGGCGGGTGCTGCCGGCGCACGGTGATCCGTTCGACGATTGCGCCGGACGGGTCGACGAGATGCTCGCGCACCACGCCCATCGGCTCGAGCTGACGATGGAGGCGGCCGC
>DATCPY010000176.1:0-6798 GCA_036569845.1 Candidatus Limnocylindria bacterium | reverse complement strand
AAGCTGCGGATCGGGATGTTCCTCTACGACCTGCTCTCGCTCGACAAGAGCCTGCCGAAGCGCGAGCGGCTCGGGCGGACGGAGACCCTGGCCGCGGAGCCGAACCTCGATCCCGATGGCCTCGGCGGCGCATGGCGGTTCTACGACGCGCAGGTGCCGTTCGTCGAACGGCTGGTCGTGGAGAACGCCGTCGACGCGGCGGCGCACGGGGCGCTCATCCTCAACCACGCGCGCGCCACGGGCTACCTGCGCGAGGGCTCGTCGGTCACGGGCGCCGCCGTGCAGGATCTCATCGGTGGAGCCCACCTGCAGGTCCGCGCCCGCTTCACGGTCAACGCCACCGGCCCGTGGCTCGATGGGACGATCGTGCCGCTCCGTACGGAGGCTCGGCCGCTGCTGCGACTCACGAAGGGCAGCCATCTCGTCGTGCCGCAGGCGACGCAGCAGGCGCACGTGCTCTTTGCGAAACGTGACGGGCGCCTCTTCTTCGTCCTGCCGTGGAATGGCTACACGATGGTCGGCACGACGGATACCGACTACGACGGGGATCCCGCTGCCGCGGAGGCATCGGACGAGGACGTCGAGTACCTTCGCAGCGAGGCCGGCCGCGCGTTCCCGCACGCGCCGTTCGACCGCATCCACTACACGTGGGCCGGCGTGCGCGCGCTGGTCCGCGAAGAGGGTGTCGCCGAGGGCCAGGTCTCGCGCAAGCACAAGCTGTACGACCATCGGCGGCGCGACGGCATCGAGGGCGTGCTGTCGGTCATCGGCGGGAAGATCACCGCGTACCGGTCCATCGCCGAGGAGGTGACGGACGCGGTCGCTCGGCGCCTGGGTTCGGATGCTCGCTGCCGGACCGGCGAGCTGCCGCTGCCGGGCGCCGGCGGGGCCGGCGCTGCGACGGACGCGGAACCGATCTGCTCGCATGCGGCGACCACGCGGAATGACATCGTTCGGGCCGTTCGGGTCGAGTGGGCGGTGACGCTCGCGGACGTCCTGCTCCGCCGCACGGCCATCGGCCTCGCCGCATGCCAGGGTCTCGATCGGCTCGACGCGGTCGCCGACATCGTGGCGGGTCTGCTGGGGTGGGATCCGTCCCGTCGTCTGTCCGAGGTCGAGGCGTATCGGCGCGAGATCGCCCCGATGCGCCGCTTCTCCACGACGTGAGCGCGATCCTCGCCCTCGATCAGGGCACGACCGGGTCGGCAGCGCTCGTGTTCGACGATGCCGGCCGCGTCCGTGGCTCGGCGGATCGCGAGATCGCCCAGTACTACCCGGCCTCCGGACATGTCGAGCACGACGCCGACGAGATCTTCGCGACGACTGTCGCGGTCGCGCGCGAGGCGCTCGCCGCCGCCGGGATGGCTGCTCGCGATATCGCCGCGATCGGCATCACCAACCAGCGCGAGACGACCGTGGTGTGGGAGCGGTCCACGGGCCGGCCGATCCATCGGGCGGTGGTGTGGCAGAGCCGCGCGGGCGCGGCGATCTGCGAGCAGCTGCGCGCCGCGGGGTGGGGGCCAGCGATCCGCGAGCGGACCGGCCTCGTGATCGACGCGTACTTCTCGGGACCGAAGGTCCGCTGGATCCTCGATCAGGTCCCCGGGGCGCAGGCCCGCGCGCTCGCCGGCGAGCTCCTGTGCGGGACCATCGAGAGCTGGCTGGTGTGGAAGCTGACCGGCGGGCGCGCGCACGTCACGGACGTCTCGAACGCGTCGCGGACGATGGTCTTCGACATCCACCGCGCGGCGTGGGACGACGAGCTGCTCGCCGCGCTCGACCTACCGCGCGCGCTGTTCGCGACGCCGGTGGCCTGCAGTGGCGTCGTCGCGGAGACCGACGCCGCCCATCTCGGCGCAGCGCTCCCGATCGCCGGACTCGCCGGCGACCAGCAGGCGGCGCTCTTCGGCCAGGCGTGCTTCGACGCGGGCGAGGCGAAGAACACGTATGGGACCGGCTGCTTCCTGCTCGCGAACACCGGCGCGCATCCGCGCATGAGCGACGGCGGGCTCATCGCCACGATCGCGTGGGATATCGGCGCCGGCGTCCAATACGCCATCGAAGGAAGCGCGTTCGTCACCGGGGCAGCGGTGCAGTGGCTCCGCGACGGTCTGGGGATCATCCGCGACGCGGCGGAAACGGAGGCGCTCGCACGATCGGTCCCGTCCGGCGACGGGCTGTACTTCGTGCCCGCGTTCACCGGTCTCGGTGCGCCGCACTGGGACATGTACGCCCGCGGACTGCTCATTGGCATCGAGCGCGGGACGACCAGGGCGCATCTTGCCCGAGCCACGCTCGAGAGCATCGCGTTCCAGACCCGGGATCTCGTCGACGCGATGCGTGCGGCAGGCCAGCCCATCGATGTCCTGCGCGCCGACGGCGGCGGGACCGCGAACGCGTTCCTCATGCAGCTGCAGGCGGACCTTCTCGGCCTGCCGGTCGAGGTCGCGGCCGTTCGCGAGACCACCGCACAGGGCGCCGCCTTCATGGCGGGCCTCGGCGTCGGCGTGTGGAAGAGCACCGGCGACCTTCGCGCGCGTCGCGCCGTCGCCGCGCGCTTCGAGCCCGCGATGGGCGCGGACGAGCGCGAGCTCCGGCATGCGGGATGGCTGCGTGCCGTCGAGCGATCGCGGGGCTGGGCCTCGGCCGCTACTGCTTCGGGATCCGCTCTGGCCAGTTCGACATGATCCCGTCGACCCCGAGCGCGGCGAAGGCGCCGATCTCCTTCTGATCGTTCACCGTCCACGCGTTCACTCGAAGCCCGGCGGCGTGGGCCGCGGTCACGAGCTCACGCGTGACGTACGCCCGGTTCGGATGGAGCGCCCACAGGCCGAGTGACAACGCACTCGTGATCAGCGCGTCGCGGTCCGGCGAGTCCGAGAACACGAAGGCCCGTCGCACCGTGGGCGCCGCGGCGCGCGCGGCGACGAGGGCGCTCCACCAGAAGCTCGACACGTAGGCCTCCGGGTCCCCGCGCGCTGCGAGGCGCTTCGCGACCGCCGCTCCGATCGCAGCGGCCCCCGTTTCGTCGCCCTCGCTCTTCAGTTCGACGTTCACCCCGACCCGTCCGCGGCAGAGATCGAGGACCTCGTCCAGGGTCAACGCCGCAGCGGCGTCCGGGGGATCGTGCGAGATCACGAGCCGCCCTGATCGGAGCCATACGTCCGTCTCGACCTCGTCGCATTCGAGGGCGATCGCCTTCTCGAACGACGCGACCGTGTTCTCGGGCGCGTGGGCCATCGCCCCGCGGTGACCTATCCGTCGCATGCGGTCCAATACTCGTCCGAAGTCACCGGCGCCGCAGCAACGAGAGCCCCTCACCGGTCGCGACCTCATCAAAGCCCTGGGCCTTCAGCGCATCGCGTGCGGCGGCGAATCGGGTGAGGTCCCGATTCATGCTCGGGTCGGCGTAGTCGAGGATGACGTACTGCGCGTCACACAGCTCGAGCGCATTGAGGTGGTAGTTGAAGCGGCGCTCACCGACCTGGGTCACCCAGAAGTCGGTCGAGGCGATCGGGACGTCCGGGGCGATCGCCTGCACCTGTAAGCGCAGCGCGTCATAGCGTGGCTCCCGCGCGAGGATCGGCTGGCCCGATGGCGCGCGATCGGGATTCCCGCGCAGGTACGCGTCCGCGAAATCGCGTGAGAACGGCCAGCCGCCGAAGCCTACGCAGAAGAACAGCGTCAGTGAGACCGCGGCGATCACCAGGCGCGGCCGCCATCGCGGGCTCGTCTTCGCGAAGCCCACGATGGACGCGCCGAGCGCGAGCGGGATGATCGGCGCGCCGTACTGGTTGTGCAGCGTGTGCTCGCCGCCGTAATCGGACAGCAGGAGGTAGCCCAGCGGCACGATCGACGGGACGATCGCCCAGCGGGACCGCAGCGCGAGCAGCACGCCCGGCCCGAAGAGGCTGAGGACGAAGACGACCTTCGATCCGATCACGCCCTGACCGAGCACGGAGATCGCCCGCAGCGGATCGAGAACGAGCGTCCGGGCGATCTCGAGCTCGCTCCCGCCGAGGCTCGCGTACCGGCCGATGTACTGATACGGCGCGCCCGCGAACGCGGGGATGATCACCTTCAGCGTGAGCACGAACGCCGCGGTACTGCCGATCGCCACGATCGCCGCGCCTCTCCATCTTCCCTGGAACAGAAGTGCCACACCGAAGCCGATGCCGATGAGCGCGATCTCCTCCTTGACCGTGAACGCGACGAGCAGGGCGACGATCATCGGCAGCGAGCGCCGGGTCACGAGGAAGTACATCGCGAAGCCGAGCGGGAGGACCGCGAGCGCGACCTCATGGAAGTCGTAGAGCGTGATGAAGGCGAGTGGCGCACCAAGCACGTAGGCCAGGATCCAGATCAGGCGCTCGATGCCGCGCGGCAGCAGCGCGCGGGCGAGCAGGTAGACGGGCCAGGCGCCCAGAGCGAGGGCGACGGTCTGGACGACCAGGAGCGTCTCGGGATGCGGCGCGATCCAGTAGAGCGGCACGAGCGCTACGAGGATCGGTGAGAAGTGATCGCCGAAGAACGAGTGCGGGGTGCAGCGGTCGAGACTGAGCGTGGACTCCATGAAGCGGCCCTGCGAGGTGTTCCAGACGACCTGATCGAAGACCCCGAGGTCCAGACCGGTGGAGTGCAACGACCAGTGCCGGATGAGCGATAGCGCGCCGAAGAGGAGCGCGTAGCCGGCCACCAGGGCGAACGCGATGCGGCCCTCGTGCCGGGCAAGACGGTCTACGAGCAGTGGATACCAGCGGGAACGCACGCCGAGACGCTACAAGAGCCGGCTGTCCCGCGTCCGGCCGAATGGCGCTAGCGTCTTTCGCGTGAAGAATGGCGCGCCGCTCCTCTTGTTCGGCGACTCGTATCGGTTCCCGGACATCTACCACTCGATCCGGTTCCTCGCACCCGATCCGCAGGTCGTCCTCGAGATCGGCGACGAGATCGTGATGTTGACCAACGCCCTGGAGGAGGGCCGCGCCCGCAAGCAGTCCCGGGCCACGAAGATCGAGAACATCGACGACTACGGAGCGCGCGAGCTCGGGGCGACGATGACCCCGATCACCGACGCGACAGCGACGCTCATCGAGCGCTTTCTGGTCGCCAACGGGGCGAAGCGGGTCACGGTGCCCCAGTACTTCCCGGTCGCCCTTGCCGATCGGCTGCGCGCAAAGGGCATCGACCTCTCGGTCATCGAGGGACTGGAGCAGCGTCGGCGGGCCAAGCGCGATGACGAGATCGCGGCGCTCGAGGCGACCCAGCGCGCGACCGAGGAGGCCTGGCAGCTGGGCGTGGACGCGATCGCGCGCGCCGACGTCCGTCCGGACGGGACGCTCGGGCTCAACGGCGCGCCGCTCACCGCCGAACGCGTGCGCGCGATCGTCGAAGGCGCGCTGCTCGAGCGCGGCTGCCTGGCCGAATCGACGATCATCGCCCCCGGGCCGCAGGCGGCCGACCCACACATGATCGGGAGCGGACCGCTTCGGGCGAACGAGCCGGTGGTGATGGACATCTTCCCGCAGCACAAGGAGACGCGGTACTACGCCGACATGACCCGCACCGTGTCCAAGGGCGCCCCCGCCGCCGAGATCGCGAAGATGTACGAGGTCGTGATGCGCGCGCAGGACGCCGGCATCAAGGCGTTGCGGCCAGGCATCACCGGCCGCGAGGTCCACGAGCTCGTCGAGGATGTGATCTTCGCCGCCGGCTACGACACGCTGCGAGCGGGCCAGAAGCACGACGTGAATGACCCCGTGACGCGCGGGTTCATCCACGGGACCGGCCACGGCGTCGGCCTCGAGATCCACGAGGCGCCGAGCGTCGGGCGGAGCGGGACGTCGCCACTCGCCGTCGGCGACGTCGTGACGGTCGAGCCCGGCATCTACGACCCGGCCGTCGGCGGCGTGCGGCTCGAGGACATGCTCGTCATCACCAAGGACGGGTCGCGCAACCTGACGCGCGCGCCGCGCAAACTCGTCATCTGACCCCGCTCCTTTACGGCGTCGGCGCCGCGGTCGGCTGGGGCCTAGCCGACTATGCGGGCGCGCTCTCGACCCGGCGCATCGGCGTGTTCCAGGCGATGCTCGGGATGCAGGTGACCGGCACGCTGCTCTACGCGGTCGCGCTCGCGGCGCTCGGACGCTTCCCGCAGCTCTCGCTCGAGCAGCTTCCGCTCGCGTTCGCGCTCGCCGCGCTCGGGCTCACCGGGCTGCTCCTCTTCTACAAGGCGCTCGCGCTCGGCCCGATCGCGATCGTGAGTCCGATCGGCGGCGCGTACGTGATGGTGACGGTGCTCCTCGTGGTCGTCTTTCTCGGCGAGCGGCTTAGCACCGCGCAGACCATCGCGATCGGCGTGACGACGATCGGCATCATCGCGACCGGCACCGACGGGCGCAGCCTCGCCGCGGCGCTCGGCCGTCCGAAGCCCGGCGTCTGGCTCGCGGTCGCGGCGATGCTCGCGTTCGGCGGCTGGGCCGCGCTGATGGCGTACGCCACGCGCGAGCACGATGGCCTCGCGATGATCCTCATGCAGCGGATCGTCAGCGTCGCGGCGTCGCTCGCGATCCTGGTCGCGCTGCGCCGGCCGATGCCCGGCCGGATCGCTATGACCACGCTCGGCATCGTCGTCGGGTCGGGGCTGTTCGACACGCTGGCGAACGTCTTCTATGTGCTCGGCGTGCAGGGCGGCTACGCATCGATCGTCGCGACCGGGAGCGGCGTCTACCCGATCATCCCCGCGCTCCTCGCGATCACCGTCCTGGGCGAGCGGCTCGCGCCGAATCAGTACGTCGGAGT
>DATCPY010000175.1:0-4547 GCA_036569845.1 Candidatus Limnocylindria bacterium | reverse complement strand
TGCAGCACGACGTGCTGGATGTCGTCCATCGCGAGACCGGCCTTGTCCAGCAGCTCCGCAACGACCGCGGGGATCCGCCGGATCGTGAACTCGAGGATCGCCGGACCGTTCATGAACAAGTTCGCCTCGGTCCGAACGTTGCCGCTCTCATCGGTGGTCTCTTCGAGCGGGCGTTCGTCCGCCGGCTGGCGCATCCCCCCGCGCGGCACGATCAGGTTCTGCGCGCCGGTCCCGTCCGTCCCGAGCACGAACGGTCCGAGCGTCGGCGCGTCGCGCTCGACGGCGGTGATGAGCGTGGCGCTGCCGGCGTCGCCAAAGAGCGTGCGCACGCTCTTGTCCATCGGGTGGATGTAGCGCGAGTACGTCTCGCCCATGACGAGCAGCGCGTTGTTCGCGATGCCCGCTTCGATCATGGAGCTCGCTATCGCGAGGCCGTACGGGAAGGCCGAGCAGCCGAGGTTGTAGTCGAAGGCCGCGGCGCGGGTCGGCAGCTGCAGGCGGTCCTGCAGGATGCAGGCGGTCGTCGGCAGGAAATAGTCGGGGCTCTGGGTGCAATAGAGAAGAAGGTCGATCTGCTCCCGGTCGAAGCCGGTCTTCCGCAGGAGCGCATCCGCGGCGCAGAACGCCAGATCGGCGGCCGTCTGACCGTCCGCGACGACGCGCCGCTCCTTGATGCCGGTCTTCTCGAAGATCTTCGCGGCACTCCAGTTCGGGTAGATCGCCGCGAGCTCATCGTTGGTCAGCCGCTTCTCCGGCAGGAAGTGATCGATGGCCTGGATGGTGGCGACGCGCATCAGTCGCTCCATCCTACGAACGCGCGCACCCTAGACGCCTTCAGCAAGGGGCACGCCGCGTCCGACCGCCTGCACGTACAGCTCCTCGAGCGTGACGACCGGATGACCCATCGCTCGGGTGTACGCGAAAAGCCCTTCAAGGAACGTGCGCGTGCCCGCGCCGTCGTACGCATGCTCCGCGGCCGTCACGTCCGCCCGCGCGTGGAGCGCGCGCCGCGACTCGTGGAACGCCTCGTCGGGTACGTTGAGCGCGACCCGGGGCGGGTGCACGTTGATGATCTTGAGGCCGGGCGAGCGGAGCTCCAGGTCGATGGCCTCGATCGTCCAGGGCATCCCGAAGCCCGAGTGCACGTCGTCCTCCCAGAACACCGGGAAGCGGATGATCTGGGTGACCGTCCGCAGCGGCACCACGCCCGGCTGCAGGAATGCGCAGAGGTTGGAGTCGTAGCGGAACCCCCGGTCGGCCATCTGCCGGTTCATGCGCGTCTCGTCGTAGAAGCAGTGCGAGCGGAACGACCGGGCCTCCGGCCACAGCGCCGTCACGTGTTCGATGACCTCGGCAACGGATCCACCGTGCGTGCTTCCGGGGAGGAAGTTCGGGTGCAGGCCAACGGTGCCCGCGTCCTTCGAACCGGCGAAGCGGCGCGACACGTAGGCCGAGCGGTGCGTCAGAAATGGCGTCAAGCGCACCTCGTAGGAGTCGGCGAGGGCAAAGAGGTCCTCGATCGCCCACTCCGGCGCCCACTCGATATCGGTCGTGAAGCAGAACACCGGCCGCTCGGCCAGATACGCCTGCACGGCGGGGGTCAGGGCCTCGGTCACGGTCGCCCCACTCTAGAGTCGGGGCCACATGCGACTCCGTGAAGCGGCCGGCATCGCGGGCTGGAACGTGGTGCGCGATGGCGAGTTCTCCGATCTGGCCCTCGCGTCGCACGCCGATGTCCGCTCGCTCGTGTACGCGGCGGCTGCTGGGCTCATCGAAGGGCTCGCGACCCACCGGCCGGCGGCCGTCGTCACGACACCAGCAGCCGCGTCGCGCGTGCCCGACGGGATCGCGCTCGCGACGAGCGACGATCCGGAACGCGCGTTCTACGAGCTCCACGCGGCGCTGATGAAGACCGGCTTCTACTGGACCGACGCACCCAGCCGCATCGACGGGAGCGCGCGCATCGATCCCGCGGCGCACGTCGCGGCGCGCAACGTCGTCATCGGTGCGGGCTGCGTCATCGAGCCGAACGTCACGATCCTCGAACGCGTCGTGCTGGGGTCCGGCGTGATCGTGCGCGCCGGCGCGGTCCTCGGCGCCGAGGGCTTCGAGTTCAAGGGCCCGGCGATGCGGCAGGGCCGCCTGTCGCGGGCGGACACTGTCTACGGCGGCGTGACGGCGATCCCGCACGCCGGCTCCGTCTGGATCGGCGATCGGGTGGAGATCCAGGCCAACAGCACCGTCGACCGGAGCGTCTTCCGCGAGCCGACGCGCATCGGCGCCGACACGAAGGTCGACAACCTCGTCCATGTCGCGCACAACGTCCAGATCGGCGAGCGCACGTTCATCACGGCCGGCGTCACGATCGCCGGAAGCGCCCATATCGGCAACGAGGTCTGGCTCGGGCCGGGCGCGGTGATCTCCAGCGGCGTGACCATCGGCGACGGCGCGGCCGTGGTCATCGGCACCACGGTCACGCGCGACGTCGCGCCAGGCGCGCGGGTGGCCAACAACCTGAGGCTCTACAAGCTGCCGTAGCGCGCCCAGCGGCGCCATTGCCTACGCTTGGCGCTCACCCAAGCTCACCCCAGGGGGACGAGGAGAAGCACCGCGCATGGGTCACACGGTCGTGCTGGGCGGCGGCATCTGCGGTCTCGCTGCGGGCTTCTCGCTGGCCGAACGCGGCGAACAGGTGACCGTGCTCGAGGCCCAGCACTTCGTCGGCGGGCTTGCCACCACGCTCCGCGGTTCGACGGGCGCGGGATACGACTTCGGACCGCACGCCTATCACGCCCGTAACCAGCGCGTGCTCGACATGTTCAAGCAGATCGCGCACGACGGCTTCCCCGCACGGCAAAAGAACGTTCGCATCAAATTCCGCGGCAAGTACTACAAGTACCCGCTCGAGGCCCTCGACATCGCCAAAAGCATGTCGCCGCTCGTCGCGCTCCGCGCGTTCCTCGATTACTTCATCGAGGTGCTGCGGCGCCGCTTCCGTCCGCGGCAGATCGTCTCCGCGGAAGATTGGGTCGTCCAGGGAATGGGCCGGACGCTCTACAACATGTTCTTCGGGCCGTACACGGCGAAGGTGTGGGGCATGCCGCCGTCGCAGCTCGCGGCGTCGTTCGCCCAGCATCGGATCCCGCAGATCAACCTGTGGAAGGTCGCGGTGTCCTCGTTCCGCAAGGGTCTCGACAAGATCACGGACAGCGAGCACAAGTACGCGCCGCTGGTCGTGGAGCTTTATTACCCGCCGAAGGGCGCGGGCCTGATCAGCGATCGGATGGCCGAGCGCATCCGCGCGGCCGGGCCGGCCAACCGGGTCTGCACCGGGACGCTCGTGACGGCGATCGAGATCGAGGGCGGGCGGGTCGTGGCGGTCCGCTACCGCCCGGTGGCCTCGACGGCGAACGGCGGCGAGGCCTGCGTCATGGCGTCGGGGACCGAGCCCGATGTCCGGCCATTCCGATTCACCGGCGCCGAGGAGCGCATCGTCTGCGATCGCATCGTCAACACGATCCCGCTCCCGGCGCTCATCACGCTGCTCGGCCCGGCGGTGCCGCCGGAGACCCACGCCGCGGCCGACTACCTGCGCTTCCGCGCGATCACCATCCTCGGCCTTCGCTTCAAGCGTCCGGTCGCACTGCCGGCCATGTCCATCTATTTCCAGGACAAGACGTTCAACCGGCTCTCGGAGACGCGGAACTATGGCGGCACCGAGATCTGCGCGCCGGACGAGACCATCCTGCTATGCGACATCACCTGCGCGGTCGGCGACGAGATCTGGACCGCTGACCCCTGGGCCCTTGGCCAGCGGTGCGCGGCCGAGCTTGCGGCCGAGGGGTTCGTGAGAGAGGACGAGCTGCTCGAGGCCGTCGCGTTGCGATCGACGTGCGGCTACCCCGTGTACATGGTCGGCTACGAGAAGGCGATCGCGAGCATCACCGAGGCGCTCCTGCCGTTCGACAGGCTCGTGACCGGCGGCCGGCAGGGCCTCTACAAGTACGTCGACATGGACATCGCGTCCGAGATGGGCCTGGCGATGGCCGACTTCCTCCTATCGGGCCAGCGCAAGCGCGACCGGATCGGCGACGTGCCGTACGAGGACCGGACCTTCGCGTGACCGCCTAGTTGCTCGGGACGCTCCAGGTGGTCGGGATCATGTGCACCCAGGTCTGGCCCGGTGACAGAAGGATCGGCTCGCCGTTCGCGCTCACGAACTGCCACGCGTCGTAGATCGTGTTGCGAGCCCACGTGCCGTCCTGGCGGCGTCCGTCGCGGAAGATCGAGACCTTGCCGCTGCCACCCGTGCGCACGTTGACGCCGAGCGAGCCGAGCGAGTCCTCGACGATGGAGGTCGTGACCACGTCGGTGTAGATGACGACGATGTTCCGGGCCGCGATCGGCGTGTTGTAGTACGCGTCCACCTCGCGCACGTCGCGACCGAAGTTCGGGTCGAATTGATAGCGCGCGTACGAGCGGGTGGTCGGGTCGTAGACGTAGCGAGCCTGGTTCTGATGCTGGTAGGGGATCGTGATCGCGCTCGC
>DATCPY010000174.1:0-2190 GCA_036569845.1 Candidatus Limnocylindria bacterium | reverse complement strand
AAGTTCGACGTGGTGCAGGAAGGCGTCGCGTGGTTCTCGGGCAAGGGCGCGGCGTTCCCCGCGGTCGCTGAGCGGATCGTCGTGCCGGCGATCGGTGCGGTGTACGGCGTGCCGGTCTCGACGGTCGGCCCGCGCGGTGCCACGATCACCGTGCCGGTCACGCTGACGAATGCCGGCTCGACGACGTGGGACCCGGCGCAGAAATTCGACCTCGCGTACCACGTGTTCGACGCCTCGGGCGCGGTGGTCATCTGGGACGGCGCGCGCACGCTCCTGCCGGTCGCGGTCGCGCCGGGTGGGTCCATCACCGTGAACGCCACCGTCACGACGCCCGCGGCCCCCGGCAGCTTCGCGCTGAAGTTCGACCTCGTGCAGGAGGGCGTCTCCTGGTTCTCCGGCCAGGGAGTGCCCGCGGAGAGCATTAGCCTCACGGTCCAGTGATGCGACTCGGTGCCGCGGTCGTTCTCGTGTTCGCCATCGGCCTCGCGATCGGCCGCGCGTCCGCGTCCGCGCCCGAGGCGGCCGCCACCGTACCGACGTGGACCGTCGCCGGCGCGCTCAGCGAGGCCCGCAACTACCCGCGCGTCGTGACCTTGCCGAACGGCGAGCTCTTCGTCACCGGCGGCGTCGACCCGGCATATCTGGACGTCGCGCGGGCCACCAGCGAGCTGTTCGATCCGTCGACCGGTCGCAGCACCGTGCTCGCCGCTGCGGGGCCCGGGCGGGTGAACCACACCGCGACGCTCGCCTGGGGCGATCGGGTCGTCGTCATCGGCGGCACCGAGTACTACGGCGGCTCGTGGCACGCGATGGACCGCGTCGATGTGTACCTCTCGTACTCGCACGTGTGGCTGCGCGGCGCGTCGATGCCCGATCCGCGCGCGGATCACGCCGCGGTCGCGCTCCGCGACGGCCGCGTGCTCGTGGCCGGCGGGGAGAACGGGAACTTCATCTATCGCAGTGCGCAGATCTACGACCCCTCGACCGACCGGTGGACCGCCGCGGCACCGATGCCGCGCGTGCGCACGCAGTTCCTGATGACCGCGCTGCCTGACGGATCGGTGCTGGCCCTCGGCGGCCTCGAGGAGCGCGGCGCGCCGTCGCGCACGTCGCTCATCTACGACCCGCGCAGCGACTCGTGGCGCGAAGGGCCGCGCATGTCCACGGACCGCGTGCTGAGCGCGCTCGCGACGCTGCCGAACGGCGACGTGCTCGTCATCGGCGGCCAGAAGGACGCGAGCAACACCGCCGAGCGCTACGACTGGCGCGCGCAGCGGTTCTCCTTCGCGGGCGTGCTCGTCGAGCCGCGCCTCGCCGCGGTCGCCGCGACGCTGTCCGACGGATCGGTCGCGCTCGTCGGTGGCCTGCCGGACTCGCCGTCGCGCGTCGGCTTCGCGCCGACCGCCGGCGCGGAGCGCTGGGACCCGCGCACGAACACCTGGAGCGAGCTTCCGGCGATCGCCGCGGGCCGCGCGCTCGGCTCGCTCGTGGTGAGCGGCGGGGACGTGTACCTCGTTGGCGCGCCGCTGCTCGCCGAAGAGGCCGACCCGAGCATCGAGCGCCTCCGCATCCAGTAGCGCGCGACCCATTGGAACCTTAAGGTACCATGTGGTACGTATAGGTACCAAGGAGGCACACTGTGCGCTTCACCGCGCCGCTCGACGATGCGCTCGCAACGCGCGGCCACGTTCGGATCCTTCGCGCCCTGGACGGGCTGCCGGTCGGCCTGCCCGCGAGCGCGCGTGACCTCGCCCGGCGGGCCGGGGTCGCCCACAACAGGGCGTCGGAGATCCTCGGGGACCTTAGCGCGCAGGGGCTGACCGATGTCCAGCGTGTGGGACGATCGGATCTCTACCAGCTCAATCGCGAGCACGCGCTGCTGCCGCTCGTCCAACGGCTCTTCGCTGAGGAACGAACGCTTCAGCGGGAGCTTGAGCTGTTCCTGCGCCGCAGGATCCGCGCGCTCGCGCCCACGGTCCAGGAGGCGTACATCTTCGGCAGTGTGGCCCGCCGCGAGAGTCGGATCGGCAGCGACATCGACCTCGCGCTGGTGGCGCCCCGGAGCGCCCTTCGCGCCGGCGACGCCGTGCTCACGCAGCTCGCACGCGAGGTCCGGCGACGCTTCGGCAGCGAGCTCAGCGTTCATCTCAGCGCGGAATCGCTCTTCGATCGCGTGAAGCACCCGGCGGG
>DATCPY010000173.1:0-3564 GCA_036569845.1 Candidatus Limnocylindria bacterium | reverse complement strand
GTGCCGCTGCTGGGCGCGCCGCTCCCGCCCGGAACGCCGCCGACCGGCGCCGCGCTCGCGCCGCTCGTCGGCGCAGGGCTCGCTGATGCCGACGCTGACGGCTCCGGCTCTGCAGCCGCCGCGGCTTGCTCGGCCACCGGCTCGACAGCCGCGATTGCGACGAGCACGCGGCCGCGGCTCAGGGTGACCGGCTGCACGACGGGATCGGGCACGTCCGCCGCGGTCGCAGCGCCTGCGCCACCTTCGGTGTGCTCGATGAGGAGCGGCTCACCGACCATGGCTGTGATCACCAGCGCGAGCAGCGCGAACGATGCGGCGAGCGCGACCGGGAACCGGCGCGGAGGGCTGAGCGGGATGCCGGCCAGTACGGACACGACGGGAGGAGCGAGGCGGCGGGAGCGCGCCTCACGGATCGCTTGGCCGAAGCGCTGCCGTGACGCGCGAACGGTCGCGAGCTCCGCGGCATCGAGATCCGCGATGTGCGCGCGCAACCGGGCCGCGGCGCGCGCTGTGGCAAGTGGATCGCCGCGGGAGTGCGCGTCGCGGTACACGGCGCGGTGGATCGCGAGGTCGTCGTTGAGAGATGCCATTGGCGGTCCTGGTTACGGCGCGGGGACGAGCCGCTGAGTCGGGATCAGCGTTCGGCCGAGGCGCGAAGATTGGGTGAACTTCGCCGTGGCGTAGCCAGGCTTGGAGAACTCGAGGAACCAGATGAGATCCCCGCTGCCCAACGGAAGCACGAGGGCCCAGCGACCGTTCGCATCGGTCCGGATCGATTGGCTCGAGCACGGCCCGAGCGACATGCACGCGTCGGCCAGGCCGCGACCCGTTGACGCGTCAATGACCTGCCCACACAGGCGCGCGAACCCGGGCGGTACCGATGCCGCGCAGGTCGCGAGTCCCGTGCCGGTGCCGGCGCCCGCACCGGGGCCGGGCACGACGCTCAGCGCGTCCGTCGGGAAGGCATCTGGATCCGCCGTCGGCTGCACGATCACGACCGGCGCGGTCGTCGGGTTCGGCTGCTCGAGGACGGGCACGATCGCGGGGACCGCGATCTTCACGCGTCCTCGGCTCTGCGGCGCGGTCGACTTGACCGGCGCGGATGCCGCCGCCGCCGGCGCGCCTCCCCGGCTGCCACCGTCGAGCTCCGCGGGCTGAAGGAATAGCACGAGCAGCACGGCCGCGGCCACCACGACGGTCGCCGCGAGCGCGAACGGGAAGCGCCTCGGGCGCCGGTCCGGGGTCCACGGCTGGACGGCGACCGGATTGCGCCGCCGCGCTCGCGCGTCACGGATGGCGCGGCCGACCACGAGACGCGACGCGCGCAACGTCGCCTGATCGCGCGGGTCGAGCGCATCGGCATCGAGGCGCAGCTGCGCTGCAGCGCGCGCGGCCGCGAGCGGGTCGCCGCGCCGGCGGGCCTCGCGGAACGCGGCGCGCCGCAGCTCGCCGAGATCGTTAGCGGTAGACATAGATCTCGAGGTCGAGGGTCGTGCCGCGATCGCCCGCGACGATGCTGTGATACGTCTTGATCGTCGCGCCGGCGAACGGCCCGCTCGTGAGCTGCCCGGTCGCGAGGCGGCTCAGATCGTCACCGAGGCTCGGGTCGCCGTGCGAGGCGAACGCGATGACGATCGCGACCTTCCGCCCACCGGCCTGCTTGGTGACCTGATCCTCCGCGGCGGCAGCGATGCGCTTTTGCTCCGCGGCGCCCGCGACGCCGTCGAAGCCGAGGAGCTTGGGGCCGTCGATCTGCATCGAGAGCGTGATCGGTTGCGGATCGATGCCCGGGACGGCGGCAGGGGTCGCCGCCCCGACGCTGTTCGCGGCGAGAAAGATCGCGAACAGGCCGAGCAGGATGTCCGCCCAGAGCCAGCCCGCGAGCGACATCGTGACGCCGCGGCTGCCGATGCCGAGCATCGCTAGCGCGCCGGGGTGATGCGGCGGATGTTGTCCGCGTCATCGGTCGGAGCCGGGAGCGCCCGCGCCGCGCGCGCGAGGTCATCGGCCGCGACGCGAAGGTCGCGCACCACCGACGAGAGATCGGTGAGCTGCTGCTCGCGCTCCATCGCGCGCTCGTAGATGCGCCGCTCTTCGGCGACCATCTCGTCGAGCACCGAATCCGCGGATGCATCCGTCAGCGACGGTCCGGCCGTCAGGCTGAGGGCCTGGCCGAGGAGCAGCCGGATCTCCGACTCGCGAAGCAGCACCCGCGTCCGCGTGCTCACGTCGCGCACGTCCGCGCGAACGTGAATGGTCAGCGAGAGGACGATGAGCAGCGCGATGAGGCTCGCGTCGATGATGGCGAGCGTGCTGAAGGTCAGGACCGTGCTCGCGCCCTGGAAGCCCTCTTGCCACAAGAGCAGGAACGGCCGGCTGATGAGCTCCGGTCGCGCCCGAAGGAGCGACTCGTACGCCGCGCTCGCGGTCGCGAGGCCGAACCAGGTGACGGCGATCGGTGCGAAGACGAGGGCATTGCGGATGACCTCGAGCACCGCCCAGGCCGGCGACCGGTGGACCGTGATGAGCTCCGCCAGCGAGCGCGGGTCGAGCGCGGCCGCGTACGCCTTCACTTCGTCGAAACGGCCGTCCTTGACGGCGGTCGCCAAGCGGGCCAGGAGCTCCCCGACCGCGGCATCCTTCTGGCGGACCGAGGTGGCGAGCAGGCGTAGCTGCTCGGCGACGGGCTCTCGAACGTTCATCTAGGCACCTTCCTCTGGATCGACGGTACGACTGGCTCCTGCGGCCGTCCATGACTCAACGCGCCCGCCTAGGCTTTGCGACGTGCCTGCCACTCAAGCGGCCATCCAGGGCCCCGCAGGCCCGCTGGCGGTCTGGGAGTGGCCTGGGGGCGACCCGCCGGCGCTCCTGCTCCACGGCATCGGGAACTACGGCCGGGTGTGGGATTTCGTCGCTGACGCAGTGGATGGTCGGTTGCGCTTGGTCGCTCCGGACGCCCGGGGCCACGGCGCGAGCGTGGCGCCTGACAGCGGCTACGCGCCGGAGGATTTCGTCGCCGACGCGATCGCGGTGATGGCCGGACGGGCCCTCGCTCGACCGGTCGTCGTCGGGCACTCGATGGGCGGCGCGCACGCGATGGTCCTCGCCGCGTTGCACCCCGAGCGCGTACGCGGGCTCGTCCTCGTGGATGTCGGACCTGAGATCGGGCACGAAGGCGGGGATCGCGCGCGCCGGCTCTCGGCGGGCCGGCCCGATCGGTTCGCCGGCGACGACGCCGCGCTCGCGTATCTGCGCGAGACCTCGCCCGGCTACGGCGACGCGGTGTACGCGAACCGGATGGCCCATGTGTTCCGGCGTGAGCCCGATGGCACGCTCACCTGGCGCTCGACGAAGGACGCGCTGGTGCAGATCCTCGGCGGACCGGCCCGCAGCGCGGACGCGTGGCGCGCGATCGCAGGCCTCGCGATGCCGGTGCTCGTGGTGCGCGGGACCCGCTC
This sequence comes from Candidatus Limnocylindria bacterium, assembly GCA_036569845.1. Classification (GTDB taxonomy): domain Bacteria; phylum Chloroflexota; class Limnocylindria; order P2-11E; family P2-11E; genus UBA4735. Next base: position 106 of record DATCPY010000173.1, on the reverse strand, counting down.
GCCGTCGTTGAGCGCCGCGACCTACGAGCGGATGCTCGCGACCATTCCGAACGTGACCGGCCTCGAGCTCGATGCCGGGCACAACGTGCAGCTCGATCGCCCCGCG
>DATCPY010000172.1:0-2695 GCA_036569845.1 Candidatus Limnocylindria bacterium | reverse complement strand
GCGCGTTCGAGAACGGCTGGTCGGCGGCGCCGGCGGCGGAGCGCTCGAAGTACTTGTTTCGGATCGCGCGCATCCTCCAGGAGCGCTCGCGCGAGTTCGCCGTCCTCGAGAGCTTGAACGGCGGCAAGCCGATCAAGGAATCGCGCGACGTCGACCTCCCGCTGGCCGCGGCGCACTTCTTCTACTACGCGGGCTGGGCCGACAAGCTCGAGTACGCCTTCCCGAACAGGCGCCCGCGCCCCGTCGGCGTCGCGGGGCAGATCATCCCGTGGAACTTCCCCTTGCTGATGCTGGCGTGGAAGATCGCGCCTGCGCTCGCGGCAGGGAACACGGTCGTCCTGAAGCCCGCGGAGACGACGCCGCTCACCGCGCTGCTCTTCTGCGACGTCCTGCGCCAGGCCGAGCTCCCGCCAGGGGTCGTCAACATCGTCACCGGCGACGGCTCGACCGGCGCGGCGCTCGTGACCGCCGACGTCGACAAGGTCGCCTTCACCGGCTCGACCGAGGTCGGCAAGGCGATCCAGCGCGAGCTGGCGGGCACCGGCAAGAAGCTGACGCTCGAGCTCGGCGGCAAGGCTGCGAACATCGTCTTCGACGACGCGGCGCTCGACCAAGCGGTCGAGGGGATCGTCAACGGGATCTACTTCAACCAGGGCCACGTCTGCTGCGCCGGCTCCCGGCTGCTCGTCCAGGAGTCGATCTACGAGCCGGTCGTGGCCAAGCTCAAGCGGCGGCTCGAGACTCTGCGGGTCGGCGATCCGCTCGACAAGAACACCGACGTCGGCGCGATCAACTCGCGGATGCAGCTCGAGAAGATCCAGGAGCTCGTCGAGGCCGGCAAGGCGGAAGGTGCGGAGATCTACCAACCGCCATGCCGCCTCCCGGAGAAGGGTTACTGGTTCGTCCCCACGGTCTTCACGAACGTCGCGCAGAGCCACCGGATCGCCCAGGAGGAGATCTTCGGGCCGGTCCTCTCGGTGCTGACCTTCCGCACGCCTGAGGAAGCGGTCGAGAAGGCGAACAACACGCCGTACGGGCTCAGCGCCGGGGTCTGGACCGAGAAGGGATCGCGGATCCTCTGGATGGCCGAGCGCCTGCGCGCGGGCGTCGTCTGGGCGAACACGTTCAACCGGTTCGACCCGACCTCGCCCTTCGGCGGCTACAAGGAGTCCGGCTTCGGCCGCGAGGGCGGGCTGCACGGGCTCGAGCCGTACACGACCTTCGACGGCGCGGACACGTGGGGCGGATGACCCGGCTCCCGGTCAAGAAGACGTACAAGCTCTTCATCGGAGGGGCTTTCCCGCGCAGCGAGTCCGGCCGCACGTACGAGGCCGAGGGCCAGAACGTCGCCCTCGCGTCGCGGAAGGACGTGCGCGACGCGGTCAAGGCGGCGCGCGGCGCCTACCCGAAGTGGGCGGGGATGACCGCGTACAACCGCGGCCAGATCCTCTACCGCCTGGCCGAGATGGTCGAGGCGCGGACGGCCGAGTTCGCCGAGCTCGCCACCGGGCGCAAGGAGGTGGCGCAGGCGGTCGATCGGATCGTCTGGTACGCCGGCTGGGCCGACAAGCTCGCGCAGGTGATCGGGGCCTCGAACCCTGTCGCCGGGCCGTACTTCAACTTCACCATCCCGGAGCCGACCGGCATCGTCGGGGTGCTCTCGCCCGACGAGCCGCCCTTGCTCGGCATCGTGACCAGGCTCGCACCCGTGCTCGTCGGCGGGAACGCGGCGGTCGTCGTCGCGTCCGAGACCCGCCCGCTCGCCGCGATCGAGCTCGCCGAGGCGCTTGCGACGTCGGACGTCCCGGGTGGCGTCGTCAACATCCTCACCGGCCGCCGCGAGGAGCTCGCGCCGGTGCTCGCCTCACATATGGACGTGAACGCCATCGACCTCGCGGGCGCGGACGGCCTCGCGCCCGAACTCGAGCGCGCGGCCGCCGAGAACGTCAAGCGGGTCGTGCACGGTGGCAGCGACCAGAGCCTGTGGGAGATCTCCGCGTTCCTCGAGCTCAAGACCGTGTGGCACCCGATCGGCCAGTAGACGTCGACGCGGAGCTCGACCGGCTCTACGGGCTGCCGCTCGAGGACTTCACGAAGGCGCGCAACGAACTGTCCGCGCGGCTGAAGAAGTCCGGCGAGACCGACGCGGCGGCCGAGGTGAAGGCGCTGGCCAAGCCGTCGGTTCCCGCCTGGGCGGTCAACCAGCTGGCGCGGACGCGCAAGCGGGATGTGCGTGCGTTGCTGGATGCCGCCGAGCGCTCGCGCTCGGGGAAGGCGAAGACGCTCCGCGAGGCGCTGAACGAGCAGCGCGACGCCCTCCAGCGGCTGACCAACGAGGGGCGCGAGCTGCTGGAGGCGAAGCGCGGCAGCGCGCCCGACGCAATGGTGCAGCGGATCGCCTCGACGTTGCGCGCCGCGGCGTCGGATCCGTCCGCGGCCGAGCTGCTCGAGCGCGGCCGCGTGAACGAGGACCTCGAGCCGGCCGGCTTCGAGGCGCTCGCCGGGTTGGTCGACGCGAAGTCCCCGCCTGCGTCGAAGCGAGACGAGGGCGCTGCGCGCCGCGAGCTTCTCGAGGCGGCGCAGAAAGCGGTGCGCGAGCGCAAGGCGGAGGCGGCCGAGCTGCACGATCGGGCCGAGGAGTCCGAGCGTCAGGCCGCGAAGGCCCGCAAGGCCGCCGACCGGGCCGATCGGGCGC
>DATCPY010000171.1:0-2322 GCA_036569845.1 Candidatus Limnocylindria bacterium | reverse complement strand
GACGAAGATCCACGCGCTCCAGGCGCACGAGAGCCAGATCGGCGACTTCAAGCAGCTCGCGCAGCGGATGCACGCGTTCGCCGGCGCGACCGGCAAGGCCTGGGGCCTCGAGAAGGCCGAGGCCTTCCGCTACATGGAGCTCGCGTAGCGCCGCTGCGCGCGGACCGTCCCCCCGCGCTAGCCGTATTCGCCGTGAGCGCGCTTTCGATCGCCCTGACAGTGGGCTTCGGTCTCGGCCTCTGGCTCCTCCTGGCACGCGTGTGGGGCGTCAGCCTGTTCGGCGCGAGCTGGCTCGCCCTGGTCCAGGTCCATGGGGTCGTGCAGCTGTTCGGGTTCGTCGGACTCCTCGCGATGGGCATCGGCCTCCACGCCGTGCCGCGGTTCCGGGGTGGCGGCCCGCCGCCGCCGTTGCTCGCCTGGACCGCATACGCGGGTACGGTCGCCGGACTGGCGCTGCGCTCGGTCGCGCAGCCGATACCGGATCTTCCCGCGCGCGGTGCGCTCATGCTCGTCGGTGGCGGCCTACTCGTCGTCGGCACCCTCGCGTTCGGCGGAGCGGCGATCGGATCGCTGCTCGCGGGCAGGAACCCGCACCGTCCAGACGAGCTGGTCATGGGCGCCGGTATCTCCTTCTTCCCGGTGGCCGCGCTGCTGGTCGCGCTCGAGGCCGTCGGGTCGGCGCCGCTGATCATCGATCAGACGACCGACGAGCGCGCACTCTGGACGATGCTCCTTGGGGCGATCGGCACGCTCATTTTCGGCGTCTGGGCACGCCTCGCGCCTGGCTTCGTAGCGGCGCTTCCCGCGCGACAGCGACCGCTGCTCGCCGGAGTCGCGCTCTGGCTCAGCGGCGTTGCATTCCTTGCCGCAGGGATAGCGGCCGGCCCGTGGCTCCTCCTGGCCGGCCTCGCGACAACCACTTACGCACTGAACGTGTTCGGCCCAGGCATCGCCCGCCAGCCGCTCCGAGACCACGCGCGCCTGACCCGGATCGGCGTGCGCTCCGCATTCGGTTGGGCGTTCGTCGGGATCGGAATCCTCGCCGCAGGGACCCTCGGCGCCGCAGGCTCCTATCTTCAGGTCTCGGCCGGACGACACGCGGTGGCCCTCGGCTTCGTGACGCTGATGATCTTTGCAGTCGGCGCGCGCGCGCTTCCCGCATTCCTCGACCGCCGCCTCTGGAGCCCCTCCCTGCAGATCGGGACCCTTGTCATTGCGAATCTCGGCGTCGTTCTCAGGGTCGTTCCGCAGCTCCTGCAGGACGCCGAGCTCGACCCGATCGTCGGCATCTCGGGGATCCTCAGCTACACCAGCCTGCTGCTCTTCACCGTGAACGTCATCCGCACCCTGCGCGGCCCGCGGGCGCCGGTCACGGTCACGGGCGCAGCGGTCCACCTCGATCTCCGCCTCGGCAAGCGCTGACCGCAGTCGGCCGTCGATCTCACGCGTCACGCCAGCGCCGGCGCTGATCGAGCGCGAGCAGCGCCGCGACGAGCGCGACCACCAGCGCCGCCGCGCCGATCCAGGGCCACGGTGCGTGTTCCGCTGATGCCAGTGCGACCTGCACGTCGATGCGCGCGCCGGCGCAGCGTTCGGTTTCGCTCTCGGCGTCGCCCCAATGCGGATCGGCCATCCGCACGATCCAGCTGCCGGCCGACGGGAAGGTCACGGTGCTATCGAAGTACGGCGAGTCGACCGCGCGATGCGTCAGGGGAATGCGCAGACTCGCATCAGGCCGTCCGGCCGGATAGGCAACGAGACTGAAGGACGGCTCGCTCGGTGCGGTACCCGAGCCCGAGTACCAGATGCCATTCACGATCGGTGACGCCCGCGGATCGTCGATGCAGACGTTCTGGGTGAGATAGAAGGTCGTGACCTTTACGTTCGCGGGCGTGCCGGCAGCGACCGGACCCTCGACCTCGATCCGGACCCACATCGCGGCAGCCGCTGGCTGGGCGACGAACAGGGTGAGGCCGAGCGCAAGGAGGCAGGCGGAGGCGCGCACATTCCCCATACAGCGGGGCGCGGGCCGCGGTTCCCTAGTGCTTGAAGTGGCGCCGTCCGGTGAAGAGCATCGCCATGCGGTGACGGTTCGCGGTGTCGATCATCATCTGATCGCGCATCGATCCGCCCGGCTGGATGATCGCGGTCACGCCGGCGCGCGCGGCGACCTCGATGCCATCGGGGAACGGGAAGTACGCATCGGACGACATGACCGCAAGGCGCGCGTTCTCACCGGCCTTGCGCACCGCGACCTCGACGGCGACGACCCGTGAGAGCTGCCCCGGTCCGATCCCCACGCTCATGAGGTTCTTCGCGAGC
>DATCPY010000170.1:0-4592 GCA_036569845.1 Candidatus Limnocylindria bacterium | reverse complement strand
TCACTGGCGGGTCTTCGAGCGTACGGATCTCGACGCCGAGGCCGAGCATGCCCGCGACAACCTCGCGCGGTTCCTCGGCAAGCTGGACGCGAGCGCGAAGAAGTACGAGGAGCGGCGGGCGGCACGGCAGGATCAGGCGCTACCGCGATAGGACTGCGGGCCGTGCGGGATTCGGACCCGCGGCAAACGCCTTAGAAGAGCGCTGCTCTATCCACTGAGCTAACGGCCCGCGCTAATTATCAGGCACGAGGTGATACTCGCCGGGTGACTCGAACAGCTGCCCTCTGAACTTCTGGTCGTAGAAACCCCGCTCTCGGGCCGTCTTGATCCGGTGACAGTTAGCGCAAAGCACCTGGCACCGCGCGATCTCCGTCTCGATGGTCGACCACGGAAAACCGGCGGAGACCATATAGGTCACGTTCCACCGCTTATCACGTAGGTGATCGAAGTCCAGCACCACTAGGTTGGTTTGCCCGCAGTCCACGCATGGGTGGTCCATCAGATACGCGAGCACTCGCATTCGGTTCGCCTCTTTGGTCGCCAGCCGTTGGATCCGGACGTGTTCGATGTGCTCGGTGCGATGCCGGCTGTACCAAGCGGCCTTGTAGACGCGCTCACAGTCGCGGCACCACGGCTGAAGCCAACCCTTCTCGCGGTTCTTGACGCCAAATTGCTCGGTGGGCTTTGTCGCGCGGCATCTGCCGCAGTACTTATCCATCACCCGTCTATACCAAATTCGGCGAGTCGCGAGAAGTCCCTCGGGCTACTTTCTCCGCTCCGTCAGGAACCGCGCGAAGTCCGCGGGCTCGACATCGTCGTCCTCGAGGTCCGGGAAGAGCCGGACGCCCGCGGCGCTGAAGGCCTTCGCGACGAACTCGCCGCAGGAATACGCACCGAAGCCGTGGTAGTGGAGCCGGATCCGCGTCACCAGCCGATCGATGAGGATCACCAGGAAGTCCAGCCGGTCGAACTTGGATCCGATCTTCGCCCGCGCCCAGTCCAGCGCGAGCTGACCCTTGCCCTCGGGTGCGGGGATGACCTGGAAGACATGGCCGCCCTCCTTGGTCCGGAGGTCGCGTCGCGCGACGCCACGCTGGCGAGCCTCGATCGTGAACGTGTCGCCTTCGAAGAGCGCGACGTGGTAGTAGGTCGACCGCGTGACGAAGCTGATGATGGCGCCCAGGCCGCCCTTCGGCTGAGAGAACAGGAGCATGTCGCCGGGCGAGGCGGTCGCCAGCTGTGCGAACGACTCGGCCTCGGCCGGATCGGTGGTCACCGCCCCGAGGTGTGGATCGCCGTGCCGGCCGACACGAGGGCGGCTTCGCGGAACGTCTCGGCGAGAGTGGGATGCGCGTGGATCGTCGCGACGATGTCCTCGGCGGTCGCTTCCAGCCGCAGCGCGAGGGTGGCCTCCGCGATGAGCTCGCTCGCGTTCGGCCCGACGACGTGGACGCCCAGGATGCGGCCGTGCGGTCCGGCGGTCACCAGCTTCATGAGCCCGTCGCTCTCGCCGAGCGCGAGCGCGCGCCCCGATGCCTTGAACGAGAACCGCGCGGACTTGGCGTCCGGGTAGTTCTCCTTCGCCTGGGCCTCGGTCAGCCCGACCGTCGCGACCTCGGGGTGCGTGTACACGACGTTCGGGACGACGTCGTAGTCCATCTTCGCGTCCTCGCCAAGGATCACATCCACGGCGACCTCGCCCTGGGTGGACGCGACGTGGGCGAGCTTTGGAGCGCGAACGTCGCCGATGCAGTCGCCGATGGCCCAGACGCCGCTCACGTTCGTGCGCATGCGCTCGTCGACGACGATGCCGAGGCGCTCCGTCTTCAGGCCGGCGTTCTCGACGCCGCTGTAGTTCGCGACGCGGCCGGCGCCGAGCAGCACTTCGTCGCCCTCGAGCGTCTCGGACTTCCCATCGATCTCGTACGTCACCGTCACGGTCTTGCCCTTGCGCGCCACCTCGGTGACCTTCGCGTTGCCCTTCACCTCGATGCCCCGGGTGGCCAAAGACCGGACCAGGAGCCGCACGAGCTCTGGATCGGCGTAGCTGAGCGCCTGCGGCATCATCTCGAGGACCGTCACCTTGGAGCCGATCTCCGCGAAGAACGTCCCGAGCTCGAGGCCGATGGCGCCGGCGCCGATGACGATGAGCCGCTTCGGGACCTCCTGGAGCGCGAGCGCACCGACGTTGTCGAGCGGCCTCGCGTCGGCCAGGCCCTTGATCGGCGGGACGCCGACCTTCGAGCCGGTCGCGACGATCACGGCGTTGGCCTTCACGGAGCGCTCGCCGTCGCTCGCCTTCACCTTGATCTCGCCTGGTGATGTGAGCGTGCCGCTGCCCGTGATGAGATCGACCTTGCGCGCTTTGAGCAAGAGCTCGATCCCGCCGACGAGCTGCTTCACGACGGCGTCCTTGCGCGCCACGGCCTTGGGTAGGGAGAAGGACGCGCCCTGGACCATGATCCCGTGCTCCTCGCCGTGGGTCGCGAGCCAGTAGCCGTGGCTCGAGTCAAGGAGCGCCTTGGACGGGATGCACCCCACGGTCACGCAGATGCCACCGACGCGATCGCGCTCGACGAGCGCGACGCGGGCGCCTTTGGCCGCGGCATACAGGGCCGCGACGTAGCCGCCCGGGCCACCACCAAGGATCGCGATGTCGTACCGCTGCTCGCCCACCTAGTCGAATAGCCTAGCCGCGCCGGACGCGTCTCGTTCCAACGGATGCGCGCGATAGCCGCGACGCAGCATGAACCAGAGATAGAGCGGGATGAACGCGAAGCCGATGCGCTCGTACTGTTCGACGTGCCGGCGCTCGTGGAGCCAGAGCGCGTCGCTCGGCTCGTGGCTGCTGATGATGACGTGCCCGAACGTGATCGCCGCGTAGCCGCGCATCGTGACGAGCAGGTGCGCGAGGCCGCGATCGGTCACATAGAGAAAGCAGCCGTCACGCACCCGGGGACGCGCGAACGAGAGCAGCCCGACCAGATGCCCGAGCGGATCGGCGTGGTGTCCCGCGAGGACCCGGCCCATCTCGCGCAGCTCAGTAGACGACGGCGTCGACCACCTTGTCGATGGCGGCGATGAGCGCGGTCTCGGTGAGCTGCGTGGGGTCGTAACGCACGATGAGGATGTGCTCGAGGATCTCCGCCGACACGCGTTGCACGCCGGGTATGCGCGACGTCCCGGCCGCGACCTTCCCGGCGCAGGTGTGGCAGCTGAGCGCGATGAGGTCCAGGCGCAGCTCGGTGCCCTGCGGAACGATCGCCGCGAGCGGAGCGGGGGGCGGCGGCGTCCTCTGCGCCGGGCCGGCTCCCGAGGGCGCGCACGCAACGCCGAGCAGAAAAGGCACACACAGAAGGACCGCCTTCATGGCGGCCATTCTGCGCTTATCGAGTTACGAGTTGGAAGCTACGGGTGGTCGGACTTGAGCTTCGCGTCGCCGACCTTCTCCTGGACCTCGCCCTTGGCCTGGTCCCACTTGCCGCTCTCTTCGGTCGACTTGTCGCCGCCGAGCTTGCCGGCCTCTTCCTTGACCTTGCCCTTGATCTCGTTGCCTTCACCCTTGATCTTGTCCTGCACCAGATGCCTCCTTATGCCTGCGTCCGCAGTCCGCGGGCGCTCGAGCCAAGGAGTCGCAAGACCCGTGCCGCCTGCCGGGCCACCCAACGACCAGGGTCCGACGATGTAACGGCGCGGTCTCAGCGCAACGACGAAAGCACGCGCTCTTGCCGCTCAAGCACATGCGCCGAGATCTCGCGCAGCCAGTGGGCCAGATCCGCGCTCAGCTCGAGCGCCTCTGTCTGGATGATCGCCCGCTCCTTCTCATTCGCGGAGGCCCACCGACCGAGCAGCTCGTCCGTCTTCGACTCATAGTCCGTGACCTTCACGCCGAACACCTTCAACAGCTTGCGCGTCGGATCCATCGGGCCGCCCCGCTCGCCGCGGTCCTTCTCTTGATGCGCGTCCATCGCTACCTCCCTGGCACCGCCCAAGTGTGCCGCAGTTGACGGTTGCGCCCTGCGGTCGACCGGCCGATGCTTCGCGACCATGGATGCGACGATGACCAAGACGGATGCGATCACGGCGAGCCTCCCCCCGGGCTATCGGGCCCGCGAATTCCGCGACAGCGACCGGGAGCCCTGGACCGACGAACGGAACGACCAGGTCCACGAGCTCCAGCGCGGCACGGCCGACGAGTGGCGCGAGTGGGAGGCCATCGACCCGCCGAAGAACCTGCTCCGCGTCTCCGTCGAGGCGCCCGACGGCGCCCTCGCCGGAGGCGGCGAGTTGGGCCAGGGCTTCGTCCCTCGTCCCGACGGGACATTGTTCGGTGGTGCCAACGTGATGCGCGCGCACCGGCGGAAGGGATTGGGCGCGACGCTGCTCGAGGCGGTGGAGGCAGAGGCCCGCGCGGCGAAGGCGCCGCGCATCCTGGCTGGCACGAGCGCGGCCTTTGAAGGGTCGCTCGAGTGGGCCCTCAAGCGTGGATACAAAGAGATCGGCCGGCGCATCGAGTCGTATGTCGACGTGCAGACCTTCGACGGCGGCCCGCTGCGTGACGTCGCGGAGCGGGTCGACGCGTCGGGGATCAG
>DATCPY010000169.1:0-5084 GCA_036569845.1 Candidatus Limnocylindria bacterium | reverse complement strand
TCCCGGAGCTCGATCCGCAGATCGGAGTCGGGCCGACTCGTGAACATCCGCCACATCGCCGCGGCCTGCTCACCGGTCAGCTGGCCGAACACCGGGTCCGCGAACCGCGCGTTCGGCGCGTAGGCCGCCGCCATCGCGTTCCCGTCGTGCCGATCGAACGACTCGTAGAACCGCTTGATCAGGTCCCTGTTCGCGTCGGCGACGTTCATGGTCCACCTCCACGGGGCACGCTAAGACGCGTGATCTGCCTCAGGTGGGATCGCTCGTGGTTGGCGAGCCACCGCGCGTACTCCAGCACCGTGCGCTCGCGTGGTGTTCCGGCGCCGGTCACCAGTGCGGTGCGCGACCAGCCGGCCTTCGGCAACGATCGCAGGAGCGTCAGCAATTGAGCACGCTGTCGCCGATAGGCGCGGAACGACGTCGCGAAGTCCAGCTCCGGGTAGTTCGTGCTCTTGATCCAGGTCGTGGGATTCATCGCGCGGATCGTCGGCCGGTCTTCGGCCACGATCGTCGCGATGTATTTGCCCCACATGTCACCGCACGACCGAAGGTGGGCGAGCACATCGTTCAACGACCACTCGTCGCGGCTCGGTGAGCGACGTGATCGAGCGCGCGACAGGTCCTTGGTCAGATCGCCGATGGCCTTCGGCTGTTCGGCGAGCTGGGTCAGGAGCTGATCGATCGTGAGCGGCGTCTCGTACACGAGGACATACAACCACGCCCCGGAGCGACGAGAAGCCCGGTCTCTCGACCGGGCTTTCGCTACGTCTTGCTCCTGTCTAGGTCAGGGCATCCGGACCGCTACGCCGGGATCGGGATCGTGACCGGCTTGCCGGTCGGTACGAAGACCACCTTGTCCTTCGGCGTGACGAAGGCGTGGACGAAGCCTGCGAGTGCGAGGAGCAGCATCACCGCGGCGAGGCCGTAGATGAGATTCGCCGCAAGGCCGGCCACGCTTCCGAGGACGCTGAATCCGAACACCGTGAGGAGCAGGCCGCGAAGCGTCTCGCCGGTCTGCATCGTCGTGCGAAGCGATGTCGCGGAGTCGAGGCTCTTCTGGAGATCCACCGACGCGGCGGTGTCACCCTTGGTCTTGGCTGACGCGATCTGGGCGCTCAGATCCGTGCGGATGGTCCCGAGGGTCGCGTATGTCGCGCCCGGGAAGCCGGCCGCGATCGCAGCCTTCTCCATGTGGAGCGCGATGTAGAACTTCGCGTAGCACTCAGCCTGTGGGCCGGTCTCCATGAGCTGGCCGCCGTAGGTGACCAGGCAGGCCGAGCCCGGCTTCCAGGTCTTCTCTTCGGCGGTGAGCTTGTCAGCGGGGGTGAAGCTGATCTTCTGCGCGCTCAGCTCTTCCTTTACGTAGTTCTGGGCGAAGCTGTACTGACCGAATGCCGCGAATCCGAGGGCGAGCAGGAGAAGTGCGACCAAGAGGCCGCCTCCTGCGAGGGTGATATCGAGTGTCCGGCGTTTCACTTGGTCCTCCAGTGCGACCTAACTGCGCCTGACTCTGAGCGACGCGGGCCGCTCGGCGCAGTACTGGATGGCCCAAACACCGAGGCCATTCGGCCCAAATGGCCTGGATCGCCGCGTAAGTGCCCTTCGCCCTGCATCGGGTGACCTTCGGCCCTAGTGAGCGCCTGATCCCGGATCGAGCATGCGGGCACATGAACATCACCATCGTGCTCGGGACCCTGATCGTTCTCGCGCTCGTCCTCGCTGTCGGCGGGGGCTTCGTTGCCGCGCGGTTCCTCGCCCACGCGGCTCAACAACGATCGACTACTGGAGCCAGCTCCCATGACCGCTGAGGCCTTCGCGCTGCTGATCGCGGCCGTCGTACCCGTCATCACGCTGGCTGCCCTGGTCGGACTGATCGTTGGAGTGCGAGACCTCGAGCGATCCCGCGATGAGCTCATCGAGCTCGGCACCTCGGGGAAGTAGGGAAGAGTGGGTTTGGTCATGACCGGATCCGTGACCGAGGCCATCCTTCAGGAGCACCTCGTCTCCGGAGCGCTCATCGCGGGCCACGAGATCGCCATCCGGATCGACCACACCCTGACCCAAGACGCCACCGGCACGCTCGCCTGGTTGCAGTTCGAAGCCCTCGGCATCGAGCGCGTGCGCAACGAGCTCGCGGTCTCGTATGTCGATCACAACATGTTGCAGACCGGCTTCGAGAATGCGGACGATCACCGATTCCTGCAGTCCGCAGCCGCGCGCTTCGGGGCGCATTTCTCGCGCCCCGGCAACGGCATCTGCCACCAGGTCCACCTCGAGCGCTTCGCCGCACCCGGCAAGACGCTCCTCGGCAGTGACTCGCACACGCCGACCGCGGGCGGGATGGGCATGCTCGCGATCGGCGCCGGCGGCCTCGATGTCGCGTTGGCCATGGCTGGCGAGCCGTTCGTCCTCGAGATGCCGACGATCGTCGGCGTCCAGCTGCACGGTGCGCTCACGCCGATGGTCTCGGCGAAGGACGTGATCCTCGAGCTCCTTCGGCGCGTGACCGTGCGTGGCGGCCGGGGCCGGATCTTCGAGTACCTCGGCCCCGGCGTCGAGACCCTCTCCGTGCCCGAGCGCGCCACGATCACGAACATGGGCGCGGAGCTCGGCGCGACCAGCTCCCTCTTCCCAAGCGACGAACAGACCCGGCGGTACCTGCGCGCGCAAGGACGCGAGCTGGCGTGGCGCGCACTCGCTGCGGGCGACGGTGCCGCCTACACCGAAGAGCTGCACATCGACCTCGGGAGCCTCGGGCCGATGGTCGCGATGCCGCATTCGCCCGACCATGTCGTCCCCATCGAGACGGTCGCGGGCGTACCAATCCAGCAGATCGCCATCGGCTCCTGCACGAACTCGAGCTACCGGGACCTGCTCATCGCGGCAAGGATCCTCTCGGGGCGCACGATCGACCCGAGGGTCTCGCTCGTCGTGAGCCCCGGCTCCCGCCAGGCGTTCCTGATGGCCGAGCGCGAGGGCGTGATCGAGACCTTCGTGCGCGCCGGAGCGCGGATCCTCGAGTCAGCCTGCGGGCCGTGCATCGGGATGGGCCAGGCACCCGCCTCCGGCTCTGCCTCGCTCCGCTCGTTCAACCGCAACTTCCGTGGCCGCTCGGGCACATCCGACGCGGACGTGTACCTTGCCAGTCCCGAGGTATGCGCTGCGAGCGCGCTGACCGGACGGATCAGCGATCCGCGCGAGCTACGGGACATTCCAGAGGTCAGCTCGCTCCCTGCCGCATATCGGATCGACGATTCGCAGATCCTGGCTCCCGGACCGACCGGCGCGATCGACATCATCCGCGGGCCCAACATCAAGTCACTTCCGCTCTTCGGTCCGCTCCCACTCGCGATCGTGGGCCCGCTGCTGCTCGCGCTCGGCGACGATGTCTCGACCGACGACATCCTCCCGGCCGGCGCCGAGATCCTGCCGCTGCGCTCGAACATCCCCGCCCTTGCGCGGTTCACCTTCAGGCGCGTCGATCCACGATTTGCCACGCGCGCCGCCGCTGCCGCGAGCGGGTTCATCATCGGCGGCCGCAACTATGGTCAGGGCAGCTCACGCGAGCACGCCGCGATCGTGCTGCGCCACCTGGGGGTGCAGGTCGTGATCGCCGAGTCGTTCGCGCGAATTCACGTGGCCAATCTCGTGAACTTCGGCATCGTTCCACTCTTGTTCGCCGATCCGCGCGACCGCGAGCTGCTCGAGGTCGGCGACACGCTTTCGCTCGGCGGCATCGATGCCGCACGTGCGGCCGGTGCGCCGATCAAGCTCGATGTGGCTCGCCTGCCAGATCCGGTGCTCCTGCGCCACGAGCTCAGCTCACGACAGCTTGAGATCCTCGAGGCCGGCGGGCTGCTGAATCTGGCGCGGCGTGCTCAGCGACCGATGGCCGAGGCAATGGCATGAGCCGAAAGGGATGGTGACCGGCATGTTCTATTCGCAGGCGCGTCTACCCCGACAGCAGCGAGCGGATCCAGGGTTCCCGCCCGCGCCTCCGCGGGTCGCGCTCGTCGTCAGCGCGGACCCCACGGTCCGTGGCGACTGGGCGCGCTCCTTCGAGGCGATGGGCATGAAGACCCTCCGCTGCGTAGGCCCGCAGGTCCTCTGCGTCCTCCTGGATGGCGGGCGCTGCCCGCTGCACGAGCAAGCCGACCTCGCGATCTACGACCGCGCGACGGTCACGCCCGAGCTCACCCTGCGGCTGATCCGGGACAGTCACGATCTTCCGATCGCGTTCGCCCGGGATCGGCTGTCGGAGAAGGGCCGGCACGAGCCGGTCATCACGTCCGTCGCATCGGACGGCGCCGGAGACTGCATCGGGTCACGGGTCGCCACACGGGGTCGATAATCCACGAGGTGGATCTGGGCGTCTTCGCCGGCCGGCATGTCTTTCCGGGCCGGCTCATCGTCGCTGCGCTCGTCCTTCCCGTTGTCCTCCTCGGCGCGCTCGTCGGATTGGATTACTGGGTGCTCGAGCCCTCACTACCGTCTGGGCCGGACCACCTAGCGCTCCTCGCAATCGGCGCGGTCGGCGTCCTTACCTTTTCCATCGTGATCCTCGCCCGGCTCGGTGAGCTCCAGGAGGGGGAGGTCGCGCAATCGCGCAGGCTGCGGGCGCTGAACGACGCCGGCCTCGCGCTGAGCGCCGAGCTCGAGACCGAGACACTGCTGCACAAGATCGCCGAGCTTGCTCGTGTCGTCGGCGACGCCAAGTACGCCGCCCTCGGCACGTTCGACGACGATGGCCTGGTCACGCGCTTCTACACCTCGGGCATCAGCGAGGAGGACCGCGCCCGCATCGGGCATCTTCCGGTGGGGAAGGGCATTCTCGGTCTGCTGCCGCGTGCAGGCCGACCGATCCGGCTGCGCGACCTTCGCGACCATCCCGCGTCGGTCGGCTTTCCGGCGAACCACCCGCCGATGCGGAGCTTCCTCGGCGTTCCCATCCGCTGGCGAGGCGAGAGCGTCGGAAATCTGTACCTCACCGAAAAGCAAGGCGCACCGGAGTTCACGGTCGAGGACGAGGAGGCGCTGCTCACGCTCGCGGCGCAGGCGGCGATCGCCATCGAGAACGCTCGGCT
>DATCPY010000168.1:0-4535 GCA_036569845.1 Candidatus Limnocylindria bacterium | reverse complement strand
ACCGCGACCCAGGGTTCGTCCATCGACTTCCACCCTGGGGCGATCGACTTCTATAAGTCGAAGGGTGTCTGGAAGCCCTGATCCGATGAGGGCGATCGCCCTCGGCGTCGCGATCATCGTGCTGACGGGGGTGGCTTTGGCCGCCCCCGTCGCCGTTCTGCGCATCGACCCGGGTGCGCACCAGTACCCGCTCGACGATGGCGCGCGCTACGAGTACTCGTATCAGCAATCTATCTATCAGGTGCCGGTCGTCGAGGAACACGTCCGCGAGGGCGACACCCTGCGCATCGTTCGGGTCCGGTCGCACGATCTGCGCGCCGTGGAATACTTCCGCTGGGATGGTCAGATCCGGCACGTGGGCGATGAGTTCGTCCAGGATGCGCCGCCGAATCGCGTCGCGGCGCTCACCATCCGGATCACGACCGAGGGTACTCAGCACTTGAGCGGCCCGGGCTTCGATGTCTCCCTTCGCGATCGCTTCGGCGAGACGGTCGTGACCGTCACGCCGGCCTACGTGCCGCGCATCCTCGCCCTCGTGGGCCGACCATGAGCGACGTCGTCGTCCGGCCCGACTTCGAGTCCGTGCTCGCGGACGAGAAGAACCGCGAGATCATCGAGGAATTCGAGAACGAAGCGAAGACCCGGACGCTGTCCGGCTGGTGGGCCAGGATCGTCACGTCGCTCTCGGTCGCGACGACGCTCTTCGCCCTCTACTACGCGGCCGCGGGCGCGGAGATCCCGTTCACGACCTTCGTCCTCGTTCCGACCATCAGCGTGTTCGGCGAAACGATCACGACGAAGCAGATCTACGAGATGCTGTTCCTCGCAGCGGTGCTCACGCTGACGTTCATCCTGTATCCGGCCCACCGCCGCTTCCTCGGCCGGGTCAACCCGATCCTCGACCTCCTGCCCGCAGCGGCATCGGTCGCCATCGCGCTCTACGTCCTGCTGAACTTCGAGCAGGTCATCTACCGGGCGAACAGCCCGACGCCGACGGATTTCGTGTTCGGCCTGATGGCGATCGGCGTGGTCCTCGAGGCCTCGCGCCGCACGATCGGGTGGCACCTTCCCGTGCTCGGGCTCATCGCGATCGGGTACGCGTACTTCGCCGATTTCATGCCGGGCCCGTTCCGCGGACCGCCCAAGAACCTCGATGACATCGTCGCGAATCAGTACCTCGGGACCGACGGGATGCTCGGACAGCCGCTGCTCGTGGCGGCGACCTTCATCATCCTGTTCACGATCTACGGCGCGATCCTGGACTACACCGGCGCGGGCAAGTTCTACGTCGACCTTGCCTTCGCGCTGACCGGCCGCAAGCCGACGGGGGCGGCCAGGACGGTCACCGTGGCGTCCTTCCTCCTCGGCACTGTCTCGGGCTCGGGCGTGGCGACCACGGTGACGCTCGGGTCGATCGCCTATCCGATGCTGAAGAAGGCGGGCCATGACCGCGAGTCCTCCGGCGCGATCCTTTCGGCAGGTGGCATCGGCGCGGTCATCTCGCCGCCGGTGCTCGGCCCTGCCGCGTTCATCATGGCCGAGCTCCTTCGGATCTCCTACCTGGATGTCGTGATCATGGCGATGATGCCCACGATCCTCTTCTACCTGGGCATCCTCCTGACGATCGAGATCGACGCTCGCCGCTTGAAGGCGCAGCCGATCGTCCTCGACGCGCCGGGCTTCTGGTGGCTCACCAAGCGTTACTGGTATCAGTACACATCGCTATTCGCGATCATCGCGTTCCTGCTCCTCGGGTTCAGCACGATCACCGCGATCTTCTGGTCGATCCTCCTCGCGATCCTGGTGCCGTACATCCGCAAAGAGACGTCGCTCACGCCGCGCAAGCTCGTGGCGGCGCTGTCGGCCGGGACGCGGCAGGTGCTGTCCATCGCGGCAACGACGGCCGTGGCCGGGATCGCGGTGGGCATCCTGCTGCAGACGGGTCTCGGATTGAAGATCTCGAGCCTCATCCTGACGCTCGGGCTCGGGAACCTCGTGCTCACGCTCGTCATCGCCGGGATCGTGCTCTGGGTCCTCGGGCTCTCGCTCCCGATCACCGCGACGTATCTCGTGGCGGTGCCGACGGTCATCCCCGCCCTCGTGACGCTCGGCGTGCCCCCTCCGGCGGCGCACATGTTCGTCTTCTATTACGCGGTGTTGAGCGAGGTCTCGCCACCGGTCGCGCTCTCGCCATTCGCCGCTGCCGCGATCACCGGCGGGAACCCGTACAAGACGATGATGCTGACCTGGAAGTACGCCCTGCCGTGCTTCCTCGTGCCATTCATGTTCACTCAGCCGGGCGGTCTCGCGATCCTCTGGCGCGATACGAGCGTCGTCGACGCGGTCGTGGCCTCGGCCTCGGCGATCGCGGGGATCATCGCCATCGTCTCAGGGGTCGGCGGCTATCTCCTGAAGCCGACGACCGTCATCGAGCGCGTCGCGCTCGTCGCCGCGGGCCTGCTCCTGTTGGCACCCGGGGCCGTCGCCGACGTCGCGGGGCTTGCGCTCTTCGGCGCGGCCGTCGCGTCGCAGCGGTTCCTGGCCCGGCCGATCGCTCGAACGCAGGGAGCGTGAACATCGGGCGCGACCGCGCGATCGCGATCGCGCTGGGCATCGTCGTGATCGCGGCCCGGCTGCCGTTCGTGACGCAGACGCTCTGGGAATGGGACTCCGTCCTCTACGCCGGCGCGCTCGAGCACGGCTTCCATGTGAGCGCGGACTTCGGAGACCAGCGGCCGCATCCGCCGGGGTACCTCCTGTATGTCGCGGCGGCGGCGTTCGCGCGGGCGTTCCTCGGCAACAGCAACGCCGCGCTCGTCGCGATCGCGATCCTTGCCAGCGCGGGCGCGACCGTCCTCGTCTATCTCCTCGCGCGCCGCTTCGCGCGCGCGGAGATCGCCGCCTTCGCGGCCCTGGCGTTCGCGGTCGATCCGCTCGTGTGGGCTCACGGGGAGATCGCCCTCCCGTACATCGTCCTGGCTCTCGGATCGTGCGGACTGGCGCTGCTGTTCTGGGACGCCCGGCCCGGCACGGACCGGCAAGCGCTCGCGGCGAGCGTCGCCTTCGGGCTTGCCGCGGGCTTCCGTCAGGACCTGCTGCTGCTGCTCGGCCCGCTGTGGCTCTGGAGCCTGTCGGCCGGCGGGCCGCGCCGCCTCGCGGTCGGCGCGCTCGCCGTCGCGGCGGCGTGCCTCGTCTGGGTCATCCCGTCCGCGATCCTCTCGGGCGGCCTCGGCGAATACGTCGGTGCGGTGCTGACGCAATCCGGATCGATCACGGGGAAGTCCCCCATCGGCGCGTCGGGCGGTGACGCACTGTCGTACGACCTGCGCTTCACGGTCCTCGCGCTTGCGTGGGGGCTGTTCGCCGTCGGCATCGTGCTGCTCGGTCTGGTGCTCGCGCCGGTCATCCACTGGGCCCGCCGGCCGCGGGCGCCACGCGCGTCGGCGCGGACAGCGTTCTTCGCGCTGTGGCTGCTCCCCGGCATCAGCGTCTACGTCGCCTGGATCATCGGTGACTGGGGCTACGTGCTGTCGATCCTTCCGGGCCTCTACGTCCTGTGCGCCGCACTGCTCGAGCGCGCGCTCGGCGCGGCGCGCCCGTCCGCGTTGGCCGCCTGGCGGGTCGGCGCGATCGCGCTCCTCGCCGGCACGGCGTTCGTGTTCGTCGCGACGCCGGCGCGCTGGTCCGCGGATCTCCTGCGCGCGCACGATCGCGGCGTGACGGAGCGGGTCGCGTACGTCCGCGGCCATTTCGCGCCCGACGGAACGGTGCTGCTCGCTCGCGAGGACTATCAGCTCGCGCGCTACTACCTGAGCGACTACCTGGCCTGGCTGTACGACCCGGCGCGTGCCCGGACCGGCGAGCCGCCGAAGAGCATCCCGGGAACGCTCGTGATCTTCACACCGGACCTCGTGCTCCGCCAGCCGATCAGCATCGCCGGCCCTGATCCGCAGGCGGCCGGCCTCACCGTGATCACCGGATCGAACGTCAAGCTGTTCGGGGAGTACCCGATCGCGCGCGAGCCTTAGCCGCTCGCTGCAGCGACGGACCGGGGAATACGGCGGTCCTGTCGCGCGTTCCCGCCGCTGTGACTAACTTCACCATCCCCGCCTCTTTGGACCGCATCGAGCGCGCGGCCGCGGCGCTGCGGGCGAACAACATCGAGGCCGTCGTCGTAGATACCGCCGCGGATGCCAAGCGCGAGGCGCTGGCGCGGATCCCTGACGGCGCCGAGGTCCACAGCGGCGCGTCCAAGACCCTTCAGGAGACCGGCATCGTGGCCGAGCTCGAGACGTCGTCACGGATCGACTGGCTACGCAAACGCACCCTGAAGATGGACCGCGCGACCCAGGGCCGCGAGATCCGCAAGCTCTCCGCGGCGCCCGACGTCATGCTCGGCAGCGTCGCGGCGGTGACCGAGGACGGCAAGCTGGTCACGGCATCGAACAGCGGGAGCCAGCTCGGCCCGTACGCGGCGGGCGCCGGCAAGGTCATCCTCGTCGTCGGCGCGCAGAAGATCGTGAAGGATCTCGATG
>DATCPY010000167.1:0-12859 GCA_036569845.1 Candidatus Limnocylindria bacterium | reverse complement strand
TCACATTGAGCCGTTCGATCGTCGACTCGTTGCCGACGTAGGTCCCGTTCTTCACGATCGCCGCGTTCCGATGGAAGAACAGGAACGTGGAGGTCGGGTCGTAGCGGGGCGTGTCGTAGAAGACGTTCTCGCTCTCGTGCGCGACGATCGGATGCATGCCGGTGCCGTCCAGGTTGACGGCGTAGAGGTCGGTGCCGAAGCCCGTCTTCGGGTCGGGGGCCGTGGTGAGGGCGAAGAGCACCTGCTTGCGGTCCGGGGTGAGCGAGGGGAGCGCCGGCGCGGCCGTGGGCGGGAGCTCTACCACGCGGCCAAGGACCTTCGCGGTGTCGTCGAGGCAAAGCAGGCCGGCGGGATTCGCGAGGATGAACGTGGCGGCTGCGCACGCGCCGGCTGCCGCGCTCGGGACCGGCGTCGGGCCCGAGCTGCAGGATGCGAGCACGAGCGTCAGCGCCGCGAGCGCGCGCTTCAGGCGATGACCTCGCCGGCGCTCTTCACGCGCGCGCGCAGCTTGTCTTTCAGCAGATGCGCCTTGCGGGCGTAGCGCTGGACCGCGCCGACGTAGGCCGCGTGCGACCAGGTGAGCGGCGCTACCGACATCGGATCGCCGGTCATCGGATGGACCTGCTCGGCGAGCACGCCCGAGCGGTTCGCCTTGGTCGCGCACCACTCGAGGAGCTCGCGTGGCCGATCGAGGTCGGCCATGGTCTTCGCCACGGCGATGTGATGCTCCGCGACCCACAGCGTGGCGACGAACCACGGGTTCCCGGGCACGTTCGCGATGTCCTGCGACTGCTGGAAGTAGTTGTCGTTCTCGTAGCGCGCGAAGCCGCCGATGGCCGTCTTCACCCAGAGGCGGGACTCGAGTGCCTGCATCGTGGCGACCACCCGAGGATCGTCCGCAGGGAGCATGCCGAACAGGAAGATCCCCGCGATCGACATGTCCAACGTCGCATCCTTCGTGATCGTCCCGTCCGGCAGCACCATCACGGTCCGGACGAATCGGCCCCGCTCCTCGTCGTACAGGTGGGTGAGGGCCGCGGCCTTGATCTCGTCCGCGGCGGTGCCGTAGCGCTTCGACAGATCGTGCTGACCAAATGCGGCCGCGAAGTCGCGCGCCGCCGAGAGCCCGGCCCACACCGCGGCGGTCGTGAACGCGTGGATGCCGCGGCGCTCCTCCCAGAGGTCGAACGAGGGCGCCGGCAGCTTCGTCCGCGGCTCGCGGTAGCTGGACATGAAGTCCGCGCCCGTGCGCACGAGCTTGCGGTAGAGCGGGCGCACGAATTCGATGTCGCGATCGCGGTCGTAGTGCTGCCAGAGGGCCCAGATCGGCAGGCCGGTCTCGTCCTCTTGGATCGGAAGCTCGAGCCGCCCGTCGGGCGTGGACCACGCATGCCACGAGGAGCCGAGCGACCCGTCGGGGTTGTACTTGTGCAGGAGGTAGCCATCGCGGGTCATGAGCTCGCCGCACAGGTAGAAGAACCGGCGGGTGACCTCGCCGTACCCCGCGAGGTCGAGGGCGTGCGCGACCAGGGCGCCGTCCCGGGGCCATAGATAGGAGTACGTGTCGCGGTTGAACCGCAGGACGTCGGAGTCGTTGCCGGCGATGATCGCCCCGCGATTGTCGACCTGCGTGCGGATGATGAGCGTGGACTGCTTGTACAGGTGGATGAGCGGGTCCGGCAGGTGCTCGGCGATCGTCTCGTCCTTGTTCGCCCACAGGTTCCAGTAATCGCCCGTGCGCGACAGGAACGAGCCGACGCCGCGCTCGCGGACGAGCTTGTCAAGGTCGCGGACCTCGTCGTACGTCTGACCTGCGGCGATGACGAACGTCGCGGTCGCGAGCGCATTCGCGGGCACGCGCAGGCCGAGCATGCCGACGCTATCGATCGAGCCCTGCGCCACGAGGTTGCGCGAGAGCTCGCCGTCCTCGGCGTCGCGCCAGGTGCCCTCGCGGCCGAGGGCCTCCTTGAGCCCGATCGCGAACGAGGTCAGGCCGGACTCGCCCTTCGCGTTCACGCCGGTCATGAGGAAGTAGCGGCGCCCTTTGTAGTGGACGATCGCCCGCGTGCGCGGGTCGTAGAACGCGGAGTCACCGATGTCGTTGCCGGAGAGGCGCGCGTCGAAGTGCTGGAACAACCGGATATCGCGATCCTTGCCCGTCACGTCCTCGACCGTGACCTCCTTCAGGTAGAGGTTGCGGTCGAAGTCCACGGTGTCGCGGCAGCGGATCCGGACACCGAGGCCCGAATGGCCGAGCGTGACCTCGCTGACGAGCGTCTCGTGCGCGAACCGGAGATCGCGCTCCCAGCCATCGTCGCCGGTCCACGCGAAGCGGCCGTCGGCCCAGATGCCGAACCGGCATGGCTCGCCGCCGGTGTGGTTCTCGAGGCCGACCTGGGGGTAGTAGATATCGCGCAGCTGATAGCGGCTGTCGAAGGTGACGAGAAGGTCGCCGTTCCCGAGCGGTAGGTCGCGCGGCATCCCGTTCTAGGCGCGCGTGGCCGCGAGGAACCGGCGCGCGTTCGCGACAAGCGCGGCATGGTCGCCGCGCTCGAGGACATCGGCCGGGATGAGCGGCCCGCCGATGCCGAAGCCGACGACGCCGACCGCCAGGTACTGGGGGATCTCCTCGTACTCGATGTTGCCGGTGACGACGAGCGGCAGCAGCTGCAGCGCCCGGCGGATGTTCGCGATGTACGCCGGTCCGCCGACCGTCGCGACCGGATAGACCTTGATGAAGTCGGCGCCTGCGTCCGCGGCCGCGACCATCTCGGTCGCGGTGAGCGTGCCCGGCATCGTCATTGCGTCCCGGGCGCGCCCGGCCTTGATCATGTCGGGGATGAGCGCGGGGCTCACCAGGAACCGCGCGCCGGCGAGAAGGGCGTCTTCCGCCTGCGCGCCGGAGAGCACCGTCCCGGCGCCGATGACCGCGCCGCCGTCGCGGAACGCGCGGTCGCTCGCGAGCTTCGCGATGAGCTCGACCGCGTCAGGCACGGTCAGCGTGATCTCGATGAGCCGCACGCCTGCTTCGGCGACGGCCCGCGCGGCGCGCTCGGCGAGCTCCGGAGTCGCCGTGCGGATGACCGCGACGAGACGGTCTTCGGCGAAGATCTTGAGCATGTCGCGCCGTGTGACGAGCGGTCGCTGCGCGATGGCCATTGGTCGAATGCTACCTCGCGTCGGCGGTCACGAGCCATTCGGCGTGGTCGATCATGCCGGCGGGCACCTCGCCGGCGAACGCCCGGCTGACGGCGTCCTTCTTATCCGCGCCGGCCGCGAGGATCACGACGCGCTTCGCTGCGCGCAATGACCGCAGCGTGAGGCTGACGCGCTCGGGCGGCGGCTTCGTGGCGTTCCGCACCCCGACGACGTAGCCCGACGCGTGCACGGCCGGGTTGCCGGGGAACAGTGACGCGGTGTGACCATCGGTGCCGATCCCGAGCAGCACGAGATCGAGCGGACCGGCCGCGACGATCGGCTCGTACGCGGCCGCGGCATCCTCCGGTCCGAGCTCACCCGGGATCCGATGGACCGTCGCGGGACAGGCCGTCCGCAGAAGCGCCTCGCTCGCGATCTGATAGTTCGTCTCGGGATCCCCCGGCGGCAGGCAGCGCTCGTCGCCGAACAGGACGGTCACGCGTGCCCACGAGAGATCCATCGCCGCGAGCAGCGCGTAGCAGCGCTTCGGCGTCGTGCCGCCGGCGAGGACCAGCCGGAGCGCGGCCGAGGACCGCACCGCGTCGGCCACGAGCGTCGCGGCGGCGGCGGCCAGTCGTTCGGCGTCCGGGTACACGGTCGGTGATCGCATCAGGCTGAAAGGCAGCATACTTTTCGGTGGATGCGGATCGGATCGACCGTCGTCGAGGACGTCTTCACGAGGGCCGGGGCCTATCTCGAAGGGCACTTCCTGCTCTCGTCGGGGAAGCACTCTCCTTTCTATCTGGAGAAGTTCCAGGTGCTGCAGTGGCCACAGGAGACCGAGCGGCTCTGCCAGTCGATCGTGGAAGGTGCGCGGGCGCTCGACGTGCAGACGGTCGCCGGGCCGACGACCGGCGGCATCATCCTTGCCCACGAGGTCGCGCGGCAGCTCGGCGTGCGTGCCGTCTACGCGGAACGCACCGCTGACGGCCACGGCCGCGAATTCCGCCGCGGCTTCCGGTTGAACCCGGGCGAGCGCGTGCTCGTCGTGGACGACATCATGTCGACCGGTGGATCGGTGCAGGAGACGATCGACGCGGTCCGGGCCAGCGGCGCCGAGGTGGTCGGCGTCGGCGTCCTCGTGGACCGGTCGGCTGGTCAGGCCCGCTTCGAGGGCCTCCAGCTGATCTCCCTCTGGGACGTATCCATCCCCACGTACACCCCGGACGAGTGCCCGCAATGTGCCCAGGGCGTGCCGTTCGTGAAGCCTGGCACCACACCTGCACCGCTGGTGCGGACATGAAGGACATCCTGAATCTCGTTCGCACGCTGATCTGGCTCGCGTTCTTCGGCGCCATCTACCAGGAGCTCAAGAAGCCGGCCGAGGAGCGCACCTGGCACGGCAAGGTCGCCGGCGTCGTCCCCTACGACTTCCGCATTCCGGACCTGCAACGCCTGAAGGAGGCGTACTGGGCGCCCGAGAGCGACGTGGTGTTCACCGAGAAGGTGCTCGGGGTCGGGTGGTCGGTGAACCTGCCGGTCGCGACGCGGAAGCTCTCGGAGATCGCGTCGCAGTACGCCGGGGCGATCCGGAGTCGGACGGAAGGCTGAGCTTCCGCGCGCGCCATTCGATGAACGCGGGCAGGTAGCGCTCGAGCGCATCGTCGGATCCGGGCTCGAGCTCGTCCCGTTCGTCGATGAGCTGCGCGCGCGAGAGCGCCCGCAGCGGCACCTTGGTCGAGATCTCGCCAGGCGTGGTCTCCCAGAAGCCGTCGACGACGAGCCCGGCGGCGGCGCAGGCGTTGATCAGGTCGCTGACCCGATGTCCGTACTCGAGCGTGGGCGCGGTCACCTTCACGTCCTCGAAGTGCCACTCCGCGTCCTCGTAGGGGACCGCGCCGTCCTCGAAGTAGCTTTGGCGGAACCCCCAGCCGGTGCCGCTCCAGGTCCCGTACATCCGCATCGTGACCGGATGCATCGT
Source organism: Candidatus Limnocylindria bacterium (assembly GCA_036569845.1). Classification (GTDB taxonomy): domain Bacteria; phylum Chloroflexota; class Limnocylindria; order P2-11E; family P2-11E; genus UBA4735. The sequence continues at coordinate 7,740 of DATCPY010000167.1, read as the reverse complement.
CGACGCACGGTACACGCCGCTCGGCGCGAGCACGCGGCCGACCTCGGAGATGACGCGCGCCGCATCGGGAACGAAGACGATCGAGTGGCTGTGCCATACGACGTCGAACGATCCATCGGCGAAGGCGGATAGATCGCGCATGTCGCCCTGCCGAAGGCGCACCTTGGCGCCGCGGGAGCGCGCGAGATCGCGGACGGTCTTCAGCTGGCGCGCGCTGATATCCAGGACCGTCGTGTCGGCGCCGAGCTCCGCGAAGAGCACCGGATGCCAGCCGCCACCGCCGGCCAGCGCCAGCACGCGCTGTCCTTTGATCGGCAGGCCGGCGAGGCGGTCGTTCGGATCGAGGAACGCGCGCCGGCCCGCGATCGTCCTGGGCGGCGTGCCCTGCGGACGCGTGTACGGGATGCCGGCCGCCGAAAGCCGATCCCACATCCGCTGGTTGTGCGCGGCGACATCGTCCACCGCGATGCGCTTCGTCGCTCTCGTCATGACCGGGCTATTGTCTGCGCGTGCCCGATCGGCCGCGCATCGTCGTCACGCGTCCCATCAGCGACGAGGCCTTGAAGCTCCTCCGGCCTCGTGCCGAGATCGTGATCGGCCCCGAGGATCCACCGATCCCGACGGCCCAGGAGGTCGTCGGCATGATCAAGGACGCCGACATCGTGTACACGCTGCCGGCAAATCCGGTGAACGGTGACGCGATCCGCGGCGCGACGAAGCTCAAGTTCATCGCGACCATGGGTACCGGCTACGACAACATCGACATCGCGGCCGCGCGCGAGCGCAAGATCCCGGTCACGTTCGCGCCCGGGATCCTCGACGAGACGACCGCCGACGGCGCGTTCGCCCTCCTGCTGGCGGCCGCGCGCCGCCTCGGCGAGGCCGAGCGCTACCTGCGCGCGGGAAAATACCGCGGGTGGACCCCGTTCCTGTTCACCGGCCGCGACGTCCACCATGCGACGCTCGGGATCGTCGGGATGGGCCGCATCGGCCGCGCGCTCTCGCGCCGGGCGAAGGGCTTCCAGATGAAGATCCTGTACACCGACGCCCGACGGAACGAGGACGCCGAGCGCGAGCTCGACGCGACGTACGTGACGCTCGACGAGCTGCTCGCGCAGTCCGACTTCGTGTCGCTGCACACACCGCTCCTTCCGGAGACGCGCCACCTCATGAACGCCGAGCGGCTCCGGAAGATGAAGCGCACCGCGATCCTCATCAACAGCTCGCGCGGCCCGGTCGTGGATGAGCGCGCCCTCGCCGAGGCGCTACGCGACGGCGTCATCGCTGGCGCGGGCCTCGACGTCTTCGAGCGCGAGCCGGACGTCGACCCGCTCCTGATGACGCTCGAGAACGTCGTGCTCCTGCCGCACATCGCGTCCGCGTCGGAGCAAACGCGGACGAAGATGGCCGTGCGCGCGGCCCAGAACATTCTCGCGTTCCTTGACGGCACGCCGCTCCTCGACCCGGTCCCGTGACCGCCCTCCAGCTCACCAGTGACGGGGAGACGCTCACGGCCGAGCTGTACGGGACGCTGCCGGCGGACCGCGCGGTGATCCTCTGTCATGGCATGAGCTGGGACGCGAGCGGCTGGAAAGACATCGCACCGCGGTTCGCCGAGCGGGGTGTTCCCGCGCTCGCCCTGAACTTCCGCGGCTTCGGCGGCTCGACCGGAAAGACCGGCAAGGTCGGCTCGGAGCCGCGCTCGAGCTCGGTTTGGACGACGGTCACGGATCTGGCGGCTGCGAAGGCCTGGCTCAAGGAGGCCGGTGCCACGGAGATTGCGCTGGTCGGCGCGTCGATGGGTGGCCATGCCGTGCTCGGCTCCTCGTTCGATAATGACGTCGAGTGCGTCGTGAGCATCTCTGCGCCGGTCGAGCCGGTCGACGACGCGCTGTCGAAGAAAGTGAGCGGCCGAAAGCTGTTCATCTGCGCGACCGAGGACCATCTCGGTGCTGCGCCGCACGTGCTGCACACGTTCGAGGTCTGCGACGCGCCGAAGATGCTCCTGATGGTCGACGGCACCGAGCACTCGCGCCCGCTGCTGGACGGTCCGTACGGGGCCGAGCTGATCGCGGCGGCGGTCGATTTCGTCGCAGGCCGCCGCTGATGCCGGCGCGCGTGAATCCCGATGTGCCCGGCGAGGCGAAGCTCTTGCGCGCGGTGGGAAAGCGGATCCGCGCGCTACGCGAGAAGAAGGGGCTGACGATGGCCGAGCTCGGGCAGAGCGCGCGCGGCGTTGTGTACTTCCAGCGGCAATATGTGTGGAAGATGGAGACCGGCCGCGTTGCGCCGTCGCTCGCCGCGCTGTCGCACTTCGCGAAGCGGCTAGGCGTGACGCTCGCCGACTTGGTGAAGGGGATCTGACCGAGTGCTGGTCGGCGAGCCGCAGACCAGGCTCCTCCATACCTATTGGTACGAGCGCGTCATGCTCAATTTCGCAGTAGACACACCATCGCTGCAGCGGCTCCTGGCCCCACAGTGGCGCGTCGCCGAGCGGCTCGGCGGCAGCAATCTGACGATCGGTCTTTGTGAGGTCATCTTCGATGCGGAACCCGACGGCGCGCCCCGCACGGTCCCTGCGTATCTCTACGTACCGGTGAACGGCAACGTCGAACATGCGAGCAACGGGACCGAAGCGAACATGCGGTACCTAACGCTGACCGACGTCAAAGATGCATTCCCGCAATGCGCGGTCGCGGTCGTCACTGCTGAGCACTCCAAGGAGACGAAGCGTCATGGCGCGACGGTCGTGACAACAGAGCACTACGGCTTTCTGTCGGATGCATACGAAGTGGGCTTAGACATCAGGTACACGGCCGGGGCTGCCCAGCGGATCGCAGGCGGGATGGACGTCCGGTGTCCCGACGACGATTCGTTCGAGCAACGCTACGAGAACGAGGAGGTCCAGTACCCCCTCCGCCGGGGACAGATGGACCTGATCATCGGGATCAGCTATCGGATCCGGGGCGGCATGCTGAGCGCGCTCTTCGACGGGACGGAGAAGCTCGCCTCGGTGACCTCGGTGCCGGCCAGCGTACGGAAGGTCTACGCGGTCTGATCCGGATCGGGTCCTAGCTCTTCGTACCCCATTCGCTCGTCGCGAGCCATTCGTGGAGCTCCGCGAGCGGCATCGGGCGGCCCATGTAGTAGCCCTGGGCCTGGTCGCAGCCGAGCTCGCGCAGCCGGTCGAGGGTCGCCTGGTCTTCGACACCTTCCGCGATCGCCCGCATGCCGAGGTTGTGGGCGAGCTCGATGGTCGAGCGCACGATCGCCTCGTCGCTCGAGTTGCTGAGCATGCTGAGGACGAACGAGCGATCGACCTTGATGTCGTCGACCGGAAGACGCTGCAGGTACGCGAGCGAGGAGTAGCCGGTCCCGAAGTCATCGATGGAGAGACGGATGCCCATCCGCTGGAGCTCGCCGAGGACCGCTTGGGTGTGCTCCGCGTCGGCCATCATCGCGGTCTCGGTGATCTCGAACTTGAGGCGCGACGGATCCGCGCCGGTCCGCTCGATCATCTCGGCGAGGTTGGCGGCCAGGTCGGTGCCGCGCAGGTTCCGCATCGACAGGTTGACCGACATGATCGGCACGGCGGCGCCATTCGCGCCGCTGATCACGCCCATCGCCTCCTGAATGGTCCAGAGCCCGATCTGGCGGATGAAGCCGTTCTCCTCGGCGAGCGGGATGAATGTCCCAGGGGCAACGACCCCGCGCGTCGGGTGCTGCCAGCGGCAGAGCGCCTCGACGCCGACGCAGCGGTTCCGCGCGAGGTCGACGATCGGCTGGTAGTGGAGGATCAGCTCGCCGCGCTCCACGGAGTGGCGCAGATCGCCGGCGAGGCCGATGGCGCTCGGGCTGTGGAGGTCCTTGTCCCGCTCGTAGATCTGCATCCCGGAGCCCGCGCGCTTGGCCGCGTACATCGCGACATCCGCGCGGCGCATGAGGGTCTGGACGTCCTCGCCATGCTCAGGGCAGAGGACGATGCCGATGCTCGCCTCGATGTACGCGCTCTCGCCTTCGACGATGAACGGCTCTTGCAGCGAGGCGAGGACGCGCCGGGCCACCATGACCGCCTCTTCACGGTCCGCGGCGAGCGGGATCAGCACCGCGAACTCGTCACCGCCGAGGCGCGCGACCGTGTCGGACGCGCGTACGGCGTCGACGAACCGCTCGCCGACCTCGCGCAGGATCGTGTCGCCGGCCTGATGGCCGAACGTGTCGTTCAGCTCCTTGAACCGGTCGAGGTCGATGAACAGCAGCGCGACCTGGGTGTTGCGCCGGCGCGCGGCGAGGATCGCCTGACGGAGCCGGTCGCGCAGGAGGCTGCGGTTCGGGAGGTCGGTGACCATGTCGTGCAGGGCCTGGTGCTCGAGGGCCTCCTCGACGCGCTTGCGCTCAGTGATGTCCCGGTGCCCGACCACGACGCCGCCGTCCGGCGAGCGGAGCTGCTGGACCGACAGCTGATACCAGCGGCGACCGTCGGCGCGCTCGAGCGGGAACTCGAAGCTCACATTCGGCCGCGAGCGGTCGAGCACGGCTTCGATGCCCGCAACGACCTCGCGGCTCTCTTCGGTGTCCGTGCCCCGCAGGAATGCGAGGTAGTCGTCGCCGATGGTCGCGTCCTTCATGTCGGACTCGCCCGAGCGGACCTCTTGGAGCCAGTGCTCGTTCGCGTCGACGATGACGCCCGCGCGATCGAGCACGGCGAGGTGTGTGTCGACGGAGTCGAAGATCGCCCGAACGAATGCTTCCTTGCGCGCGAGCCCTTCCTGAGCCTTCGCCCGCTCGGTCACGTCGAGCGCGAGCCCGACGACCTCCGAGACCGTGCCGTCGGCCGCGAGGACCGGCTGGTGGCGCATGTCGATCACGTGCTCCCCGACGCGGACCTCCTCGTGCACCTCTTCGCCGCGGAGCGCGCGGACGATGCGGTTGAGGCCCGCGGGGTTCTGCTTGTTGACGTCGAAGATCGAATCGCCGACCACCGCGGGCGTCGCCGTGCGGCCGGCGACGCGGCGCCCGGTCGACAGGGTCACTCGGCCGGTGGCGTCGTACACGACGAGGTCGAGCGGGAGATGGTCGACGACCGTGCGAAGGCGCGCCTCGTTCGCGCGGATGCGCTGGATGCCGGCGAGCCGCTCGATAGCTTCGCCCAGGATGTTCGCGACCGCGCGCATGAACATGACATCGTCGGGCGCGAACTCGGTGGCCCGGCTGATGGCCGCGAGCACGCCGAACGGTCGCTCGTGGCCGGGGATGATGACCGTCGCCGTCGATCGGAAGCCCGCGGCGCTGATCGGCTCGTAGACCGCGAACCGCCGCTCCGCCGCGAGATCGTTCGAGATGACGTCGGTCCCGTTCGCGATGGTGTACCCGGCCTGCGAGCCGGTGGCGTCGTCCGCGATCCATTCGGTCGCGGAGCCCGCGGTCAACCGGGTGCCGGCGCGCACCGACAGGCGGCGCTCCGACCGGCTGTGCTGGATGATCCGGCACGCTTCCGCGCCGAGCAGACCGTTGACCGTGCGCACGGTCTCGGCGAACAGGGCCTCGAGATCGTTCGCCGCAAGTGCCAGCCGGCCGAGTTCCGCGACGGCCGCCTGCTGCCGGACGCGCAATCCGAGGCGCTCCTCGGCCCGCATCCGCTCGGTCACCTCGAAGAAGCTGGTCACGACGTACTCGAGCGAACCGGACGCGTCGGGGACCGGCACGGAATCGACCCGGACCCACAGCTCCTCACCGTCGGCGCGGACGAAGCGCGTGCGCACGTCGCGGATCGCGCGGTTCTCCTTGCGCGCGACGTGCGACGTGAGCTCCGTGCGGCCGAGCTCGCGGCCGTCTTCCGCATAGCGCCGGACGCTGGCCGCATTCTCTGTGCCGACGAGCTGCTCCGCTGGGACGCCGAAGATCCGCGCGGCCTGTTCGTTCGCGAAGATGATCGTGCCGCTCGGATCGCGGACGAGGATGCCGCAGCCGACCGCTTCGTAGACCTGACGGAGCCGATCCTCGGACGCGCGCATCGAGGCCCGCAACACGGACGCGGCGCGCTCCCCCTTGGCCATCAGCGGGAAGCGTGCGTCCGAGGCACCCGAACGGCGTCCCCCGCGCGGGGGTCGCTTCTAATCCTGAAGTACTAGGACCCGCGTTCCCGTGGCTCGCGACGCACGTGGGCTGCACGGGCGTACCAGCGACGCACCATCCTCCAACTACCCACGGTGCGTATGCTCGACCGATGGATCTCCTGGCGAGACGCGATCGGACGGTCGTCGTGATCGACGATGATCGGGACATCGCCGAGGTGGTGCAGACGATCCTGCTGGACGAGGGTCTGACTGTCTCCTGCCTGTACCTACAAGATGCCGGCGACGTCCGGGCGGCGATCGAGCGCATCGAACCCGACTGCGTACTCCTCGATGGGGGTGACCTCCGGCATGCCCAAGTCACCTGGGAGACCGCCGCGTGGCTCGCCACACGGCCACATCCGATCCCGACGATCCTCATGACGGCTGATTCGCACACGCGCGACGAGGCGGTCGTCGACCTCAGCCAACGCGCAAAGGCCGCGCGGGTCGTCGGGATCATCCCGAAACCGTTCAACATCGATCAGGTGGTGTCGGCCGTCCTTAACGCCATCGGTGAGGCGGTCGGACCAGTCACCGATGCGGAGGAGCTTTCCCTCCACGTCGAGCTGGTCGATCGGCTCCGTGTGGCAGGTGCCAGGGACCTTGCGACATCAACGATCGGCCGATCCTGGGTGACGTTCACCGCCGGCCGCTCGCCGAGCACCTTCAACGTCTACCGGTGGCGTGCAGCGGGGGCGTACTTCATCGGTCGCTACCGTGCGGGTGGCTCCCAGATGGAGCCGCTCGGTCAGTTCACCGATCTCGACGCCCTCATCGCCTACTGCTCGAAACAGATCAGGGACGCATCGCCCCCGAGCTGAGCGGCAGGCTCATCGGGCCGGCTTGGAATGTTGGATCGCGTACCGCGCGGCATCCGGCACGCTGAGACCAGAGCCGACCACCGCCCACTCATGGTCCGGCAGGTCGATAGCGGCTCGGCAATACGCCCAATCGCCGTCAATGAACGAGACGGTCGACGCGTTACCGGTCGGATCGGCCGGATGCGCGAGATGCGCTGACGCCACACAGACCGTGCGGATCAGGCCGGTCGCCATCCGTGTCCCCACCGATGCGTCAGACCATGAACGGTGGCGGTTCGAGGTCGGAAGCGCAATTTTGACAAGCGTCGAACTAGCCGGTGCATCGAGGTCGAACCAGTTGCCGTCGCCTACGCTGCCGCCGGGATGGAGACATAGGTACCCACCAGGTCAAGGATCCGCGCGCGGTCGCAGCGGCTTCGGCGCGGATGCTGTCGCCGCGCTCCGATCGCGAGGCCCGCCGCGTCCTCGTGTGTCTCTGCGATCCAACGCGCTTCAAGATCGTCCGCGCGCTCCGGGCGACCGATCTTGCCGCCGGTGATATCGCCATCGTCATCGAGCGCAGCCGGTCGACGACGAGCCATCACCTGCGGGTACTCCGCGAGGTCTCAGCAGTGGACGGCCGCCGGGAGAAGAACGTCATCCGCTATCACCTGTCGGACGACCTGACCGCCAAAGTGCTCAACGCGATCGAATCAGCGTTCGATCTTCTGCTGCCGCACTAGCTGAGGCCCATGACATCGGGTCTCGGTGAGTAGTCACCCGGCCAGCTGATGCGAGAATCATCAAGCGGGCATTGCGGGGGG
>DATCPY010000166.1:0-25798 GCA_036569845.1 Candidatus Limnocylindria bacterium | reverse complement strand
GGCTCCTCGGGCTTGTACGGGACGATGTCGATGAGCTCGGGGACCTTCTCCTCTTCGCGGATCTCCTCGGCGACGCGGGCCATGTCGTCGCCCGCGAGGTACCGGTCGATGGCCTTGGCCGCGAGCTTGCCTTGGGCGACGCACTGGATGACCGTCACCGGACCCATCTGGGCGTCACCGCCGGCGAAGACCCCGGGGCGGTCGGTCATGAGCGCGCCGTTCGCGACCACGGTCTCGCGACGGGTCTTGCGGATCCCGGGCGTCGTCTCCATCCAGTCGAGCACCGGCGACTGGCCGATCGCCGGGATGACCGTGTCGCACTCGATGATGAACTCCGAGCCGTCGACCGGGACCGGGCGGCGGCGTCCCGATGCGTCCGGCTCGCCGAGGGCCATGCGCTGGAACTCCACGCCGCCGGCGCGGCCGTTCTTCTCCACGATCCGGACCGGCGCGGCGAAGAACTCGAGCTTGATGCCCTCGTGCTCGGCGTCGTCGACCTCGGTGTAGTGGGCGCCCATCTCCTTGCGGCCACGGCGGTAGACGACGGTCACGTCGGCACCGAGCCGGCGCGAGCTACGCGCGCAGTCGAACGTGGTGAACCCACCGCCCAGGACGACGACCTTGTTCCCCTGCCCGACCGGCACCGGATCACCTGACGCGTTCTGGCGGAGATAGTTGATCGCTTCGATCACCCCGGGGAGGTCCTCGCCCGGAATGCGCAGCGCGTTGCTGGTCCACGCGCCGATGCCGAGGAAGACCGCGTCGTAGCCCTGGGCGAAGAGGTCGTCGATCGTGAAGTCGCGGCCGAGCTTCATCCCGCCCTTGAACTCCGCGTCGCGCAGCTGCCACACGGAGTCGAGCTCCTTGTCGAGCTTCACTTTCGGCAGGCGGTACTCCGGGATGCCGTACCGGAGCATGCCGCCCTGCTTCTCCATCATTTCGAACACCGTGACCGCGTGGCCCTTGAGCGCGATGTAGTACGCGGCGGTCAACCCGGCCGGCCCTGCGCCGATGACCGCGACGCGCTTGCCGGTGGCGGTCTCCTGCGGGAACGGCGTGGGCGCAACGTCCATCTCGAGCGAGAGCTCGCCGCCGTACCCGTGGCACTGGCGGATGGCGATCTCCTCTTCGACGAGGCCTCGCCGGCAGACCTCCTGGCACGGCGCCGGGCAGACGAGGCCGAGCGCGTACGGGAACGGGAGGACCTCTTTCACCAGGCGCGCCGCTTCGACGTGCTGGCCCTTGGCCATGAGCTCGAGGTAGCCGGGGATGTCGATGTGCGTCGGACATCCGACCTGGCACGGCGGCATGCAGTAGGCGTTGTGGTCGGAGAGGATGTACTCGAGGTTCTGCTTGCGCATCGCGAAGAGCCCGTCGCTCGTGGCGGTGACCTTCATCCCGGCCTCGACGGCGAGGTGGCAGCTCGGCTGTGGGCGGTCGTAGCCGTCGACGTCCACCAGGCACATCCGGCACGCGGCGGCCGGCGCGAGCTTCTCGTCGTCGCAGAGCGTCGGCACGTCGAAGCCGGCGCGCTGCGCCGCGCGGAGGATGGATTCGCCGACGACGGCGGTGACCTGCTTCCCATCGATGGTGATCTCGCAGACCGGCTGACCCGAGGGGATCTCGCCGTGATGCGAGACCGTCGGGATCTGCGACTCGCTCGGACCGTAATCCTGGATAAGACTCACGGTTGGGCCATCGTCTCATAACGGCGCGAGCGGGCGGGGGTGCACGTGCCGGTCGGGCAGGTGCGGTCCGCGATGTGCGACCGGTAGTCGTCGGCGAACTCGGTCATCGTGGTCTTCAGGATCGATGCGCTCGTGATCCCGAAGCCGCAAAGCGAGAACTGCTCGAGGTGATCGGCGAGCTGGTCGAGCCACGGCAGGTCCTCCGCGCGGCCGAGATCCGAATAGATGCCCTCGAGGATCCCTTCGACGCGCTTGGTCCCGACGCGGCACGGCACGCAGAGGCCGCAGGTCTCCTTCGCGAGGTAGTCGAACAGCTTCGCGGCCTCGTTCACGATGCAGACGCCGGTGCCGATCACGCGGATCTGCGCGGAACCGAGATGGGTCCCGGCCGCCTTGAGCGTCTCGTAGTCCAGTGCGACGCCGGTCCGCGTCGAGTTCAAGATGCCGCCCGTGGGGCCGCCGACGTGAAGGCCCTTGAAGGTCTTGCCCGACGCGCCACCCGCACGCTCGACTATCTCGCCGAGCGTGGAGCCGAACGCGACCTCGTAGACGCCGGGCGAGGCGACCGCGCCGGTGACCGAGACGAGCTTCGTGCCCGGCGACGCAGCCGTGCCGACGCGCTTGAACGCCTCTGCGCCGTCACGAACGATGACCGGCAGTGCCGCGAGCGTCTCGGCGCTCGAGATGACCGTCGGGCGAAGGAGCAGGCCCTGGCGCGCCGGATATGGCGGGCGCTGGCGGGCCATCGCACGGCGGCTCTCTAACACCGCGAGCAGCGCGGACTCCTCGCCGCCCATGAACCCACCGGAGCCGAGCGCGATCTCGAGCTGGAGGTCGCCGAGCGCCGGCCGCGCCGCCTCGAGCGCGCGCTCCGCGGCGCGCTTCGCGCTCTCGGCGTCGGGCCGGATATAGAGGTAGCCGCTGGTCGCGCCGACGGCGGCCGCCGCGATGGCGAGGCCCTCGATGACGAGCTCGGGCTTCGTCAGCAGGATCGTCCGGGCGAGCGGGCTGCCGGGATCAGCGTCATACGCGTTGGCGACGACGAACGCGCTCCCGCCCGCGGCAGCAGCGCGCGCCGTCGCGAGCTTCCGGGCGAGCGGGAAGCCCGCGCCACCCCGGCCGCGGAGGCCGCTCGCCTCGATGAGCGCGATGAGCTGCTCCGGCCCCATCCCGCGCGCGCGATCGCGCTCGTGGGCCGCGTTGATCTCAGTGTCGAGCAGCCGATAACCCGCGCTAGTCGGCAAAGGCGGGCTCCATCGGGTGCGTCACCTCGTGCTCGTGCAGCTTGTCGTGCGACGGCGCGGGGCTCTGCTCGGGCCATAGCCCGGCGATGGCCACGTTGCCCGTGTATCTGCGGCCGCCGCGCGGGATCGGTGTGCCCTGGCCGGCGGGCGCCCCGCGGAAGTTCGCCAGCAACGACGCGGTCGTGTACAGGTGGGTCATCTGGACGCCGAACGACTCCGCGATCCGCTCCGCAGCGCTCCACGGAAGGTACCCGTACGCCGCGTTCGTCGCGTAGAGCACGCGCGTCATCCGGTCGGCGCCCTCGGGTGTCTCGCGCAGGATCTTGTCGACGATGCCGAGGTCGAGGCCACGCTCCGCCTCAGCCGGAACGGTGAGCACCGCAGACGACAACGGCCGGCGATCGCCGTACGGCGCGGTCTGGACCATGCGGATGCGGTAGTAGGAGGCGCGCGGCGCGATGGGCGGCCGTTTGCGGAACGCGTTGCGGAACGTGTACGAGATCGAGATCGCGCGTGGCGGGCAGGCCTTCTCGCACATCAGGCACGACTCGCACTTGAAGATGCTGGTCTCCGGCTCGAGGAGCAGGGCAATCAGACCGCGGCTTCGCTCCGGCAGCTCCCGCTTCTCGTACGGGTACTTGCGCGTCACCGGCTTGTTCCGCAGCAGATGGCTCAGGGTGCGCTTCATGCCGTTGAGCAGACCGAGCATTACCGGTCCACGTCGCCGAGCACGATGTCGATGGAGCCGAGGATCGCCACGGCGTCCGCGACGAGCCGGCCTTTGAGGAGCCAGGGCAGGATCTGCAGGTTGTTGAACGACGGGCCGCGCATCTTCGCCCGCAGCGGGTTCGTCGCGGACCCGCCCGCGCTGATCATGTAGATGCCGACCTCGCCCTTCGCGCCCTCGACCGTGTAGTACGCCTCGCCTTTGGGACACTTCCAGACGTGACCGAGCCGCGCGCGGACCGCACCGCCCGGGATGTTCGCGATGCACTCGCGCACGACCTCGACCGACCGGCGCATCTCGCCGAGCCGGACCTTGTACCGGGCGTAGGCGTCGCCCTCCATTGACGTCACCGACTGGAAGGAGGTCAGCTCGGGGTAGATCGAGTACGGACGGTCCTTCCGCAGATCCCAGTCGACACCCGACGCCCGCAGCATCGGACCGGTGACGCCGTATTGCTTCGCGAGGTCGCCCGGCACTCCGCCTACGCCGATGGTCCGCTCGAGGAAGATCTCGTTCGTCTCGAGGAGCTCGACGTAGTCGCGCTCGATGCGGGTCGCGAAGCGGTCGAGGAACCGCTCGAGCTTCGCGAGCATGCCCGGCGGGAAGTCGTACAGCACCCCACCCGGCCGGAAGTAGTTGAAGTTCATCCGGGAGCCACACAGCTCCTCGAACATGTCGAGGATCTCCTCGCGATCGCGGAGGCAGAAGAGGATCGGGGTCGTCGCGCCGAGGTCGAGGGCGTACGTGCCGAGCCAGATGAGGTGTGACGCGCAGCGCGAGAGCTCGTCGACGATCACTCGGATGTATTCGGCGCGGCGAGGGATCTCGATGCCGCCGATCGCCTCCATCGCGCCCGCGTAGCAATGCTCCTGGAGCATGTTCGAGACGTAATCGGCCTGGTCCGCGTAGCGGATGCCCTGGTGGAACGTCCGCCACTCGAAGATCTTCTCGATCCCGCGGTGCAGGTAACCCATCACCGGGACGCACTCGATGATCTTCTCGCCCTGCAGCTTCAGCACGAGCCGGAGCACGCCATGCGTCGACGGGTGCTGCGGGCCCATATTGAGAATGAGCTCCTCGGTCTCGAGGCCTTCATCGCTCTCGATCACCGGAAGCTGAACGTTCGAGGCATCCCCGGCAACGGAGGTACTCAGCTGTCTATCCGCCCTTGAGGATCTTTTCGCGCAACCGAAGGATGCCTTCGAGCAGGGCCTCGGGACGCGGTGGGCATCCCGGGACGTACACGTCGACCGGCACGATGGTGTCGACGCCTTGCAAGGTCGCGTAGCTGTCCCAGAACTCGCCGCCCGAGGACGCGCAGTTGCCCATCGCGATCACCCACTTGGGCTCAGGCATCTGCTCGTACAGCCGGCGCAGGCGCGGAGCCATCTTGTGGGTGACAGTGCCCGCGACGATCATCATGTCGGCCTGGCGGGGGCTCGAGCGGAACACCTCGGCGCCGAACCGGGCGATGTCGTGGCTCGGGCCGCCGGTCGCCATCATCTCGATCGCGCAGCACGCGAGGCCGTAGCCCAAGGGCCAGGGGCTCCGCGAGCGCGCCCAGTTGACGAGGAGGTTCACGGTGGTGAACACGACGTTGTCGTCGCTCGAGGTGATGCCGCCGATCATCCGCGGCTCGTGCCCGCCCATCCCGGTCTGGGTGGTGAGCGGGCGGCGCTGGACGACGTCGTGCTCGAAATCAATGGGATGGACGTCGAGGGGGGCCTTCTGATCGATCGCCATCAGAGCCCAGTCTAGCCGGGCTGTTCGTGACTTGCCCGTAGCAGCGCGACCAACTGCGCGTGCAACGGACGGCCCGAGGCGACGATCTCCGTGTGCTCGGTCCAGGTGACCGCGCCGCCGGCCTCCCGGACGAGAAGCTCGCCGGCAGCGGAGTCCCATGGCGAGCGCGAGACCTCGAAATACGCGTCGAGCCGACCCGCGGCGACCCACGCGAGATCGAGCGCGGCCGACCCGGCACGGCGGATGTCACGGACCTTGCCCGCCACGCGCGCGACCACCGCCGCCTGGGCCGCTCGCTCGGTCGCGTCGTAGCTGAATCCGGTCGCGACCAGGGCCATCGACGGGTCGGTGATCGTGCCGGCAGCGAGCCGCTGTTTGCCGAGCCGCGCCCCGCCATCGCGCGACGCGGTGAACAGCTCGTCGCGCGACGGGTCGTAGACCGCACCGGCGATCGCGCCGAAGCCGTCCGCGCAAGCGACGCTCACGCACCAGTGCGGCTGGCCGTAGAGGTAGTTGATCGTGCCATCGAGTGGATCCACGAGCCACCGGAGGCCGGTGCGGCCCGCCTGCCCCGACCCCTCCTCGGCGACGATGGCATCGGCCGGGCGGCGATTCCGGATGAACGCTACGACGGCGGTCTCCGCGCGCTCGTCGGCCTCGGAGACCAGATCGGTCTTCGTGGACTTGCTCCGAACGCCGGTGGCGGGTCCACGGAAGCGCGCACTGAGGATCGCGCCTGCCGCTCGAGCCGCGCCGACCGCGATCTCGAGCGCCTCGTCCCCGGTCAGTACCGCGGCGTCAGGCGCGATGTGCGCCCGGCTTTCCGTCGTCGGTGACGAGCGTCAGGCCCAGGCCGCGGTCAGTACGCCCTGCGCGTCCCGCCAGTACGGCGCCCACACGAGCGTGAACAGCTGCACGTCGATGTTCGACTTCGTCGGACGGATCGCGATCCCGTCGAGTCCGCCGGCCTTTTTTTCGAGCTCGGCGTTCAACGCGTCGAGCTCGGCCTGGGCCGCCGCGACGTCCGCCTTCGCGCGACCGACATCCTGCTGCTGCTGGATCGAGCGACCGACACCCCGGGCTGCGGTCGTCGCGCGCCCGAGGGACGTCGCACTGACGCCCTTGCGGCCGAGGAGCGCGCCGAGCACGGTCGCGCCGACGGAGACCGCCGTTTGCAGCTCAGCCGAATGGGCCTGACCCGATTCTCGATCCACGGCCTGCTGCGCGTTGCGGATCTTCTCCTCGAGCCGCTGGACCTTCGGTGCGTACTCGGCGCGAAGCCGCTGGACGATGGCGTCCCGCTGCTCGCGCCCCGCGTGGGCCAGGTCGAGCGTCGCATTGCGGAAGAGCCACGCAGCGAAATCAGTTTTCCAGCCGGCGTAGCTCGGTGCCTTCGTCGCCGCGGCGGGCAGCGCTTCGAATGATGCGCCCGGCTGCGGCTCCTTCTCGAGGTCATCGAGCGAAAACGTGACGCCCTCGGCCTTGTCCCAGTCGACGGCGACGGCGCCGTCACCGATCGGTGCCTGGTACCGGAGGTCGTTGGTCGTGTCGATCCCGCTCTTCGGGTCGGTGAAGCGGACCTTCGCCGCGCCAAGGAGGCGCGGACGGTAGAGCAGGGTCGAGCCGGCCGGACCGCTCCGGACCGGGATGTAGCGCACCGCTACGTCCGGGGGCACGAGCGGCCGGCCCGAGGCCTTCGGCGCCGGCGCGTCCGTGGCGTTCGCCGTCCCCGCAACGGGCGCCGTCGCGGTCTCGGGCGCGACCGGCTTGCGGCCGGCCATGAGCGTCTTGATCTGGTCGCGGGTGAGCGGTCCGCGGAGGTAGGACATTGCCCAGCGCGTCTCGAACACGACCGGCGCGTCCTCGTGGACGTTGTTCATGAGGAACACCCGGTTCGCGAGGCCCGAGAGGATCTCGCCGATCTTCTTCTTGTCGAACTTCGCGGCCGCGGCCGCGGCCGCGCCCTCGAGACCCTCGAGGACCCGGGCCTTGTCCCGCTCGGTCTGCATCCGTCCGAGGAACCACGTGCCGGTGTTCGCGAGACCCTTGTAGTCGAGGTCCACCGGGTTCTGTGTCGCGAGCACGACCCCGAGGCCGAACGCCCGGGCCTGCTTCAGGAGCGTGAGGAGCGGGAGCTTGGATGGCGGCGTCGCCACCGGGGGGAAATAACCGAAGATCTCGTCCATATAGAGGATCGCCCGCAAGCTGGTGGTGCCCGATTGCGTGCGGACCCACGACAGCACCTGATTGAGCAGCAGCGACACGAAGAACATCCGCTCGGCATCCGAGAGATGGGCGATCGAGAACACCGCGACCCGGGGCTTCCCGCTCTCACCGTGGAGGATCTTCGCGATGTCGAGACTCTCGCCGCTGAGCCAGCTCGCGAAACCGGGCGCGGCGAGCAGATTGTTGAGCTTGGTCGCGAGCCCATAGCGCTCTTTCGACGGATAGAAGGACTCGAGGTCCAGCACACCGACCTTGTCCAGCGGCGGCGTTTGGATCTGCGCGATGAGGGTCACCAGGTCGAGATCGGACCCGCCCGCCCACGCGGTCGAAAGGAGGGTCGACAACAGGATGTGCTCTCGGCTCTTGACCGGATCCGCGTCGATACCCAGGAGCCCGAGGAGGCTCGTCGCGGTCGACGACACCCGATCCTGCAACAGCTCGCTGTCGTCACGGATCGCCTTGGCCGGCGCGGCGAACGAGGCCAGGATCGAGACCGGGATGCCGGCATTCGATCCCGGGGTGTAGATCGCGAAGTCGGCAGCATCCTTGAGGCGCTTGATGCGCGCACCGTCCTCACCCCATGACGCGAGGCCGTCCTTCCACACTTTCGCCTGCTGAGCGGCGAAGTCGTCCGGCGACAGGCCCTTCTGCCGGGCATCGTCCTCGTTGATCCAGGGCCGGAAATCCGCGGGGCGAAGCTCGGGGAACGTGAGCAGGAGGTTCGCGAGATCGCCTTTCGGGTCGATCGCGATCGTCGGGATCCCATCGATCGCCGCTTCCTCGATGAGCGAGATGCAGAGGCCGGTCTTCCCGCTGCCGGTCATCCCCACGGCAACCGCGTGCGTGACGAGATCCTTCGAGTCGTAGAGGATCAGGCCCGGCTGCGGCGTCTTGGTGTCGAGGTCGTACGGGCGGCCGAGGTAGAACACGCCGAGCTTCTCGTAGTCTGCGATCTTCGGCGGGGACCACGGTGCACGCGCCATCACTCCACCTCGCCGCCGCCCTCTTCAGACTGTGACCGGACCAGCCGAGCATAGCCGCGCGGCTCGAGTGTCTCGTTCGTGAGCCCAAGCTGCATCGCGACCCGTTCGATCGTCGCATCGTCGGTCGCCTCGATCTCGCAGAACCGGCCGACGCCATCCACCTCATCGAGCGAGACGAGAGCACCGTCGAGCGCGTAGATCGTGGTGCGTTTGCGATAGCGCTCGGTCGGATGCAGGCCGAGTGCGACGAGCACCGGCGTCATATCACCGCTGAATGCGACCGTGTGCTCCTCACGTACCTTCGATCGGCCACTCTCGAGACGCGGCCCTTTCACCGTGAGCTCCTGTCGCGCATCCACGGCACGCAGGCGTAAGTTCAGACTGTCCCGGCGGCCAGTCACGTCGGCGAAATGGACGGTGTCTTGGACCTCGCGGCGTGCGAGCGTCCCCGACGCGTCGAGCCACGCGGTGACCCTCGTTAGCTCCGGGTCGGTCAGGCGGTACTTGCGCTCGCGCTCGATCACGCCGACGATTCTCCACCCATGGCGAAGCAACGGTCGGTCCGCGATCTGCTCCGGGTGCGGCCCTTGAAGGGTCAGCTCACGCTGGCCGACATCGACCCAGGCTCGACCCCCGACGTGCGCAAGCGGGCCGCGCGCGCGGACAAGGACCGCGACGGGGAGAAGCTGCGCCAGCTGCAGGAGCGTTTGTACGCGGAAGGAACGCGTTCGCTCCTCTTGGTGCTGCAGGGCATGGACACCTCCGGCAAGGACGGCACGATCATCCACGTGATCGGCGCGGTCGACCCGCAGGGTGCCCAGATCACCGGCTTCAAGGCGCCCACCGCGGAGGAGCGGCAGCACGATTTCCTGTGGCGGATCCGCAAGGCTCTGCCGGACCACGGCATGATCGGGATCTTCAATCGGTCCCACTACGAGGACGTGCTCATCGTCCGCGTACGCAGCCTCGTCCCCGAGGCGGTGTGGTCGAAGCGATATGACGAGATCAACCGCTTCGAGCGGGAGGTGACCGCTGCCGGCACGACGATCGTCAAGATCTGCCTGCACATCTCCTTCGACGAGCAGCGGAAGCGGCTGCTCGACCGGCTCATGGATCCGACGAAGCGCTGGAAGTTCAACCCGAAGGACCTTGAGGAGCGGGAGCGCTGGCCCGACTACCAGGTGGCCTACGACGCCGCGCTGTTCCGGTGCTCGACCGACCGCGCGCCGTGGTACGTCGTGCCGGCCAATAAGAAGTGGTATCGCAACTGGGCGATCACCCGGATCCTCATCGAGACCCTCGAGGAGATGGACCCCCGCTATCCCGAGCCTGACCTCGACATCGAAGCCCTGACCGAGCGCCTCGCTCCGAAGACACCCCGCGCTACAGCGACCCGCGCTCCGGCGCCGCGTCGCCGCGTCGCGCCGCGTCGCCGCGTAGCGCCGCGACGCGCTCGGGCGTAGCGCACGCCGCCCGATCAGGTCCCGTGCGCGCCGGGCATTCCGTCGTCGACGATGAAGGTCGCGACAGTGCTCACGGTCGCGGTCGGCGATGTCACGGTCGAGACGGCGCGGAAGTCCGCGGTCAAGCGGCCCCGCTCGACCGTGCAGCGCACGTAGCCGCGGTGGTTGTCGAAGAACCGTAGCTGCGGGTTCTTCGCCGATCCGGCGAACTGTGTCGCCGGAATGAACGGGTCGCCCTCGGAGCTGATCGACGTGCCGAGAAGCTCCGTCGCGACGACCGGCGACCCGGGGTCCGAGAAGTCCTGCTTCACGTCGTACACGAAGTCCACGTGGCTGTCGCCGGAGAGGACGACCGGATTCTTCGTCTTGGCCAGCTGGTCGATGAGGATCTGCCGGTCGGCGACGTACCCCATCCAGTTGTCCACCCCGTCGAAGTGGCGGACCGCAGGATCCGGGCTCGAGTCGTGCTGCGAGAGGCGCACGGACTGCGCGACCAAGTTCCACGCGGCCTTGGATGAGCCGAGCCCCGCGAGCAGCCAGGATCGCTGCTCGGTCCCAAGCATCGTGCGCTGGGGATCGAGGCTGGCGGCGCAGTAGCCCGACGGCGTCTCTTCGCGGTCCAGGCAGAGCGGCACCTCCGGCGAGCGGTACTGCCGGGTGTCGAGCACGTGGAACGTCGCAAGGTCGCCGAACGACAGCCTCCGGTAGAGCTTCAGCGCCGGCCCGGCCGGCCGCGGGACGCGGACCGGCATGTGCTCGTAGAACGCCTGGTACGCGTTCGTGCGCTCGAAGACCATTTGCTTGTTCTTCGGATCGGCCACGTCGATCCCGCCGGCGTAGTTGTTCTCGACCTCGTGATCGTCCCAGGTGACGATCCAGGGGAACGCGGCGTGCGACGCCTGGAGGTCCTTGTCGGTCTTGTACGTGGCGTAGCGGTCGCGGTAATCCGCGAGCGTGAACGCCCAGCCGCGCCGCGGGTAGTCGCGGACCCGGTCGCCGCGCGCGTCCCCCTCGTAGATGTAGTCACCCAGGAACACGACCGCGTTGAGGTCCTCGCGGGCGAGCGCGGCGTGCGCCGTGTAGTACCCCTGGGTGTAGTTCTGGCACGACGCGAACGCGAACTTCAACGACTGTGGACTGGATACCAGCGCCGGGGCGGTCCGAGTCCGGCCGATCGGGCTCTCGCGGTCACCGGCGCGGAACCGGTACCAATAGCCACGGTCGGGCTCGAGGTCCGTGACGTCGACGTGCACCGAATGCGCCAGCTCCGCGATCGCGCTGACCTTCCCGGTCCGCACGATGTCGTTCATCGCCTCATCGCGCGCGATGGTCCACTGCACGTCCACCGGCGCGGTGCCCATGCCGCCGCCCTTCAGCGGATCCATCGCCAGGCGTGTCCAGAGCAGGACCGCGTCGGGCAGCGGATCGCCCGAAGCGACGCCCAGGGTGAACGGATCGCGATCGAGCTTGATCACCGTCGGGGACGCCTGGGTGCACGCGGCGAGCGGCGCGAGCGCGGCAAGGGCGGCGATCCGCGCGGACGCGGCGAGGAACGCGCGCCGGTCCAGCAGTGGGACCGCGCTAGGAGGGAGTCGCCTCGTGTGCGCGGTATTGGAGCTCGTACAGCCGATGATAGACGCCGTGCCCCTTGAGCAGCTCCTTGTGCGTTCCGAGCTCGGCGAGCCGGCCCTTGTGCAGCACGATGATCCGGTCGACGTTCTGGATGGTCGACAAGCGGTGGGCGATGATGATCGAGGTCCGCCCGACCATGAGCTTCTTCAGCGCGTCTTGGATGAGATGCTCGGTCTCGGTATCCACCGAAGAGGTCGCCTCGTCCAGCACGAGCATGATCTCCGGGTTGAACGCGATCGCGCGGGCGAACGCGAGAAGCTGCTTCTGGCCGACCGAGAGCGTCGAGCCGCGCTCCGTGACGACGGTCGCGTAAGCGTCGGGCAGCCGCTCGATGAACTTGTCGGCGTTCACGAAGCGCGCAGCGAACTTCACCTGCTCGTCCGTGATGCTCGTCTCGTTCAGCCGGATGTTCGACGCGATCGTCCCTGCGAAAATGAAGGGGTCCTGGAGCACGACCCCCACGTGCCGCCGGACCTCGCGCTGGGCGAGGTCGCGGAGGTCGACGCCATCGAGGAGGATCCGGCCCTTCTGCACGTCATAGAAGCGCGAGATCAGGCTGATGATCGAAGTCTTGCCGGCGCCGGTCGCGCCAACGATGGCGACGCTCTCGCCGGCCGAGATCTTGAAGTCGACGTCGCGCAGCACCCAGTCGCCTTCGTTGTACGCGAACGAGACGTGGTCCATGGTGATCTCGCCGCGGACGCTCGGCAGCGCGACCGGATGCACTGGATCGACGATGGTTGCCTCGGTGTCGAGGAGCCGGAACACCCGCTCGGACGACGCCATCGCCGACTGCAGGATGTTGTATTTCTCGGAGAGGTCTTGGATCGGGCGGAAGAACTGGTCCAGGAGCTGCCAGAACGCGAGTAGCGTCCCGATCGTGAGCTGGCCGCCGAGGGCCCAATAGCCACCGGCGATGAAGATCGCCGTGGCCGCGCCGGCTCGGGTGAACGTGACCGCTGGGAAGAACAGGCTCATCGCCTTGATGGCGCCTTGATTGGCGTTCAGCAGGTCGGTGTTGAGCTCGTCGAACTGCGTGTACGCGCGCGGCTCGCGGGTGAACAGCTGGACGATCGACATCCCGCTGATGTTCTCGTTGAGGTACGCGTTGATCCGCGCGAGGCGGATGCGGATGCTGCGGAACGACTCGCGCATCGTCTTCCGGAAGTAGAAGGTGAGCGCGACGATGATCGGAAGCGTCGCGTACGTGATGAGCGCCAGCCGCCAGTCGAGGAACAGCAGGACGATGGCGATCCCGAACAGCATCAGGAAGTCGCCGAAGATCGAGACGACGCCCTGCGTGACCATGTCCGTGAGCGCGTCGATGTCGTTGGTGATGCGCGTCATGAGCCGCCCGACCGGGTTGCGGTCGAAGAACGACAGCGAGAGCGACTGCAGGTGTCCGAACAGCTGGACCCGCAGGTCGTACATCGCGCGCTGGCCGACGTGCGTCGTGAGGATGTTCTGGGCGTAGCGCAGGCCCGCCGATGCGAGCAGCACCCCAAGGTACGCGAGGCCGAGCGGCGCCAGGAGGCGCAGGCCCTCGGCCGCCGGGATGCTGCCGTTCACCGCCGGCGCGATCGCCGTGTCGATGAGGAACTTCGTGATGATCGGCGGCGCGATGTCGGCGACCGACAGGAACACCAACAGCACGAACGCGATGACCACGAGCCCGCGGTACGGGCGGAGGTACGCGAGCAGCCGGCGCATGAGGCGGGCGTCGTAGGCCTTGCCGAGGATCTCGTCCTCCTGGAAGAAGCCGGCCATCAGGCGCTCTCCCCCATCCCGCCGCCGCCCATGCGCGTGCGGAACTGCGTCGGGGCGGACACCTCGGAGGCCTTCACCCGGCGCTCGTGCTCATCCTTCTCCGTGTCGACGTCGAGCTCCTCCTCGAGCAGCTGGCGGCGATACATCTGGGCGTAGATCCCATTGCGCTCGAGCAGGTCGCGATGCGTCCCGCGCTCGGCGACGCGCCCCTCGTCCAGGACGAGGATCTCGTCGGCGTCCTTCACCGTCGAGATGCGGTGGGCGACGATGATGCTCGTGCGCTCCTGCAGGACGCCACGCAGGCGCCGCAGGATCTCGGACTCGGTGTACGTGTCGACGGCGCTCATCGCGTCGTCGAGGATGACGATGCGCGGATCCTTCGCGACCGCCCGGGCGATCGCCGTGCGCTGCTTCTGCCCGCCCGACAGCGTCACGCCGCGCTCGCCGATCATCGTGTCGAAGCGGGCCGGGAAGTCTTCGACATCCTTGTTGAGCTGCGATACGTCGCCGGCCCATTCCAGCTTCGCGTCGTCGAGCACCGCGTCGAGGCCGAAGCTCACGTTCTCGCGGAGCGGCACGCTGAACAGGAAGGTCTCTTGGGGGACGTAGCCGACCGCGCGACGGAGCACCGCCAGCGGGTACTCGACCACGTTGACGCCGTCGATGAGGATCTCGCCCGCGGTCGCGTCGAAGAGCCGTGGGATCAGGTTCACGAGGCTCGACTTGCCCGAGCCGGTGTGGCCGACGATCGCGAGCGAGCCGCCGGCCGGGACGGTGAAGCTCACGTCGCGGAGCACCGTGGTCGGGCCGTACGCGAAGCTGACGCTCCTGAACTCGACGTCGCCGCGGATCGCGTGGCTCGCGGGTGCGACCGGATCGACGATCTCGGGCTTCGCGTCCCAGATCTCCTGGAGGCGCTGGAGCGACGCCCAGCCCTGCTGGAACAGGTTGGACACCCAGCCGAGGGCGATCATCGGCCAGGCCAGCAGGTTCAGGTACGCCACGAACTGCACGAGCTGCCCCAGCGTCATGCGGCCCTCGATCGCGTCCTGCCCTCCGATGTAGAGGGTCGCGAGGACGGCGAGGCCGAGGATGAACGACATCGTCGGCCAGATCAGCCCGTCCATCCGGCGCAGGTTGATCGCGCGCCGCACGTATTCCTCGTTCACGCCCGCAAATCGGGCGATCTCCGCGTTCTCCTGCGAGAACGCCTTCACCACCCGGATGCCGGAGAAGTTCTCCTGCGCCGTCGTCGACATCTCCGAGAACTGCGCCTGCAGGCGTTCGAACTTCACGTGCACGCGCCGCCCGATGAAGAAGAACGTCAGCGAGACGAGCGGCATCAGGACCACCGAGATGAGCGTCAGCTTCAGCGACACGCTCACCATCGAGATGATCGTGAAGGCGAAGGTCATGGACGTTGACACGATGTTCATGACGCCCGGCCCCTGCATCATCCGCGTCGCGGACAGGTCGTTCGTCATGCGGGCCATGAGGTCGCCGATCCGCTGGTGCTGGAAGTACCCGAGGTGCATGCGTTGCAGATGCGCGAAGAGGGCATTGCGCATGTCGTACTCGATGAACCGCGAGGTGTTCATCATGAAGTAGCGGCCGGCGGCGCGGAACACGGCCTCGAGCGCCGAGAAGAACAGGGCAAAGAGCGCGAGCTGGACGATCCCATCGAGCGTCGTCCCGTGATTGAGGCCGTCGATGATCTGGCCGATGAAGCGCGGCGGTACGACGGCAGCGACGGACCCAGCGGCGACGGCGAAGGTGCCGAGGAGGAGCTGGGAACGGTGCCGGCCGACGTAGTGGAAGTAGGTCGCGCGGGCGGAGGTCACCTAGGGTCCGATTCTAGGCGGGCCTGTCCGCATCGCCGGTCACACTCCGGCGCCCTGTTCGGCGCGCACATGGCCGCGAGATGACCGCCCACCGACCCACGCGGCCAGGCAGGCCAGCGCGCCCCCGACGAAAACCGGTGCGACCCCGTACGCGTCGGCGACGGGCCCCACGAGGAGGAGCGGGGCGAAGCTGAACACCGACACCAGCATGTTGAGGACGCCGAAGATGCGACCGCGGATCTCGTCGTGGAGGTCGGACTGCAGGCGCGTCATCGACGGCACGGTGATGAACGCGTACGCCACGCCGAACACGAACGCCGTGACGCTCACGAGGGCGACGAAGAACGAGAACCCCTCGGTCGGCCCGGTCGCGCTGCGGAACACGAGCGCCAGCGGCCGTTCGGCGGCGAGCAGGAGGAGCGCGGCCGCGGTGACGATGAGACCGGTGCCGATGGCCCGGTTCGGGGCGAGCCGTCCGCCGATCACGTTCAGCGCCCCAAGCCCGAACACCACGCCCAGACCGGCTGGCGCGACCAGGACGACCACATTCTTCTCGCTGAGGCCGAGCACCTCCCGCACGAACCCGGGCGCGAGCGCGCCGGCGACGGCAACGAGCATGTAGGTGAGCGCGATATACACGAGAGACCACACGACCGGCGGGTGGGTGCGCAGATAGGCGAAGGCCTCCCCCACGCCGCCCAGGGTCTCCTTTACCGCCGCGCCAGCGACCTGCACGCCGATGTGTCCGGCCTGAGCCGGGGGCGCCACACGTGGGACGGTGAGGCACAGGAGCGCCGCGCCGCCGAACATCGAGGCGATGACGATGAACAGCGCCTGATAGCCGGCCAGCGCGATCAGCACCGGCGCGAGGATGATGAACCCGAGCAGGAAAGCGCCGTTGAACGTGAACGTGAACAACGAGTTCGCGACCAGCAGATCGCGCTTGCGCACGATCGCCGGGATCGTCGCGGACTCCGCCGGCACGAAGAAGACCGTGATCGCAGCGACCAGGAAGTTGACGATGTAGGCCGCGCTCACGCTCTCCCCGAGCAGCAGCAACGGCAGCACGGCAGCGGCGCGCAGCGCATTCGTGATGACGAGTACCCGCTTGCGGTCGGTGCGATCCACGATGACGCCGGCGAAGACGCCGAAGACGACCGCCGGCAGGATCGCAAGGAGGATGAGGATCGAGGACGAGGTGTTCGACTTCGTGATCTCGCCGACCAGGACGATCAGCGCGAACGTCGTCGCGTTCGCCGCGACCTGGGAGAGGATCTGCGCGCCCCAGAGCGCCAGGAACGCGCGATTGCGGATGATGCCGCGGTCGGCGGCGATCTCCTCGAGTGGCTCCACCCCTCGGCGGCCTAGTCGACCGGCGCCAGCGGTCCGCGCTCGACGAACCGCTTGATGTCGCGCTCGAGCTCGCTGCGACCGATCAGCACCCGCCGGTCGCACGTGGCGCAGCGGACGCCGATGTCCGCGCCGAGTCGTACGACGCGCCAGGTGTCGCCGCCGCAGGGATGCACCTTGCGCAACACGACGACATCATCGAGGTACAGCGGCAGCGGCGGTCTCGTCATCAGGTCGCGCAGTCTAAAAGCCGTTTGCTCAGCGCTGGAGCGCGACCGCCGGCAGGTCGAGGCTCGACTCTTTCGCCACGGTGAAGTGGGTCTTCGGATAGATCAGCTCGAACTGCCCCTGGATCCCGCCGGTCCGCGTGATCGCGACGTGCATGACGTCCGACGCACCGATCGCCCGGATGGTCCACGGCCCGTTCAGCTGCTTGCCGTCGAGCAGGATCGTCCGTTCCGGTCCGGGGGCGTACCACGAGCGCGGGCCAACGCGCACGTCGTTCACCGATATCGCTTCCGCGCCGGCGTTGCGGAGCTCATTCGTCAGGTCGCTCATCGCGCGATCGTCGAAGGTCCCGTCGATCTTCACCGAGATCCCCTGACCGTGCGCGGCGCTCACCGCTGCGAAGATCTTCAGCTGGTCGATCTCCCGCTGGCTCTCCGTGAGCGACCCTTGGCCGCTCGCGACCGAATCGCGCGCCGCCGCGACGCGGAGACGGAGGTCGAAGATCTCGTCGCGGAGCGAGTTGTTCCGGTCGGAAAGGTTCGCGATCAGCGTCGTGAGCGACGCGGGTGTCTCGAGCTGCAGGCTCCGCGAATAGACGTCCTGCGACCGGAACTGGGTGACGACGAGGATCCCGAGGAACAACGCGACCGCGGTCGCGGCGATCCCCCCGGCGTTCGACCTCACTGCGGTTGCGCGATCCGGACCGTGAGGGCGCCGTCGTATGCCGGCACGTTGATCGCGTTCGCGCGCGTCACCCGGAAGCCAAGCCCCTGCACGTCGCGCCGGGCCTTGATGTCGCGTAGCTGGCTCGGATCATCGAACGCGCCGAGGACGCTGTTCTGCGGCCCGATCACGGCGATGTTGAACGGCGGAGACAGGAGCGTGCCGTTGACCATGATGGTCGAGCCCACGCAATAGACGCTCGTGCTCGACACCACGCGCTGCGCGTTCACGGCGATCGCCTGCGCCCCGCCCCGCCACGCGGTGTTCAGGATGTCGGTGAGGTCGGTCGAGTGGCAGATGGCCTGATCGAGATTCGTCGCGCCGGGCGCGACGGTGTGCGAGTCATCGAGCTGGACCATGACGCCATCGCCACTCACTGGGCTCAGGCCGCCCTGGGCCTTCAGCTCCCCCAGCCGCTTCTCGAGCTCGCCGGCCGCGCCGCTCTGAGAGGCGGCGTTCGACTGGATCTGATCGAGCTGCGCCCGCAGATCCTGGAGCTGGACCTTCAGGTCGTTCTGCTCCTTCTGGAGCGCGAAGGCGGCGTCGGTCAGCGGGGCGTTGTACCGGACCGCGATCGTGCTCCGCTCCTGCTGTCCCTGCCACTGCGACGTGACGAGGAAGCCGAAGAGGACGGCGGGGATGAGCAGTGCGAACGCGTGCTGCAGCCGCTGGCGGCGCGGATCCGGGGTCGCGATCACGGCGGTCACGCCTCCAGTGTCACACGCGCCAGAAGCCGGTCGATGGCCGCTCGCTCGTCCGCCGTGACGTTCCGGTCGCGCTTTCGCCATTCGGCCACCGCAGGGAGGATGCGGGCGAAGGTCGCGTCGGCGGCGGCAGCCAGGAACGCATCGAGGAACCGATCGCGGAACGCTCCCTGGACCACCGGCGCGATCCCCCGCCCGTCGATGCGCGAGGTCTTCCCGATCACGTACATGAGGGCGACGTCGGCCTGCCCGGGCCCGTTCGCGGCGTTCGCCCAGTCGATCACGACCGGGCCGCGCGACGTCAACAGGACGTTCCGCGGGTGCAGGTCGAGGTGGAGGAGCGAGGTCGGCTCGCCGAACGCCACATCGAGCCCCGGCATCGGCGGGATCTCGTGCAGCCGGCGGTGCAGGTCCGCGAGGACGCGGGCGTTGCGGCCGACGTTCCAGGGCCGCAGGACCGCCTGCATCTCCGGGCCGTCGAGCTTCTCGAGCACGAGGTCCGCGCCGCTCGCATCGTGCAGCGCCGGCACCGGATATCCGTACGCCGCGGCGCAGCGGAGGAGCTCCGCCTGCTTCGTGGCGGGCCGGCCGTCCCTGTGGCGGCGCAGGACCCGGCCATCGCCGAGATCGAAGACGTCGGCATCACGGCCGCTCGCGAGGAGTCGCATCAGTTGAAAAGGATGAGGCTTGGTTACGCACTGGACGAGGACGAACGGCCCTCCGGGCCGTGGGGCTGTGTCCGTCCACCTGCTCGGCTCGCTGGCGCTCGCCTCGCGTGGACGGCAGCCCCAGAATTGGCTTTGCCAATTCTGGGGCTGTAGCTCAGCGGATAGAGCGCCGCCGTCCTAAGGCGGGCGTCGTGGGTTCGATTCCCACCAGCCCCTCCAGCGCATGATCTGTCGCGCGTTAGAAGATCGCGGTGAAGGGGCGGCTCACGCCGCCGGCGCTCACGACGAACACGATCGTCGCGGCGGTGCGCTCGGTCCATGGGAAGTAATACGTGCCCTGCGCGGAGGCGACGGTCGGTCCGATCCGAATGAAGACCGGTGCGCCATTCGCGGTGAGCGTGATCGCGGCCCCCGGCGGAAGTCCATACGCGATGCAGTCCTCGTAGCCCCCACCGCCAGGTGGCCGCGTGTCGAGCGGCATGCGCGCGCAGCCATCGGTGGCCGGCAGGATCGATGGCGTCGGCAGCGCGTCGCTGTTCGGGACGCGCGTCGGCGCCGGCGTCGGTGTCGGAGTGGGCGCTGGAGTGGGCGTCGGTGACGGCGCCGCAGGCTCGACCGACGGCTCCGGCGTCGCGGACGCGGCGCTGTCGACTTCGGCTACGGCCGGCTCGGCTGTCGTTGGCGCCTGCGACGACGCGTCCGCTGGCGTTGGCGATGGCGTCTCTGACGGCGTCGGCGCATCGGCCATCATCAGACGCTGCTCACCGACGGTGGAGTTCCCTGATGCGACGGTGGCCGCCGGTGCGGCATGCGTCAGGCCGGCCGACAGCAGCACCCACGCGGTCACCGCGAACGCGCAGACCCCGAGGATGCGATCCACGCCAGGGTGAACGCCGGGCTAGCGGTGCCCGTTACCGCGGGTAGCCGATGGTCCTAGGCGCCGGGCGCCGATTAGCGAGGCGCCGATTAACGGATCAGAGTCGGCTACCGCCGCGCGGGCGCGGCCGGTACGGGCACGACGCGGAACGGGATGAGCTGCGGGATGTCCACGACGCGCGGCGGCGCCAGCAGCGGCGTCGGGATCCGCTCGATCGGCGCAGCAGGTGCGGCCAGCGGCGCCGGCACGGGCACCAGTGAAACGGGCAGACGGCTCACCAGGACGGCGCCGATCACGACGCCGCCGATCGCCCAGGCGACGTAGAACGGCCAGCGCAGCGCACGCGCCTGGGGCGGGTCGAGGTCGATCAGCGAGCCTGAGCTCATCATCCGAGGTAACGCCCAGCCGGATGACGCGTGACGCCGGCGACGGTGGCCATTCCATCGTCATACCGCGCGAACCCGCCATTGGTTCCCGCTGCTAGAAGCGCACCGCTTGGGCCGCGTCGAGCACCGGGCCTGGCGCCAACCCGATCGCGAGCGTCACCAGCGCCGCCACGAGAATGACAGCTGTGGAGAGACGGGCCCGCGGCGGCGCGACCGCGTCGAGCCGTGGCGGCGCGAAGCACGCCAGCACGACGCGTAGGTACGCAGCCGCGATCACGACGGTCGCCAGCGCTGCGAGAACGACGAGCCACAGGAGCTGCGCGCGCACGCCGGCTTCGAAGACGTACACCTTCGCCTCGAAGCCGGCCGCCGGCGGGATGCCGATCAATCCCAGCACGAGCACTCCGAGCCCGAGCACGAGCAGCGGCCGCTGCCGAGCGAGGCCGGCGAGGTCCGCGAGCAACGGCTCGTCGCGCGGCAGGACCGCCAGGACGGCGAACAGGCCGACGGCCACGGCGGCGTAGGCGACGAGCGCGAACGTCGCCGCGGGAGCTGCTGATCCCGCCGCGGCGATCGCGACGTATCCGAGCTGCGAGACCGTCGCGTAGGTGACGAGCCGGCGGACGCGACGCTCCGCGACCGCGGCAACGGCCGCGATCGTCACCGCGAGCGCCGCCAGGACCGCGAGCGATACCTCCCAGTCGAGCGCCACATCTCCGCTTCGCGTCGCCGCGACCAAACGAAGCAGTGCGCCGATCGTTGCCACGTTCACGATGACCGACGAGCGATCGCCCGGCGCACCGAGCAGCCGGACCACCGATCCCGCGAGCACGAGGCCGAGACCGGCGAGATACAGCGGGTTATGGGTCGCGCGTCCGAGGCTCGCGTAGCCGGTCTCGCCGGTGGCGGCGTATAGGAGCGCGAGCCCGTAGAGCACCGTCGCCGAGCTCGCAGCGCCGACCAGAAAGATCGGGACCGAGCCCTTATCGGCGCGGTGTCTCCCCCCTCTCTCCATGAGCGGATAGAGGGGCACGGTGAGCAACCCGAGCGCCACGACCAGCACCAGCGTGTCGGCGGCGGACACCAGGAGGACGGCTCCGCAGGCGGAGAACAGGACGAGCGCCACCTGTTCCGCGCTGCGGCGCGTACCGCGCGGATCGGCGGCCACAAGGACGAGCGACGCCGCGGCCGCGACGCCGACGAAGCCGCTGAAGAACACACCCGCGCCATCGCGCGTAACGCTCCCGGCAAAGCCCGCGGGGCCGCCGCCCATCGCGAGCGCCACCGCTGCGGCCGCAGCACATGCGGCCGCACCGACCCACGCGAGCGCGCGAGCGCCGACCCGCAGCCCGAGCAGCAGGACCACGATGGCGGCTGCGGCCAGGATCAGTGCTGGCGCGATGGACAGCAGATCCGCATCGCTCATCGGAACATCTCGGTGACCGCAGGCAGGCTCCGCTCCACGAGTTGGCCGATCACGCCCGGCACGACGCCGATCACCACGACGAGGACGAGCAACCCGATCACGAGCGATCGCTCGCGCCAGCCGAGATCCGTCCCGCCTGCGACGGTCGGGCCGAAGAACACCGCCCGCAGCATGCCCGCTCCGTACACGGCCGAGACAACGGACACGAGCACGACGAGCAACCCGATGCCGGGCGATCGAGCGAATGCGGCCGCGAGGATGAGCAGCTCTCCAGGTGCGCCACTCGTTCCCGGCACGCCGATGGCCGCGAGGACCGCGACGACGAACAGCGTCATGAGGACCGGGGCCCGCGCCGCCAACCCGCCGTCGCCGAACCCGAACGAGCCGACCCGTTGCGCGAGGGCCGTCGCGAGGAGGAACAGCGTCGCCACCACGAGGCCGTGGGAGACGCTCGCGATGACCGCGCCTTCGACGCCGCTCGGCGTCGCGAGGAACGCACCGACCGCGACGAGGTCAAGCTGGGAGAGGCTCGCGTACGCGATGAACCGGCGCATGTCGCGCTGCCGCGTCGCGAGCATCGCGCCGTACAGCGCGCCAACGGCCGCAAGCGCCGCGAGATAGGGCGCGAGGTCGGACATCCCGCGCGGGAAGAGCGGCAGGCAGATGCGCACGATCCCGTAGATGGCCGTCGTCGACACGACGCCGGCGAGGACGATCGCGACCGGCACCGGCGCCGCGACGTATGCGCGCGCCATCCAAGCGTGGAACGGGAACAGCGGCAACCGTACCGCGAACGCGGCAAGGAAAAGCAGCGCGAGCGTCACCTGGGTGCCCTCCGCCAGCCGGTAGCCCGCGAGCGCGTCGATCGAGAAGGTCCGCGCGCCGACTCCAAGGGCCACGATGCCGGTGAGCAGCAACGCATCCGCAGTCAGCGAATACAGGACGAGACGCGATGTCACCGTCCGGCGGTCCGGGCCACCCCACTGCCACATGAGCAGCGCGAGCGGTACGACCAGCGCCTCCCAGAACGCGAAGAACAGGATCAGGTCGCGGGCGACGAGCATCCCGGCCACCGCGGCCTGGAGGAACGACCAGAGCGCGAAGTAGGCGCGTGGCGAGCGCACGTCCCTGCTGGCGGCTGCGCCGACCGCGAAGAGGATCCCGCTCAGCATGAGGAACACCGTCGCCGCGCCGTCGACGCCGGCGGCGCCTCCGCCGAGGACAGGCCACGCAGCCGCGGCGGCGGTCGCGGCCACCAGGACACCGGACAGCACGGCGAGCGGTCGCGCGAAGCCGCCGATCGGAAGCACGCACGCGGCCGCGACGATGAGCGGGATCAGCAGGACGTCCAGCTCCGTCATCGCGCGCTCCAGGTCCAGAACGCCAGGAGCGCGACGGTGCCTGCGAGCAGCAGCGCCTGCTGTGCGCGAGCGGCCTCGGGATGGGCGCGGCCGATGTTCCGCGACGCCCACCTGCCGGCGGCACCGATCGCGTCGATCGCAGCGTCATTCACGCGTTCGGCACCGAGCTCGCACTCGCGAGCGACCGCCGCGAACGGTCGCGCGGCGGCACGGGCGTACACGCCCTCGAAGCCGAGGCCCGCGTGGGCCCAACGGATCGCGTCCTCGACCCGCCTCGCGGGCGCCAGACCGTGCCGGTAACCCAGCCAGGCGCCGATCGACGCGATCATCGCGATCGCGAAGGTCGCCGCAAGCAGCCACACCGGCGGCTGATCCGCCGGCCCGCTGCCGATCGGCAGGATCCCCGCGTTCACGACCGCTCCGAAGCCGAGCGCGCCGATGGCCAGCACGACGAGCGGGATGTCCTGCAGCGGCGGAGCCCCGTGCGCTTCCCGAGGCACCGAGGGCGGTGCGACGAAGATGAGCGCAAAGAGCCGCACACCCGCGAATGCCGACGCCGCGACCGCGAGCAGCACAAGCGCGACGAGGAGCGCATCGCTCTCCGAGAACGCGGCACTCACGATCGCCCCGATGCCGAAGAAGCCGGCGGCCGGCGGGATCCCGGCGAGTGCGAGCGTGCCGATCGCGAACGCGCCGGCGGTCCAGCGCATCCGCGCGCCGAGTCCGCCATAGCCCGCAACATCGGACTCGTCCCCCATAGCGCGGCGGACCGATCCGGCACCCAGGATGAGCACCGCCTTGAGGAGCGCGTGCGCAATGAGCTGGAAGCGTGCGGCGAACAGCGAACCGAGCCCCGCCGCGACGAACATGAGGCCGACCTGCGAGATCGTCGACCAGGCGAGGATCCGTCGCACGTCACGCTGCGCGATAGCGACGAGCGCCGCTCCGAATGCGGTTACGCCGCCGATGACCGCCGCGGCCTGCAACACGTCGGGCACCAAGATCGACCGCAGCCGCATGAGGAACACGACGCCGCCGGCGACGGCCACGGTCTGCAGCAGCGCCGACACGGGCGTCGTCGCCTCCGCCGATTCCGCGAGCCAGCCATGCAGCGGCGCCTGCGCGGACTTCGCGAGAGCGCCGATCAGGAGCAGCACGCTCGCCACTGCGGGCGCACCGCTGGTCGTGCTTCCGTGTTCGATCGCCGCGCCGCTCAGCTGCGCGAGGTCGACGGTATGGAACTCGGACAGGAGGACGAATGTGCCGGCGAGGAGCGCGGCGTCCCCGATCCGCTCGATCACGAACGCTGTCATCGCTGCGCTGGCCGCCGGCCGGTGATCGCGGTGATGTCCGATGAGCAGGTACGCGGCGACGCCGGCGAGCTCCCACCCCGCGAAGAGGAGCAAAAGGTTCGACGCGAGGACGACGAGCAGCATCCCGGCGACGAGCAGCGCGAACGCCGCGAAGTAGCGCTGCAGCCCGCGGTCGCTCGCGAGGTAGCCGATCGAGTAGAGCGCGATGAGTGCCGCGACGCCGGTCATGGCGAGCGCGACCGCGAGCATCGAGCTATCGACCACGAGCGCGACGTCGGCGCCGGTGATGGGCAGCCACGGGGCGATGAACGCGTCGATGCCGGGCCGGTCCCGTAGCGAGGCGACCATCGAAAGCCCAGCGCCGAAGGACAGCGCCATCGCCAAGGTCGTGATGATCCCGAGCGTCCGCCGGCCGAGCCGGCCGCCGACGATCGCGATCGCGATGGCGGTCGCAAGCGGGAACGCGACGACGAGGACGAGCGTCATCTGGATCGCCGCACGCCGGCGATGAGCGAGAAGCCGACCACGGACTGGGCCACCGCCACGGCGACGACGAGCAGCGCCGCCACCTGTCCGTCGAGCTCGCGGAGGCCGGCGGCCGCGGCGGCGAACGTGAGGATCGCCGCGCCGAGCATCAGCTCGACGCCAACGAGCCGACCGACGGCGCTCGCTCTGACGAGCGTGCCGAGGGCGCCCGTCCCGAACAGGACCGCGCCGAGCAACAGGTACGCCGCGGTCGTCACGGCTCACCCGGATCGCGTCGCGCCGCGCGCGCGGCGACAGCGCCGGCGAACAGGAGAAGGACGGACCCGCCGACCGCCGCGGCCGCATGGCCCGTGAGCAGATCGCGGAGCGCGGCGACGTCGTAGCCGTCGCTCGATCGGACCGAGACATTCACCGGCACCTCGCCGGCGGCGACAGCGATCGCCAACATCGAGAGGAACGCGATCCCCAGGACCAGCGCGGCGCCGCCGAGCGCCGGCTCGTCGTCCGTCCGCGCGCGCGCCGCAGGCACCGTGAGATGCACGACGAGCGGCACGGTCGCGAAGAGCGCGACGATCAGCCCGATCGCCGCGAGCGTCGGCGCTGCGAGCCCTACGTACAGGACCGCGAGCGAGACGAGCGTCGCCATGAGCGCGGCGCCCGCCGCGCGCGGCGCACGGTGCGTCACGGCGACGACGGACCCGCCGATGCAGACCACGCCGGCGATGGCGAAGACGGCCTGCTCGACGGTCATCGGGCTGGAGTGTTACGCACCGCGTGGGATCGCGTCGGCTAGACTGAGGTCTCCGACGGGGTGTGGCGCAGTTTGGTAGCGCGCTGGGTTCGGGACTCAGAGGTCGAGAGTTCAAGTCTCTCCACCCCGACTCGCATGATCGGCGCTAGGCCGAGCGCGTCTCCCGGCGCTTCATCCCAAAGCGGCAGCCGGTGTCCTCGAGATCCACGGC
>DATCPY010000165.1:0-12939 GCA_036569845.1 Candidatus Limnocylindria bacterium | reverse complement strand
CGACCGGCGCAGCTGGCACCAACGGCATCGATGGAGCTCAAGGCCCTGCTGGACCGGCTGGCGCGGCCGGCGCCGCTGGAACGGACGGACTGAACGGCATCGACGGAGCGCAAGGACCCACCGGTGCGACCGGCGCTGCTGGCACGAACGGAACGAACGGCTCGCAAGGGCCGACCGGCGCCGCTGGGACCAACGGCGTACCCGGCGCTCAAGGGCCTGCTGGACCCGCTGGTCCGACGGGTCCCGCCGGAACGAGCGGAACGAACGGATCGCAAGGCCCAACTGGCGCCACTGGAACCAACGGCGCTCAAGGGCCTGCAGGCGCAGCCGGGCCGACCGGGCCAACCGGCTCGATCGGACCTACCGGTGCCACCGGCGCGGCAGGCGCACCAGGTGCGCCGGGCGTGAATGGCGCAACAGGTCCGGGTGGATCGACCCTCGTCACCGGGACCACGGCGACCTCAGCGGCCGCCGCAGGCACCGGGACTCAGATCACCTCGACCGCGACGTGCGCCCCGACGAAGGTGCTCCTCGGTGGCGGGGCCCAGGTGACGATCACGTCCGCGAACAAGGACCGCGCTGTGCTCACGTCCTCATACCCATCAAGTGCCACCACGTGGTCCGCGACCGCGACCGCCGAATCAGGACTGGGAAATGGGACGACCATGAGCGTCACCGCATACGCGCTTTGCTCGCAGTAGCTCGAGCGCGTTCTTCGACGACTTGAGCGTTTCCGACCGGTAACTCGCCGAGGCACGGAATGCCATGGGCTACGCTTTCGCGGGAAGGCGAGGGTCTGAAATGATGCGAGTTCTTATCGTTCTGGCGGCCTCGGCGATCGCGCTGGCCGCCTGTGGCGGCGCGGCGGCGCCCGCCGCGCAAGCTCCGGCGGCCACGACGGCGGCGGCAGTTTCGACTTCGACACAAGCGGCGAGCACCGCGGCCGCGGCGACGCCGAGCGGACCGAACATCGCCGACCTGCTGAAAACCGGCAAGGCGACGACCTACAAGGCGACGTACAAGTGGTCGGTCACCGCCGGCGGGCAGACGAGCACGTCGGAGCAGACTTGGTACTACAAGGCCCCGAACTCGCGGTTCGACTTCTCGGCCGGCCCGGGTGCCACGTTCTCCGTCTTCTCGCTCACCGATGGCACGTTCGTCTGCACGAGCGCCGGTGGCACGTCCTTCTGCCAGAAGAGCGCGGATCAGGCTGCGTTCGGCCAGAACCCCGCCGCCGACTTCGCGCTCCAGCTCCAGGGTGACCCGACCAAGTTCAACGCGGCGTTCACCGGCACGCAGTCGATCGCCGGTCAGCAGGCCCAGTGTTACAGCGTGAAGTCCATTGCCGCCGGCGCCTTCGGCGACGTGAGCACGTGCTACTCGTCGACGGGCGTGCCGCTCAAGACGACGATGACCGCTCAGGGCTCCGCCTTCACGATGGAAGCGACATCCTTCAGCACGACCGTCACCGACGCGGACTTCACGCTCCCGGCGGCCGTCCGCTAAGGGCTATCCCCCGAGGGCGATCAACGCGTCCCGCGCCGCGTCACGGACCCACGGATACGGGTCCGTGACCGCGGCGCGCTCCAGCAGCGGCCGCACCCGACCGTCGCCGATGCTCGCAAGGGCCGCCGCGGCGGCCTCGCGGACGCCCGACTCACGGTCGGCCAGGAGATTCACGACCTCCGCGAGCGAGTCGCGGGCCTGCAATCGGTCGAAGCCGTGGGCCGCGAAGATCCGGATCATCCAATCCCCGTCCTGCGCCGCGCGCCGGAACGCCGGAAGGGCCAACTGCTCGTGCAGCTCGGCGAGTGCGAGGAGCGCCCACTTGCGCACCTCGCTCGGCTCGTCAGCTGCCTCGAGCAGGATGACGATCGCCCTCGCGCGCTGGTCGCCGAGGCGGTCGGCGAGGTCGGCGAGGGCCTTCGCCGCGTGGGCACGCTCGTAGGTCTTCTCGTGACGGTCGGAAAGGATGGCGACGATGCCGCCGACGTCGCGCGCGCGCTCGAGACGCTCCACGCGGGTTTGCAGGAATGCGGGGGTGCGCATGTTACGGTCCTCTCTGACGGGTGCCGTGCCGCCCGAAGGATGTGAGTGGATGCGATCCGGAGGCTTTCCGTGCCGCTATGGCGGCTGTGACGTCCGCTTCGCCGTTACCGAGCAAGGCTCGATGAATTCCCTCATGGCCGCAAGTGCCGAGCGGTCGGCGCACGAGCTCGCGGTCCACGCCTACACCCACGTCCGGCTCGACGACATCACGAAGAAGCCGAGCTGGGCGATCCGCCGCACTCCCGTCGCCCCCAAATCCTGATCGATTTCACCGCCGCGATTCGGTAGACTCAGCGCACAACTGAATACGCGATGCCGGCCAGAGGTGCGGACACCAGTAGCGCCGTCGAGGAACGAGCTTCCGCCGACACGGTGACCAGGGGTGTTCCGCCGGAGAGGGCGATCCGACTCGGGATCGTCATCTGGTCCGCGTTCCGGAAGGGCGCGGGCTGTCGCGACGGAGAGGGCACTCCGCCGCGGAGCGCTGACCGCAGCAGGGCTTCGATAGGTACGTCGGAGGCTGGTGCGCACGTGGCGCGACCGGCCTTTTTCTATCTCGCTGCCCGGTGAGGGAGGAACGGCGTGCCGATCGAGCGTTTCGCGATCATCGACTCCACGCTCCGCGAGGGGGAGCAGTTCTCCAACGCGCACTTCACGACGGCCGACAAGGTCGCCATCGCGAAGCTGCTCGACGAGTTCGGCGTCGAGTACATCGAGCTGACCTCGCCGGTCGCGTCCCCGCAGTCCTGCCTGGACCTCCGGATGATCGCGTCGCTGGGCCTGCATGCAAAGGTCCTGACGCACGTGCGGTGCCACATGGATGACGCCCGGGTCGCGGTCGAGTCCGGCGTCACTGGGATCGACATCCTGTTCGGGACCTCGTCGTTCCTCCGGGAGTTCTCGCACGGCAAGACCGTCGACGAGATCATCGTCGAGGCCAGCCGGGTCATCGAATTCATCAAGGATCACGGCAAAGAGGTCCGGTTCTCCAGCGAGGACAGCTTCCGCTCGACCGAGGGCGACCTCCTCAAGGTGTACCAGGCGGTCGACAAGATGGGCGTGGACCGGGTGGGCGTCGCGGACACCGTCGGCATCGCGACGCCCCGGCAGTGCTACGCCCTGGCGGTCGAGCTTCGCCACCACGTCAGCTGCGACATCGAGTTCCACGGCCATAACGACGCCGGCTGCGCGATCGCCAACAGCTACAGCATCCTCGAGGGCGGCGCCACGCACATCGATACGAGCGTCCTCGGGATCGGCGAGCGAAATGGGATCACCCCGCTCGGCGGCTTCGTCGCGCGGATGTACGCGGACGACCCCGCGAGGATCAAGAAGAAGTACGACTTGCCGAAGCTGAAGCAGCTCGATGAGCTTGTCGCTTCCCTGGTGAAGATCGAGATCCCGTTCGACGAGTTCGTCACGGGGAAGTACGCGTTCCACCACAAGGCCGGGATGCACACGAAGGCGATCTACGTCAATCCGAACAGCTACGAGATCCTCGATCCGGCCGATTTCGGGCTCACC
This sequence comes from Candidatus Limnocylindria bacterium, assembly GCA_036569845.1. Classification (GTDB taxonomy): domain Bacteria; phylum Chloroflexota; class Limnocylindria; order P2-11E; family P2-11E; genus UBA4735. The sequence continues at coordinate 9,366 of DATCPY010000165.1, read as the reverse complement.
CGCACGATGAACATCGCCCATCGCCTCACCGGACACAACGCCGTCGGCCGGCGCGCCGAGGAGCTCGGCCTCACGTTCGGCAAGGACGAGCTGCGGACCATCACGAAGCAGATCAAGACCCTCGCCGACGCCGGCCCGCTCTCGATGGATCAGCTCGACAACCTCCTCCGCGAATGGGTAGTGGCGTGACCAAGGTGGAAGGGACGGGCGCTACGCGCTCAGGGGCCCCTGCCCCTGCTGCGTTGAGCAAGACGCTCGCCGAGCTCATCTTGTCGCGGCAGTCGGGCCGCGACGTGAAGGCCGGCGACCTGGTCATCGTCCCGATCTCGCGGGTCATGGTCCACGACTCCGTCATCGACGCGGTCATGGCCGGGCTCAAGGACCTCGGCAAGGCGACGGTGTGGGACACGAGCAAGGTCGCCGTGTTCGTCGACCATGCCGCTCCTGCGCCGACGCCGGTCGTCGCCGATTCGCATCGCGTCCTCCGCGAGTGGGTCCGGGCGCAGGGGATCCAGACCTTCTATGACGCAGGCGAGGGCGTTTGCCACCAGATCATGGTCGAAGAGGGCTACTGCGAGCCCGGCACCGTGATCGTCGGCAGTGACTCGCACAGCAACTCGTACGGCGCCGTCGGCACGTTCGGCGCCGGCATGGGCGCGACCGACATCGCCGTCGCACTCGGCCTCGGGCGCACCTGGCTGCGCGTGCCGGATTCGATCAGGGTCGAGTTCACCGGGACGCTGCGGCGCGGCGTGACGATGAAGGACGCGATCATGCGGGTCGTCCGCGAGATCGGGACGGATGGCGCGCGCTACGCGTGCGTCGAGTTCCACGGTGTGGGCGGCCTGCCGCAGGGCGATCGCATCACGCTCGCCGGGATGACGACGGAGATGGGGGCGAAGGCCGGCATCGTCGTGGGCACGCCCGAAGCGCCGGCGTGGCTGCGCCCGGATCCCGATGCGACGTACCTGCGGCACGTGCACGTGGATCTCTCGACGCTCGAGCCGCAGATCGCGATCCCGCCCCGGGTCGACCAGGTCTCCGATGTGAGCGAGGCGGTGGGCATCCCGGTCGACATCGTGTTCCTCGGCTCGTGCACGAACGGCCGGCTCATCGACATGCAGCAGGCCGCCGCGATCCTGCGTGGCCGCCGGATCTCGCCGCGCGTGCGGCTCGAGGTCGTCCCGTCGTCACGGCGCCAGTTCGAGGATGCCATGGCCGACGGCACGCTCGGCATCCTGTCCGCGGCCGGCGCGGTCATCGGGAGCTCCGGCTGCGGCCCCTGCCTCGGCCGGACGGGCGGCGTGCTCGCCGGGGAAGAGGTCTGCTTCTCGACGGCCAACCGCAATTACAAGGGCCGGATGGGCTCGCCCGACGCCTCGATCTACCTCGGATCGCCCTTCGTCGCGGCCGTGGCGGCGCTCACCGGCGTCATCGACGATCCGCGCCCGTACCTCGAGTCCAACGACGCCGACTTCGACGCGCTCGTGGCGAGGCGTCGCGCCGACCGCGGCGACCGGGGCGCCGCGTCCGAACGCTCGGGCGATCGCTCGCGCGAGCTCGTGATGGCCCACCCCGTGGCGAACGCGCCGTGGGTCACCGGCATGGATCAGGAGGACTAGTAGCGATGCCGCGGGCATGGGTCTTCGGCGATGACCTCGACACGGACCAGATGGTCCCTGGGCGCTACGCGCCGTTCATGGTCGGCCAGGACAAGTTCCAGAACTACGCGTTCCATGACGCGCGCCCGGGCTTCGTGAAGGAAGTGAAGCCGGGGGACATCTTGATCGGCGGCGAGAACTTCGGCTGCGGCAGCTCGCGCGAGTACGCCGTGGCCGCGCTCCAGAGGCTCGGCATCGGCGGCATCGTCGCGAAGAACTTCGCCCGGATCTTCTTCCGGAACTGCATCAACCTCGGGATCCCGGTCGTCGAGTCCGGCGACGCGGTGTCGCTCGCCAAAGACGGGGACGAAGTCACGCTGGACCTTCCGGGCGCGGTCCTGCGGACGCCCCAGGGGAACGCCGTGCTGCGGCCGATCGCGCCGTTCGCGCAGCAGATCCTGTCAGCAGGCGGGGTGGTCAAGTACCTGGCCGCCCACGGAGACTTCCCCGAGGTCCGCTGATCGCAAGCGGGCGGGGCACGAGTTGTGCCCTGTTCCCGGCGTGCTCACGCTCGCGATCCCGCTGTTCATCATCACCCGCGCCCTCGGCAAGGCCACGACGTTCAGCCTCGGATGGGCGACCTCGTTGTTCTTCGGCCAGATCCCCGGTGGCAAGGAGCGCGTTGTCTCGATGCTCTCGGCCATCGCGCTGGCGTGGATCCTCATCGCCTACATCGGCGGCGGGGTCTCCGCGGTCGTCCTGCTCGTCCACGCCGCCGGCCACACCGCACCTGGCGAAGACGCGCTGGATCGCGTCCAGGCGATCTTCCTCGGGATCCTGCTGCTGCCGCCGCTGCTCACGTACATCGGCCAGCGAGCGGAGTTGACCGGCGAGTTCTCGCTCCGAACGTGGCTGGTCACGCTCCCGATGAGCTATCCGATCGCCATCTCGTTGGGCGGGAGCGTCATCCTGATGCTCAGCATCGCTCCGATCGTCCTCCTTCGGCGCCGTCGGGCGGGCCTGCGGACGCATCACATCCCGGTGCTCATCCCCAACGGCCGGTTCAGCGCGCTCGTGGACATCGTGATGGACGAGCTCGAGAAGGTCGCCGGCCAGAAGGCGGTCGTCGGCGAGCTCGCCGGTCTTTGGGCGATACCGATGCGGACGATGCGCTTCGCCGGCCGGCGGCTCTTCGGCAGCGCCATCCGCGAGCGCCCCGTCATCGTCGTGGCCGGCAAGTTCGAGGTGACGGCGCATGCGACCGACGTCAACGTCACCGCTCCGGTGAAGGACGCGTACTGGCTTCGCGCGGCTTTCTACAAGCGGCTCGCCTTCGGTGAGATGTACCTCACCTGGAGCGCCGATACCCAGAAGTTCGAGGAGCGGCTGTGGAAGGTGCATCGCGACAGCGGAGCCACGCTGACCGAGCGCCGGCACCGTCTGGATCGCTTGGAGCACGACATCGACCGCGCTCCGATCGGGACCGATGAGTGGAACGTCCTCTATCGGATCGTGCTCCAGCTTCGCGAGGAAGAGGCGGAGCAGACCCGGGAACGCTCCGCGTAGCGGAGCGGGAGCTGCGGCGCCGTCGGGAGCGGGGGCAAGGGCAGCAGGGTCGGCGACGGTGTCAGGCTCGGCACGCCCGGTAATAGCGGTCCGGTCGCGAGGGGCAGCGCGGGCGTCGTGACCGGGACCACCGGGGCTGTCGATGCGATCGGAGCCGCTACGACCGGGTGGCCCGTTGCGGGCGCGCCCTGCGGTGCCGGAGTGCTCGCGGAGGCGGTCGGCGGTCGTTGGCTGTTGCTGGCCGCGGGTGCGGTCGTGGCCGCGGGAACCACGGAAGGTGCTTGATCCGACGGGCGCGTCAGATGCGTTCCGATGTACCACGCCGCGACGCTCGTGCCGCCCGCGAGCAGCAGCGCGACCCCGAACGCGAGTACGGCGGCCACCGGCCAGGCGGCCCTAGCGCGCGGCGCAGGTCTGACGATCACGACCGGCGCTTCGGCGGGGCCGTCGCGGAGCATGATGGCTACCGCCTCAGCTCGGCTCGCTGCGCCAAGCTTGGCGAGCGCGTTGCCCACGTGCCAGTTGACCGTGCTGTCAGCGATCGACAACGTCGCCGCGATCTCCTTTGTCGTCATCCCCGCGGCGACGAGCCGAAGGATCTGGCTCTCGCGGATGCTCAGATTCGTGTCCACGCGGGTATCGACGCAGTGGTTCTGCCAGACCACGGTCGCCTGTGAGCTTGTTACGTGACCGACCGTCAATAGCCGAGCCGCTGAGTCTGAGTTCATGGCAAACCGTTCGAGCCAGCGCTCGACCCGTAGGACTAGGGGCCCCTCGAATGGCGTGGCCGGGTCATCGGCGGACCCGTGGCTGCAGGTCCTGGTGTGTCAACCCACGGGCGCCCCAGCCCGCCACGCAGAAGGAGGCAACCATGCTTCGCACCACGGTGGCATTCGTCCTCGCGCTCATGATCGGCGCGTTCGCGCTTCCGGCCGCGACCGCGGCAGCCGCAGAGCCAACGTTCGCTCCATCGGCGACCGTCCAGACGACGTGCGATGCGACAAGCACCCGCGGCGGGGCCGCAGGGCTCATCGCCGCGGTCGTTCAGGCCGCGGTCAACGCCTGTGACGTCCGCATCCTGAACAACTCGGTCAACAACCTGCTGCAGAACGCGGACATCCACGTTCTCGAGAACATCCTCAACAACAGCCCGATCCTCAGCGGCATCACCGTGCAGAACATCGACGTGAACGTCCTCACCGGCACGACGACCATCACGCTGCTCGGCGGTCAGGTGCTCGTTCTGACCCCGTGACCGCGCTCGCCACAGCAAGGAGGGGCGGCCCGACTGGGGCCGCCCCTCGGCGCTAGAGGTCCACCGCGACCGGGAGCGCTCCGCGAGCCCAGGTCGAGAGCTTCTTGCCCGGGCGCCAGCCCATGTATTTCCCGTCTAGGAGCTCGCGCGCGGCCCTGTCTTCGGCGGTCCCCGTGCGAACGACCCGTGCGTTCAGCGCGGCGCTCTGCGAGTTGATGCGGACTCGCACGCTCCGATCCTTCTTGATGTTCTTGACCCAGTCCGCGGCGTCACCGCCGCCGCTCAGCATGTAGAGCGTGCCGTCGCGGATGCCGAACCAGATCTCGATCTCATGCGGCCGACCGCTCTTGCGGCCGACCGTGGTGAGGCAGCAGAAGTCCTCGTCCGCGAGCCGTTCGAACATCAGCCGGCCAGCGCGGCGCGCAGCCACGTCGTTACGGCCTCGAGCATCGCGGCTCGCTGGGCAGGTCGCGTGAAGTTGTGGTCGGCGTCCGCGATCGTCACGAGCTCGTGCCGCACCCGGGCCTGCGTGAGCACTGCGGCGTAGCGGTCCGCATCCCCTGGCGGGACGACCTCGTCCGCGGAGGGCCGGACGATGAGCACGCTCGCCCGGGTGCGCGTGATCTCGGCAAGCGGCTTCGCCGCACCGAAGTAGTCGCGCGCCGCCGGCGTCGAGATCAGCACCGCGGCCCGGATGCGCGAGTCGCGGCCAGCGGCCATCGCGGCGACCGCGCCGCCGAACGACCACCCGAGGATGCCGACGCGCTGCGGGATCGCTGGATGCGCGCGCAGCAGCCGCACGGCGCCGCCGGCGTCGGCGAGGCTGGCGAATGCGTCGCTATCGACCCGGAACGTGATCCGCAGGGCGGCGATGCCTGCGGCGGCGAGCGCCTCGCAGAGGTACGCCGTGTCGGCCATCGTGCCGCCGCGGCCCGGCAGGACCGCGACGCCGCCAACGGTCACGCCGTCGGGCAGATGGAGGATCGCCTCGACCTCGGTCCCCGCGACGGGGAACGAGACGCCCTGGAGCACTAGGTCGGGGGTGCGGACTTCGCGGGCACCTCGGGCATCGCGAGCATCTCGAGCACCATTTCGCGCCGATCGATCGGCGTACGGCTCGAAATGAGCTCGAGGACCTTCTTCCGGCCCTTCATCTTCCCGATGAGCATGGCGCCGACCAGCTTGTCGCCGAGGAAGAACAGTCGCTTGTAGTTGCGGCCGTCGTAATCGAACTCGACGATCGCCTCCGCGTCGGGCTCCTCCTCGGTCGTGACGCCCATCACGGAGATGTTCGAGTCGAACATCCCGGATGCGTACGTCGGGACCTCCACGTACGGCTGCTTCGCGCCGAGCATGTTCTTCGCGACGTGCCGTCCGTGGTTCAGCGAGTTGTCCCAGGTGCCCATGCGGTGATGGCGCATCGAGACGACGTCGTAGAACTCGGCGACGTCGCCGGCCGCCCACACGTCCGGCAGGTTGGTCTCGAGGAACTCGTTCGTCTTGATCCCGACATTCGTCTCGAGGCCGGTGTCCTTGAAGATGTCGATGTTCATCGTGAGGCCGAGGCCCACGCCGACGATGTCGGCGTTCGCGGTGAAGCCGGCGGTGCCGGTGACCTTCGCGGTCCCGTTCGACTGCTCGACCTTCGCGATCGCTTCCTCGTAGTGCAGCTGCACGCCCGCGTCCTGCGCGAGGAGGGTCACGATCTTGCCGCCGGCTTCGTCGAGCGCTCGGCGGAGGAACCACGGGCCGCGCATGAGCCAGTGCGTCTCGAGCTTGCGGAACGCGAACGCCTCCGTGAGCTCGTAGCCGATGAACGATCCGCCGAGGATCACCGCCACCTTGGACTCGGGGATCTTCGCGACCATCGCCTTGGTCTCGTCGAAGTACTGGAAGTTGAACACCGACTTCGCATGCTCCGCGCCGGGCACGGTCAACGGATTCGGCCGGCCGCCGGTGGCGATGAGCAGCCGGTCGTAGCCGAGCTCGCCGCCGGGCTCGAGCATCACCGTCTTGTGCTCGAAGTCGACCTGCGTGACCTTCGTCTCGAGGCGCAGGTCGATGCGGTTCTTGTCGTGCCACTCCTGATCGCGCACGTAGACGCGCTGCTCGAGCAGCACGCCCTTGAGGTAGCGGGGGAGCGACACGCGGTTGTAGAGGGTGTACTTCTCGTCGTCGATCATCACGATCTCGCAGGCCGCGTCGTCCTTGCGGAGCTGCTCCGCGGCGTACGTGCCGGCCGCGCCGTTGCCGATGATCACGAAGCGGGTGGGGTTTGCGCCCAAGCGGTCGTCCTCCGAGGTGATGTGGGCAAAGTGTGGCGGAAGATGCCGCCGCGTGCGTCCTAGCGGAGCTCTCGGTCTCGGTACGTCCTCCAGACACGTGCCTTCCGCTCGAGGCAGGGCGCGTCGTCTGGATAAGGCAACGGAAGGAGCCGACGAGCCTCTCTCGTCGCGTATTTCAGAACGTGAACATCGTGTGGTCTTTGTCCGTTGCGGTAGAGCGCGCCGCGGAAGCCGTGGAGGCGCGTGAGTTCCGCCTGCAACCACTCCAGATGCGCCCGACTAGCGCTGTGGAAGAGAACGACCAACGCTTGATAGGGTCGCGTGCCCTTTGGCACGGTGTACCAGTAGTTTCGGACGGACCCATCGCCATCCAGCAGACCGCGGACGACCGAGAGGAAGAAGGCGTCGGGCATAGCGATCGCGCCGATCGTCAGACTCTTGCGCTGCGTGATGCCGATCGAGATGAGCCAGTTGAAGAGAGTCTGATTGCCGAGCTGGGCCCGATGGGCGGGGAGGCGGCGCGGCCTGATCTGGACACCGACCTTGACGGTCTGCCCCACGCAAGCCATGAATGTCTCAACCAGCTGGCGATCCGTGCTCGTGAACGTGATCGCCCTGCCGGTCAGGCAGCCGTCGGTCGCGATCAGGCCCACCGCGTACGCGAGTTCCTGAGTCCACTCGACGTGTCCGAGCGGGTCGAGCCGACTGGATGGCGTTCGTACGGAGGGTCCGCGTTTGCGGCCGAGGCGCGATGCGGCGTTTCGCGCGATCGACTCGTTCGTCGAGGCGTTCAACCCGCGCGCCCAATTGGGGCGGCCACGTTTCGCGGCGGCCATGCGCGCGACACGAAGGTCCGTCGCGGCAGTGAGTCCCCGCGCCCATCCGGCCGGCGCTGCACGAATCGTCACTAGTCCTGTATGCCGAACTCGCGACGTCGTGGCAATAGGACTGTGTGTGCCGGCGGCGGGATTCGAACCCGCAAACAATCCGTCTTAGGCGGATCGGCTCAGCCAGTTGGCCTACACCGGCAGATCAATTATCGGCTAGCGCTTCGGCGGCGCGTCCACGTTCACGGTCACGGTGCCGGTCCCCGCGCGCGAGAACACCGCCAGATTCGGTTCGGTCCCGGGATTCGACTCCCGGTGCACGGCGCCGGCCGGCACGTGAATGAAGTCGCCCTCGTGCGCCTCGAACGCGCCGGTCGCGAACTCCATGCGGAGGGCGCCCTTCACGACGTAGATCGACGTCTCGTGCGTCCCGTGGTGGTGCCAGCCGCTGACGATCCCCGGAGCGGTGGTCACCGTTCCGGAGGTCAGCCCGTTCGCGGTGATCGCGTGGGCCCTGGTCATGCCCGCGGTCGGGTTCTCGTCCGCCTTGAGGGCGTCCTTCTTGATCAGCTTCAGCTCAGATGTCACGTTCGTCCCTGCCTTTCACATCGTCGGTGCCCCAGCGCTCGTGCTGGACGTGGAGCTGCGCGCCACGCTTCGCGATCCAGTTGTCCACCAGAGCGACACGTGCCGCATCACCGGGCTCGCGCGCGAGGGCGTGATGATGGTTCGCGCACTCGAGCCGCACCTCGCCGGGCCGGCGGGCGTACGCGAACATCGGCATGCCGCACTCCTCGCATTCGAGCGTGCCGTCGGGCTTGAGCTCGCGCAACACGTGTCCGATCTCCATCGTTGTGGTCCCTCTTCGGTCCCGGCTACACTATGCAGGACCGCCCTGGCCTACGGCCGAGGCGCCTTTTCGCACCGGATCAGGGCAGCCCGTCCCCACTGACGGGACCCGACGACATCCGCTGCAGACCCAGGAAAGGAAGGTGGGATCACCGCATGCGGCCATACGAGCTCATGTACCTCATCCAGCCCACCGCCGACGAAGAGCGACTGACTGCCGTGAGCGAGCGGCTCCAGCAGTCCATCGGCTCGCTCGGTGGCAAGGTCGAGAAGGTCACGCCGCCGATCCGCCGGCGCCTCGCCTACGAGATCGGCAAGTACCGTGACGGCCAGTACGGCGTCCTTGAGTACTCGCTTCCGCCGGATCAGTCCCGCGAATTCGAGCGCACGATCAAGCTGACGGAGGACATCCTGCGTCACATCGTCATCCGTCGCGACGAATGAGTTTTTGAGGAAGTGATCTAGATGGCATCGATGGCCAAGATCTCGATCATCGGCAACGTCGGGCGTGACCCCGAGATGCGCATGACCCCGAGCGGGCGTCCGGTCTGCGACTTCTCGGTCGCCGTGAATCGCGTGTCCAACAGCGGCGGCGAGCGGTCCGAGCAGACCGACTGGTACCGCGTGAGCTGCTGGGGTAAGCAGGCCGAGACCGCGCAGCAGATCATCCAGAAGGGCCAGCAGATCTACGTCGACGGCCGCTTCAGCCCGCGCACGTACATGAACAAGGACAACGTCGAGAAGATGAGCCTCGACATCAGCTGCAACGACTTCCAGCTCCTCGGCCGCCGGGCGGACCGCGAGGGCGGGATGGGCGGCGGCGCGATGCCGGCACCAGGTGGCCAGCCTCAGGGTGACTCCGGGACGTTCGACCCGGACGAGATCCCGTTCTAAGGAGACGAGATGAGCCAGGAACGTTCCGGTCCGCGTCGCGACGGCGCCCGCTCAGGCGGGGGCTCGCGCGATCGCGGTGGCGATGACCG
>DATCPY010000164.1:0-3117 GCA_036569845.1 Candidatus Limnocylindria bacterium | reverse complement strand
GCGCCATCGGCCGACGCCCCGAGCATGGAGAGCTGGAGCGCCGGCGATGCGCCGAATTGCGTGCCCGCCGACAAGGTGGTCGCGGAGGTCACCGTCCTGGTGCCGGCCGGGGTCGACTCGAGGATCGAATGATCTGTGCGCGTTTGCAGCGCCAGGTTCAGCTTGCCGTTGTCGATCAGGTAGGTCTTGCCGCCGCCGAACGCGATCTCACGCGCCTTGTATGTCGTCACACGCGCGCTGTTCGTCGGACTGACGATCCGCAGCTCGCCATCCGCACCGAACCCGGCGGAGTCGAACGAGCTGATGAGGTCCGTGTACGCGACGTTGCCATCGGGCGACCACGCCGGGAATGGGCCGGCCGCGTCCTGATCGCTCAGCCGGCCGCCGGTGCCGGTGAGGTCGGTGACGAACACCGCACCGCGGAACGAGCTCGCCAGCACGTCGAAATACACGATGCGGTCACCGCCCGGAGACCACTGGGGCACGGCGACGCCGCTCAGCCGGCGGATCTCGGCCTCGCCAGCCTGCAGCTGTCGAAGCAGCCGCACCTGACCGGTCGCGTCGGTAGCCCAGATCATCCCGCCGAATGCGAACGCGTAGCGCGCCGCGGGCCTCGGTCCGGCCGGCGCGGGGCTCGATCGCGCGACCGTCACCGTCTTTGGGTACCAGGCGTCCGGCTGCGTCACATCGCTGAGCAACAGCACCGGATTGTCGGGCTGCGCCGTGTCGTAGCGGACGATCCGCGAGCTCGCAAGGCCGATCGCGGTCCTTCGGTCAGGTGAGAACACGACCCGATCGACGACCCCCGGCACCGTCACGAGGGGCGGCTGTCCCGACGAGAGGAACACGAGTGCCGTGCTGGCGCCCTGGTGCGCGAGGTACCGGCCCGGCGACCATTGCCCCGCGAGGCGGACGTCGCCGTACACCTGCGGGATCTCCGAACGGATGTCGCCGCCGTCGAGCGTCAGGCTGTAGACCCGTCCCTGTCCCGCGTTCATCACCGGCACCGTGGCATCGCGGATGGTCGGCGCGACCTGACCCGCGAGGTAGTGGATCCGGCCATCATCCGCGAGGAATGGCGACGTCGCGACCTGCGCCGTCAACGGTCGGAGTCGCGTGCCGTCCACGCGTTGCACGCCGATGAGTCCCGTCTGCGTGTGTACGAGGAGCTCATCCGCCGAGATCCACTGCGAGAGGAAGGCGTTGCCCAGGTTCGTCAGGTTGCGCCACGCGCCACCGGTCGCGGGAACGACCCAGACGTCCGTCTCGGTATTGGGCGTGCCGGAGGTGCTGCCGCGCACCGTCGCCGCGAGGCTCGCGCTGTCGGTCGACCAGTCGAGGTCGATGATCCGTGCGTTGCGCGACAGCACGAACGCGGGCAGGCTGAGCTCGTAGCGGGCGCCGGCGCCGTCGATGCGCTGCACCACGGCGGCCTCCCCGCGGTCGAGGTACGCGATCGCGTTCCCATCCGGCGACCAGCGCGTCGCCTGCACCCGGGAAAGCCCGTCGATGCGCGCGACCGCCCGCCGCTGGCTGCCATCCAGGTTCGAGACCCAGAGCTGGTTCCCCCCGGAGTCGGTGCGCCAGTAGGCGAGCCGGCCCGCGCGCGAGAGCTCGACCGCCGCGCGTGATGGCGACGGGCTGGGCGAGGCGTCCGCGGTGACGCGCTCCTCGAGGAGGCCGCCCGCCGCGAGCGCGCCCGCGAGGACCGCGAGCGAGATCGCGAGGACGAGCGCGGCCGAGATGGCGTACGGCGCGAGGGCTCGTCGCATATCGCCAATAATCCGCCTCGCGTGGATGCCGCGTTGGTGCGTGAATTCGTCGGGACCTTCCCCGATCGGCCGAATGATGCCGCGACGGTCGCGCGCATCCGCGGCTACCTGGAAGCCCTGGGCCGCCCCGACGTGCGCTACCTCGTCGGCACCATCCGCGGCGGCGGTGCGCGTGTCGTCGCACGGTATGCGCGGGGGGTGCTCGAGGCTGCGGGCGCGACCGTCGCGGAAGCCGACGACCCGATCGACGACCCCATGCTCGCGATCTCGGGCACCTCGGTCGCCGCGACCGCGTATCAGCTGGCCGCGCAGCGGCCCGAATTGGGCGAGCTCTCACGACGTGACGCGGAGGCCCTCATCGCATTCGTGGCGCATGCCGAGGCCAGCCGGCGCGTGCTGTTGCTCGTCGATGAGGACCTCGATCCGAACGCCCCGCTGCACGGCGCCCTTCCGGATGTCGTGGCGCTGGCGCGCGCGTCCGACGATGCCGTGGCCAACGCGATCGCGGACGTGCCCGAACGACGCCCGCTGGTCCTCGCGCCGCGGGACGCGGCGGGCATCGAGGCCGCGATGCGCGCTCGCCCGCTCCCGTACGTGCTGGGCGGACGCGACTTCCGGGTCACCGCGACGGGGACGGCCCTCGCGCTCGCCGTCGGCGATGACGGCTATCCGGAGCTCGCCCTCGGATCAGGCGACGACCCGGAGCTCGCCGCAACCGGCATCGTCACCGCGCTCGCGCTCGCGTCCCTCGGGGTGCGGATGCGACCGGACTGGGTCGAGGCCGGGGCCCGGGCGGCCGCGGCGCGACAATGAGCGGGTGACCCCGCTCGAAGCCGCGAACACCTTCATGGCGGCGCTCGACGCGGGCGACGCCGACAAGGCGGCCTCGGTCTGTGCCGACGACGTGATCGTCGTGCTCCCCGGCGGGGAGACCGAGCTCCAGGGCAAGGAAGCGGCGAAGCGCCTCATCCGCATGGCACCGCCGTTCATCCGCCGCGTGCGCGAGGCTGAGGTGCTCGAGAACACCGTGATCCTGCGCGGGCTCACCCGGTCGCCGGGTCACTTCGCGAACTTCACCACGTGGACCTTCGAGACGGACGGCGGTCGCATCGTGCACGTCTCGTTCGCCTGGCGGCCCGCGAACTAGAGCTCCCTAGCCTTCGACGTAACGGAACGAGCGGGGGATCTTCGCGAGGCCGAAGTCGCTCAGCGGACGCGGGGAGCGATAGCGACGTGGCCTCGTCACCGGCAGGGCCCAACCCCGAGCGGACTTCCGCGTCGGCGCTCCGAGGTCGCATTCGCCGACGATGGCGCGCTCCTCCACGACGGCGAGGTACGCGCGCGC
>DATCPY010000163.1:0-10311 GCA_036569845.1 Candidatus Limnocylindria bacterium | reverse complement strand
GAGGCGACCGCGTCGGACGATGTCGCAGCGGTGCTCGACCGGCTCGAGTGCGGGCGGCTGCTCGCGCTCCTCACCGAGCGGCAGCGCGCGATCGTGGTCGCGCACTACTACCTCGGCCTTACCCAAGAGGAGATCGCGGATGCGCTCGGCGTCCGGCGCGGGACGGTGAGCGCCACCGTGTCGCAGTCGCTCGCGCGGATGCGTGAGAAGGGGACCGTCAATGGATGAGCGCGACAAGGATCTGACCCATCTGTTCGTCCGGGATCTCGATGAGATCGCGCTGCCGCCGCGGGGTGAGTGGCGCCGCCCACAGGGAAGGGAGACCATCGTGACAAGGACCAGTCGTTATCTCTTGACCGCAGGTGCGATCGTCGCAGTGCTCGCGATCGCGCTCATCGTCGGGCTCCAGCTGAACCAGCGTCAGCAGTCCGCCGCGACTCCGATCGCGTCATCGACATCGAGCGGAGTGGCGGCCAGCCTGCCGCCGCCCACCGGGCCGATCTTCAACGACAGTTTCGGCTTCATCCTCATCAGCGGCGGTGGGTCGCCGCAGCAAGTCATCAGGAAAGAGTCGAGGAACCAGGGCAATGCGCCATATCCGGGTCAGGGGCTCGCGGTCTCGCCGGATGGCCTGCGGGTCGCCGACTGGGAGCCGCGCAGGTCCGGTTGGGAACTGGTTGTGACGAACCTCGGATTCAGCACAGAGGAGATACTCGTGACGCTCGCGGCCGATCAACGCCCGGGCGGCGTGGCCTGGTCGAACGACGGCGCCGCGCTCCTGTATTCGACAGAGACGGGTAGCTTCGGTGTCGGCGGTGGCACGAACAGCGCGACCCTCAACATCTGGGAGCTGGCCGCGAATGGTCGGCACGGCACGACCATCGATACGCAGACCAATACGGGCTGGCTCTATCGGCCGCTCGCGTGGGACCGCTCGGCGAATCTCGCCGCCGTGGGCCTCACGGGAGAGGGCGCGTTCATGGGCATCTACGAGACCGTCCGGATCAATGCCGACAACTCGTTCACCGTCAGCCGCGTGGACAGCGCGAGCCGAACCATGACGATGGGCTCGGTCCGCGCGTCAAGTGACGCGAAGTACGTCCTCGGAGTCGGCGGTGTCGCGGGTGATCTCAACTGGTGGCCGATCGACAGCTATGGCGCGCTGAAGACGCAAGCCGGGGCCGGCACGCGAGGCGCGCAGTGGCGCCCTGGCACGCACGAGATCGGCTTCCTGTCGGCGGAGCAGTTCTGGCTCGGCGATGTCGACAAGGCTGGTGCACAGGGTCTCTGCTGCACCGCGTTCAGCGGCGCACCGGCGTCGAGCACGCTCGCGACGTTCCGGGCAGACGGGACCGCGGTGGTCCTTGAGGTCCGTGCCGCGACGCCGTCCGGCCAGGCGAGCTACACGCTGGTCCGGATCGGGACCGATCCGAAGGCGACCTCGGGCGACCGCGCAACCTTCGAGGACGTGGACGGCCTCGTCGCCTCGGTGCGCTTCAGGTGACGGTCGCGGTGGCGACTGCGCTAGCTCGGCGCCCGCCGGAGCACCCGTAGGGTCACGGCCTGCATCACGATCGCCGTGAGCAGCGCGAGCCCGAACGCGGCGACGCCGAGCGATTCGAGTGACGCCGCCAGCACGAGGTAGAACGCGCCGAAGCCGAAGAGACCGAAGAGCAGGCCACGCCACACGCGGATCGCCGCGGCCGGACCGATGAGCTGAAAGCCGAAGCCCGCGAGGATGCTCGCGTAGAGCGGGATCGTCGCGAGCAACCCTGAGAGCCGAGGGCCGAGGGCCGTGGCGCCGCTGGTGATCGCGATGACCAGCACCGTGGCGAGGATCATCCGGGCCGGCAGGTCCCACCGCGGCAAGGGGACCGATACGGTGACGCCCGGGTCGGGCACCAGGCGGATCGCGACGAGCAGCACGACCGCGCAGATCGCGTAGAGCGGCAGTGGCGCGATCGCGAGCTCCTGCGCGCTGGCGCCGATGAGCGCGAACGCGATGAGCCCGGCTACGAATGACAGGACGATCCGCCCGCCGCGCTTGGCCACGGCCGAGAACTCCACGGCGAATGCGGCGGTCGCGAGGACGCCGAGCATCGAGCCAAGGGCGGCGTTCGCGGCGAAGCCGGCACCGTGATCGAGATAGAGGAACAGCGTGATCGGGCCGGAGGTGAACGGGATGCCGACGAGCCAGCCGCTGATCGCGTGACCCCACCGGCGGCCGGCGAGGCTCGCCGTCGCGATGAGCAACGGCGTGAGCACGAGCTTCAGGGCGAGCGCGGGGTCGATGTGGCCTAGCCCAGCCCGAGCACGGTGACCACGACGTACGCGACCGACAGCAGGGAGGCCATCGCGGCGACCCCCCAGCCGATCGCGGTCGTGAGGCGGCCGTTCGCCGAGCCGCCCATGATCGAGCGGTCACTGGCGAGCTTGAGGATGAACGCGAGCACCACCGGTAGCAGCAGGCCGTTGATCGCCTGGGACGCGAGGATGAGCTGGATGAGCAGCTGCTGCGGGAACAGCACGACGACGATGCCGCCGACGACGAGCAGCAGCGTGAAGAGGCCCATGAACACCGGCGCCTCGCGGAAGTTCTTGCTGATGCCCGACTCCCAGCCGAACGCTTCGCAGATCGCGTACGACGTCGAGAGCGGCATCACCGTCGCGGCCAACAGCGATGCGCCGAGCAGGCCCGCGCCGAAGAGGATCCCGGCCTGCTCGCCGGCGAGCGGACTGAGCGCCCGCGCCGCGTCAGCGGCGGTGTCGACGCGGATGCCCGCGGGAAAGAGAACATGGCCCGCGACCACGATCATGAACAGCGCGTTCACGCCCGTCAGGACCGAGCCGAGCAGCACGTCCAGCCGCGCGTAGCGGTACTGGTCGGCGTCGATGCCCTTGTCCACGATCGAAGCCTGGATGAAAAACTGCATGTAGGGCGTGATCGTCGTGCCCACGAGCGCGAGCGCGGCGATGAGCGCGGCCTGCTCGACCGGCAACGTCGGGATCACCAACCCCTGCGCCACCGCGCCCCAGTCGGGCTTGGCGATGACCGCGGTGATCGGGTACGCGACGAACGCGCAGATGACGACGAACAGCGCGCGCTCGACGACCTTGTAGCTGAAGAACACCACGAGCACCCAGATCGCGACGCCCGCGATCGGCACCGAGACCGTCGATGGCACTCCGATGAGCGCCAGGCTCGCCGCGATGCCGGCGTACTCAGCGGCGACGTTCGTCCCGTTCGCGACGAGGAGCGCGAGCATCGCGACGAACGTCCAGCGCACGCCGTACTTCTCGCGGATGAGATCGGAGAGGCCCTTGCCCGTGACGGCGCCCATCCGCGCGCACATCTCCTGGATGACCACGAGGCCGGCGGTCGACAGCAACAGGAGCCAGAGCATCGAGTACCCGTAGCGCGCGCCGACGGAGGTGTACGTCGTGACCCCGCCGGCGTCGTTGCCGGCGAAGCCCGTGATGAGGCCCGGGCCCATGACCGCGAGGAACGCGACGAAGGCCGCCTTGCGTGGGACGCGGCCGCGGACGGCGCGAAGCGTCCGGCCTGGCCGGCTCGCGACCGTCATCGCGCGATGGACCGGAGCGACCTCTTCTTCCAACCGCGCGGCATCATGAGCTCGACCACGTCATCGATCGTCACGGTACCGAGCAGCACCCGCCGCGCGTCGACGACCGGCAGCGCGAGCAGGTCGTACTTCGCGATGAGCGATGCGACCTCCTCGCGGGGCACGTCGGCTTCGACCCGAAGCACGTTCGGATTCATGATGTTCGTGAGCGGCGTTTCAGGCTTCGCGACGACGAGGTCGCGCAGCGAGAGATTGCCGTCGAGCTTCCCCTCCGCATCAACGACGTACAGGTAGTACACGAGCGCGGAGTCGGGCTGGAGCTCGCGCAGGCGGTCGATGGCCTGGCCCGCGGTCAGGTCGCGCGGCAACGCGAGGAAGTCGGTGGTCATGATGCCGCCGGCGGAATCCTCGGGGTAGGCGAGGAGCTCCTCGACGTCCGCTCCTTCTTCCTCGTCCATGAGCTCGATGAGCTCTTCGCGCGTCTCCTCGGGCAGATCCTGCAGGAGGTCGACGGCCTCGTCGGGGTCCATCTCCTCGAGGATGTCGGCGGCGCGCTCCCCGTCGAGATCGCCCATGATCGCGGCCTGCATCGCAGGCTCGACCTCACCGAGGGCCTCGGCCGCGGTCTCCACGTCGAGCTGGTCGAACACGGCGCGCCGCTCGTCGGCGGTCATCTCCTCGACGATGTCGGCGATGTCGGCGGGATGGAGGAGCGCGAGCTTCGCGTGGGGGAGCGTGAGCCGCACGTTCTGCTGCGGCGACTCGAGCGGCTCAACGAGGTGCCACGGGATGATGCCGCGCGGGAGCTTCCGTCCGAGCAGGCCGGCCACGCGCTCAGCGGCCCGCTCGCCACCGACCTGCCGGAGGATCCCGCGAAGGCCGACGTCGGCGCCGACGAGGCGGAGCTGACCGCTCTTGTCCTCGAGCTGGAGGTCGTTCACCCGGACGACCTTCGCCCCGTGGGTGTCGACGATCTGCTTGTCGACGAGGTCGCGGCCCAGGCGGAGGGCCTCCGGCGGCAGCTCGCCTGCGGCCGGCGGGACGGCCGACTCCTTGAGCCGGTAGCCGCCGCCGATGGCCTCGAGGTCGCTCCACCGGACGATCCGCTCGCCGTCGGGAGACCGGAGGATGGCCCATTGGATGGCCGGGAACTGCTCGCGGGGTACGACCGCGACATCGACGAGCCTGCCGATCTCGGCCCCTGCCGGATCGACCACTTTTGCTCGCTTGATCTCCGACAGGTACGGCATCGCTGGGAGCGTAGACCGCGAGCCGTTAGAATTCACTCATCACCCGAATGGCCGCGACGCATCGTGTGCGTCTGCGTTGGAGGCGTTGACCGATGGGCTCCCCGACCGAAACAGGCATCCGGACGCGTGCTTTCGCCGACAAGGCGGTCCAGGCCGCCCTCGAGTCCGACTGGGCGACCGCGGTCGATCTGAACGGCAAGATCCTTGAGGCGAACGCCGAGGACCTCGAGGCCCGCAACCGGCTGGGCCGGGCGCTCCTCGAGACCGGCAAGCTCGAAGAGGCCAAGGCCGCGTACACCGAGGTCATCAAGGCCGAGCCGAACAACCCGATCGCGCTTCGCAACGTCGCCCGCCTCACGACCCTCCTCGAGCACAAGACGAAGCCGAACACGACGAAGTCCAAGACCCAGCCGCGCCTCTTCATCGAGGACATGGGCAAGACCGGCATCCTGCGCCTCATCAACCCGGCGCCGGCGCACGTCGTGGCGAAGTACTCGCCTGGCGCCGAGGCCGAGCTGCGCGAGCGCGACGGCCTCATCGCCGTGCACGCGCGCGACGGCGAGCTCCTCGGCTTCCTCGAGCCGAAGGTCGGCCGCCGCCTCCTTGACCTCATCAACACCGGCAACGAGTACGTCGTCGCGGTCGTGAGCAACGACCAGCAGAACCCGCGCGTAGCGATCCGCGAGACGCTCCAGAGCCCCGAGAATGCGCAGCGGATCTCGTTCCCCGGCCATCACCGTCCGGCCGAGACGAAGGAGCGCGCGTACATCAAGGGCAACTTCTTCCGATTCGGCGGCGAGGAGGAAGAGGACGCCGAGGACGAGGGCGAGGAGACCGAGCGGAGGCCGTCGTCGGCCGACGATGAGTCCGAGCCCGCCGTGGCCGAGGAGCCGCTCGCCGTCGAGGCCGACGACGATGACGACGACGACGAGGACGAGGCCGACGAGTAGCGGCCCGAGCCAACTCGTCCGCGTCGCGTTCGGCGTCCTTCTTCTCATCGGTAGCGCGTGCGAACAGGCGCCCAAGGTGGTGCCGAGCGGTGACGTGCCCAACGCCCCGGAGCTCGCGCGCTCGACCGCGGTCATCCTCCAGCAGCTCTCGGCGTACGACTACGCGCTGGCCGGCACGCTTTCGGGGGAGAAGACCCGGGTCGTGTCGAGCGACCGGTGGGCGGCGGTCGCGCGCGGTCTCACACCGATGCTCAGCGACATCACGTCCGCGTCGCTCTCTGCGACGGCGAACGCCGCGGGCCCCGTCCGCGACGCGGTGGTCTCGCTCGCGGACGCGCTCACCGATCTGATCAAGGACGCGGGCTCGTATGCCGACGGCGCCGATCCGGGTGTGTTCGCGAAGACGCTCGGTGACATGAGCACCTGCTGGGATCGCGTGCAGGTACTCGCGGTGAAGCTGCCGCTCGACACCGAGCTGCAGAAGACCGTGAACCGCGGGAAGTCGTTCACCGTGGCCGCCGCCTCCGCGGCGCAGTACGCCGTGCAGGCCGGCCCCTACGCGACCGCCGCCGACGCCGACGCGGCGGCGAAGAAGATCGGGACCGTCATCTCGATCACGCGCGTCGCGCCGTTCCTGGTGCGCGTCGCGACCTATCCGTCGAAGGCCCAGGCTGACGCCGCGGCCGCCGCGCTGCGGCCCAAGGGCGTCGACGTCAGCGCCGTCATCGAAGAGCGCACGTACACCTTCGCGCGGTCGGGCGCGGTGCCCGACGTCGAGCTGTGGCGCGAGCCTGCCCGCGTCGTCGATGGCCCGGGGAACGCCCGGCGGGTCGCCCTGTCGCCGGACGGCAAGTGGATCGCGATGGGCAGCGACGACGGGGTCGTCGCGATCTTCGACGCCGCGAAAGGCGGCCTCACAGCGCTGCCGAAATTCCCGTCCGGCATCTCCGCGCTGCTGTTCAGCGCCGACAGCGCCTGGCTCTTCGCCGGCGGCGCCTCGGCGACCGTGCTGTTCGTGCCCTCCGGCGCGTCGCCGCTGTCCAGCTTGCAGCAGCCGCGATTCCCATCCGCGATCACCCAGGCCCTGTACGTGAACGTGCCAACGGCCCGCGCGTTCGTCGCCATCTCGAAGAGCGCCAGTGGAGTGTCCGGCGGCGGCGGCGGGCTCATCGGCGCGCGGGCACCGGACGGTGCCGTGCTCGGCGACCCGTTCCCGATCACGACGCCCGCTGCCGGCGGAGCCATCGCGGTCAGCGACCGCGGCGAGCTGTTCATCGCGACGACCACCGCGGGCAACACCGATGTGGAGCTGCTGCGCCTCGGCAGCGAGCGTTTCACTCGCGGCGTGATCCGGGTCCCCGGCACGGTCCAGAGCCTCGCGCTCGACGCGAAGGGCGACCGCGCCGCCCTCGTCACCGATCAGGGGACGTACCGCTTCTCGCCGCACACCGCGGATCCGAACGCGACGCTGCAGCGCGTCGGCGCCACCGTTCGCGAGGTCGCGTTCGGCGCCGACGGCACGTTCGTCCAGCTGGACAAGGACAAGATCACCGCGACCGCCCCGGACGGCTCGCAGCGCTGGCAGGCTCCGCTCACCGACGGCCGAAAGGTCGTGCTCGGCACCCGCACGCTGGTGTGGGATGGCAGCAGCACGGTCTGGGCGATCGCCGCCGATGGGACCATCGACGCGCTCGGCATCGACGGCCAGATCCAGGATCTGATCGTGTCGGCTGACGGAAAGCGCGCCGGCGTGGTGCTCGATGCCCGGCGGGCTCTAGTCTTCGACCTGCAATGACAGTGGAACGGCTCGACAGCTTCGTTCCCGTCGAGACCGTTCCCCTTCCAAGACCCCTCCACCGATTCGGCACCGCGTTCCCCGTGGCCCTCGCCGAGACGTACGCGAACGCGTACACGGCCGAGCGCGGCATCGTCCTCGATCCGCTCGCGTATCCGTTCTCGGCAGCCGACGCCGTTCAGCACCGCGACCGCGTCGGCATCGCCCGCTCGCCAGGGGCGATCGGCGCGTGGGCCCGCGGCGTGATCGCGGCCGCGCCGTCGCTCGCGGAGATCACCGTGGCCCTCGAGGCGGTCGCGGACAGCACGCTCGCCGGCGCCGCGCACCGCGTGACGATGCGCGATCTCTACGCCTCGCACTGCGGGACCTGCCGCGGACCGGTCGTCGTCGAGGCGTTCCTCTGGGAACGCGACGCGCCGGCGCCGACGAAGAAGGCCTTTCGCTGCACCATCTGCGCGCGCGAGGGCCGGGCCCTGCTCATCGAGCCGACGGCCGAGGAAGACGACGCGCGCGCACGCAAGGTCGAGGGCGATGGCCTCGCGTACTGGCAGTTCGTCGAGCGGTTCGGCGCGACCGAGGAACGCCGGGTGCTCGCGCAGAGCATCGCGGCGCTGTACACGCCCCGGAACCTCGCCGCCCTCATGGGCACGCTGCGCGCGATCGAGACCGCCATTCCCGACGGACCGGCCAAGGCCTTCCTGCGGCTCTGCATGCTCGAGGTGATCGTCTCCGGCAGCCGGCTGAACGCCGTGGCCGGGCACGGCGCCCCGCTGCGGATCGAGAAGGGCCGCGCTCGCCGTGGGCAGGCCGCTCAGTCGCGCGAAGTGAACGTGTGGCTGGAGTTCGAGCGCACCGCGCGTGAGCTCGCCGCCTGGCTCACGGCCAACCCGCCGGCCCGTTCCGCGCCGACGCTCAAGGCGCCGGCCGATCTCGTCCTCGTACAGGCGCCGGTCGACGATCTGCTCGGCGGCTGGGCCTACGTCGCGTCGGTGGTGCTCGCCGGCGGGCAAGAGGATCCGAGCGCCGACGCCGATGGCCGGCTCGCCGGGCGCGAGCGGCTCCTGCGCGCGCTTCGTACCGCGCTCCTCGACGCGCACCGCGGCTCCAAGGAAGGCGCGCCGTGCGTCGTGTACCTGCCGCATGCCGACGGCGCGACCGTCGCGGCGTGCGCGCTCGCCGGCGCCGGCTCCGGCTACCGGCTGCGCGGCATCCTCTATCAACGCGACACCCTGCAGACGGCGACGGGCGGGAGCTCCGGCGCGGTCGCGGTGCTGGACTTCGATCGTGACGTGCCCCTGCTGAAGGATCAGCGCAGCGCCGACTCGCTCACTCTCGAGGAGACGATGCGCGGCGGCGTGCACGCGGCGATCGTCGCCCGCGGCGAGCCCATCGGCGCCGATCGCGCGGCGGTCGCCGCGCTGAACGCGCTGGCCGAGCGCGGGCTGCTCGCGCCGCTGGCCCTCGCGCGCGCCGGCGGCGTGTCCGAGCTCGAGCTGTTCCTCGACCACTTCCGGTCGGCCCTCGGCGACGCCCGTCGATCGGGGATCGAACGGCTGGAAGGACCGACGAAGGAGGATCCGCTCTACGGGCTCGTCAACGGGAGCGACGATCACGCGCCGTTGGACGATCGCGTCGAATGGGGCGTGTGGGGTGTGCTGTCGTCAGCGCGCGACGTCGACACCCGCTCGCTGCTGAAGCGCAGCTACGGGCTCTTCCGCGGCGTCGAGACCCCCGACCGAGAATTGGTGGAGCGGTGCATCGCCGCGTATGGCGTGCAGGGCGACGACGGCCGCTGGCGGCTGCGCGACGAGGACACCCTCGCGAAGCGGCAGCTCGAGCAGAGCCTCCTCGCGGCGAGCCTCGTCGACGCCGGACACCGCATCGGATTCAAGGTGCAGATCGGTCGCGAGCTCCGCCGCCGCCCGCTGGGCTCTGCGCATGCCGGACGAGGGAACGTGCTCGCCGATCTGCTCTCCGATCTGGAGAAGACGACCCCGCTCGCGCGGGCGCTGCGCGGACCCGCCGACGTCCTCGATGCGGTCGACCTCGCGTGGTACGACCGCGGCAAGATGGTGTTCCTCTGGCAGCTCGACTGGACCGCCCGGCTCCATCGCAGCCTGTCCGCGATCGGCGAGCAGATCCCGGACGACGACCGGGTGTTCCGATTCCTCGCGCTGGCCGACGAGCGGCGGCCCCTTGCCGCGTTCAAATTGGAGCGTTCCGCGGCCCTGCGGACCGCGGTTCGACGCCGCGGCTGGAGGTTCGTAAAGTGGGCTCCGCTGAAGGCCTTCGCCGCGGACCCCGACGCCGGCCTGGATGGGCTGGAACCGGTCCTCGGCCTTGAACCTGCAGTGGAACAAGCCGGGCAGCAGCTCGCGTTCAAGTGGTAGCTGCGGGTTTTCCCGCGACCTAAATAGAAGAAACGCAAGGAGCGATACAGAGATGGGAAAGCCCACCGTCGTAACGGATCAAACATTCGAGCAGGAGGTCCTCAAGTCGGAGACTCCGGTGCTCGTTGATTTCTGGGCGACCTGGTGCGGCCCGTGCCGCATGGTGGCCCCGGTCCTCGAAGAGATCGCGAGCGAGAAGGACAACGTCCGGATCGCGAAGCTCGACGTCGACGCGAACCCGATCACCGCGGGCCGGTTCGGCGTCCGCGCCATCCCGACGCTGATCCTGTTCAAGGGCGGCAAGGAAGCGCAGCGCCTCGTCGGCTACATGCCGAAGGAGCG
>DATCPY010000162.1:0-6724 GCA_036569845.1 Candidatus Limnocylindria bacterium | reverse complement strand
ACCTGTGAGTTCATCGTCGATTCGAAGGGCGCGTTCTTCTTCCTCGAGGTGAACGCCCGCCTCCAGGTCGAGCATCCGGTCACGGAGCTGACCTGGGGCCTCGATCTCGTCGAGCAGCAGCTGCGGATCGCAATGGGCGAGAGCATCACCATCGATGCGAAGCCGCAGGGCCATGCGATCGAGGTCCGGCTCTACGCCGAGGATCCGGCGAGCGGATTCCTCCCATCGACCGGCCGCGTCAGTCTTCTCGAATGGTCCGACGCCGCGCGCGTGGACGCGGGCATCGAGGAGGGCAGCACGGTGACGGCGGATTACGACCCGCTGCTCGCCAAGGTCATCGTGCACGGAGCCGACCGCGCGACGGCTCTCGACGCGCTCGGCGCGGCGCTGCGCGGATCGACCCTCCTCGGCGTTCGGACGAACGAACGCTTCCTCCGCAACCTCCTCGCGCACCCCGAGGCGCGGTCCGGGAAGATCGACACGGGCCTCATCGAGCGGACGCCCGAGCTCGCGGCCGGTCCGGGCGACGCGCCGGCCGAAGCGCGCGCGCTCGCCGCCGCGGCGTTCGCGGCAAGCACGACGATCGCGGTGGACGCGCGCGATCCCTGGCGGGCGCTATCGGGGTGGCGAGCGGGCGGGCCGGCGATGACGAGCGTGCTGCTCGACGACCGTCCGGTGCGCGTGGCCGGTACGGGGCCGTACACCGTCGATGGCATCACGATCGCGCGTGATGAGCGGGCGGGTCACTGGCTCGTCGACGGCGAGCCTGCGATCGCGGTACGCGACGGCACGGATGTGTGGGTGAAGTGGCACGGCGAGATCTACGTCCTGGATACGGCTGGACAGGCGCGGAGCGTCGATGCGCTCGCGGGCAGCGAGATCACCGCGCCGATGCCGGGTGTGGTGCTCGCGGTCCACGCGCGGCCGGGTCAGCGCGTCAAGCGCGGCGACCTCGTCTGCGTGGTCGAGGCGATGAAGATGGAGCTACGGGTGGAAGCGCCGGGTGATGGGACCGTGACGAAGGTGCTGTGCGCCGAGGGGGATCAGGTGCGACGGGGCCAGCGCCTCGCCGAGTTCGAAGCGGCCTAGGTCCAGGCCGTCTCGCGCACCGGCGAAGCGCTGTCCGCGTCTGCGTGTCCCAACATCCCGTCCATTGCGCACGTTGTAGGTGGGCGTCACCTGGGACGGCTCCCCCATCCGGGTGTCTCCCGGTCGCATAGCGGCATCACCGTGCCGACCGCGGCGATGCGAGCGACTGACGCAGGCCTGCGACCCACACGGCACCCTCGCCGGCGAAGCCCGCGACGAGCGGCCACGCCAGATCGAACTCCCGTTCGGCATCGGCCTGCCGGCCGGCGCGCACGAGGAACTCGACATAGTGGAGCCGCCGCAGCGCGGTCCGGAATCGGTACTCCATCTTGGCGAGCAGGTCGATGGACAGGCGGTAGTGGGCATCGGCCTCGCCCGTCCGGCCGGCCGCGTCGGCGATCGTCGCGGCCGCGTACTCGACGAAGGCGACGGCGTAGCGGTCGGTCGCGCGGACGATCGCTTGCGCCTCGCGAAGCAGCCGGGCGGCACGGTCATGGTCCCCGGCGGCCGCGGCGGTCTGGCCCAACGCCGCAGTGAGCTCGGTCCGATTCCAGAGCTCGCCGGTGCGGACACTCAGCTCGAGCGCCTCCTCGATCAAGGGCGCCGCGTCAGCATCGCGGGCGGATTCGATGTAGAGCTCGGCGCGGTTGCGGAGTGCGGCGATCTCAAGCAGTCGATCGCCTTCGACCCGCGCCTCCTCGCGGAGCTCCCGAAATGCCGCATCGGCCTCCGCGTATCTGCCGGTCTGGCGCAGGCGGCCCCCGCGAGCGACGCGGCCCCATTGCGGCTGCCGCAGTCCGAGGCGCGCAGCGAGGTCGTCGGCCGAATGCTGGTACTCGTCGGCCAGGTCCATGCGTCCAGCCTGGCCGGCCGCGGCGATCAGCCGCGCGCAGACGAGCAGCTCGCGGGCGCCGTCGCCGAGCCTCCGAGCGCGCTCGCGAAGCGCGCTCCCGCGCTCGATCATCTCGTTGAGCTGGCCGAGGGCCCAGTTGCGATCGAGACCGGCGATCGCCGCCTCGATGCCGGCCCCGGGGTCGCCGAACTCGGTGAACAGGCGCTCAGCATCTGCAACGTGACCCTCGAACTCGCTGAATCCCTCCTCGAAATCCGCCGACAGAGATAGCACGCGCGCGATCCCGAGGTGGGCCCAGGCCGCGAGATCGGTCCGGCCTGCCCCGACCGCGAGCTCGAGGCCACGTTCGAGCGCGACGAGCGCCGCTGGATAGTCCGCCGCGATCCGCCGCGACTCCGCGGCGATGAGCGCGACCTGGGCGCGCTCGTCGGCCGTCGCGCGATCGGCGAGCGCCTCGATAGCGGCGGAGGCGACGGCCGCGTTCGGCGCGATCAATCCCGCGTCCTCGCGGCGCCGACCCCGCTCGCCTAGAGCCAGCGACCACCCGAGCGCCCGGCGCGCGCGACCTTCGATCAGGTCCCGCGACGAACGGACCTCGACGGACAGCGTGAACGCGCGCTCGGCATGGTGGGCGAGTACCTCGGCGAACTCGTCACGGCGGTCGCCGACCGAACGCTCGAGCTGCGCGCCGAAGGATTCGTGGAGATCCGCGCGCGACGCCTTCGGCAGCCCGGCGTAGGCGACGTCTCGCATCAGCAGGTGCTTGAAGCGGTACCGATCCGATCTGTGGGTTTCGCGATCCTCCAGCACCAGACCGGCCCGCCGCAAGGAGGCCAGCGCGCGATCTACATCGAGGTCTGGCGCGAGCGCTTGCAGCTCGTCGGCGCCGAAACGCTCACCGACCACCGCCGCGATCTGCAGCGCGAGCCGGGAATCCGCGGCGAGACCGTCGAGCCGAGCAGCGAGGAGCGCGTGGATGCTTTCGGGCACCCGGACATCCGCGACGCTCGCCGTGGCCCGCCAGCGCTCGTCGACGCGCTCGACCCGGCCCTCGTCGATCAGCATCCGAAGGAACTCCTCACAGAACAGTGGATTCCCTTCCGAACGCTGGACGACCCGCGCGCGCAGCTCGGACGGAAGATCGTCGATGTCCAGGAGGCGGGAGATCAGTGTGGTGGTCTCCTCCCGACTGAGGGCGTCAAGGGTGATGGTCGTGGCATTCGCGCGGCCGGAGCCCCAGGTCGGCTGAAGCTCCAAGAGCTGCGGCCGCGCGACGCAGAGCAGAAGCATCGGCGCATCCTGCGCGCCCTCGGCGAGGCCTTCGACGATCTCGAATACGGCCGGCTCCGCCCACTGGAGATCGTCCACGACGATGACCGCAGGCGTACGTGCGACGGCGCCGAGATACTGCCGCGCGCCCCATCCGATCTCGCGACCGACCTGCGCCGGGACGACCTCAGGCAGGGCGTCCTCGGGGCGCTGCAGCCCGAGCATCGTCGCCAGGCGCGCCCGCACCGCGCCGGCATCCGCCCCGAGCAACGCGCTCGTCCGCGAGTCGAGCTTGCCGAGCGCCGTTTCCCGATCATCTTCGCCCAAGATGCCCGCGTCCTCTCGCACGATCTCCATGAGCGGCCAGTAGGTGATGCCGGCGCCGTAGGGAAGGCATCGACCGCGCAGGACGTGCGCGCTCTCCGCGCCGGCAATGCGCGCGAGGGCCTCTCCCACGAGCCGCGACTTGCCGATGCCCGCGTTGCCCACCAGCGTGAAGAGGTGCGCCCGCCGCTCGTCGCGGACGCGCTCGAACGAGTCGAGCAGGATCCGCAGCTCGCGCTGCCGGCCGACGAGCTGCGCTCGCATCGCAGGCAGTCCGCGGGCCTGCTCGGGGACCGCGCTACGCGGCCGGACCGCGCGGAACGCTTTGATGGGCTCGGCCTTGCCCTTCGCTGCCATGGGCTCACGAGCGGCGTACTCGATCGCGGATCGGGTCAATGACTCGGTCAGCGGGCCGACGACGACCTCGCCCATGTCGGCGCCCTGCTGGAGCCTCGCCGCGACGTTCACGGCATCGCCGGTCACGAGGAACTGGCGATCCTCTCCGCTTCCGGCAACGGCCTCGCCGCTGTTGACACCGATGCGCGCAGCCAGCGTCACGCCCAGCTCGCCATTGAGATCGGCCATCGCGTCGCGCATGGCGAGCCCCGCCCGGACCGCCCGCTCGGCATCGTCGTCGTGCAGCAACGGGACCCCGAACACGACCATCACCGCGTCGCCGATGAACTTTTCGACCGTGCCGCCGTGGGTCTCGGCGATGGCCTTCATCCGCTCGAAGTACGAGCCCATCACCGAGCGCACGGCTTCGGGGTCGTTCTCCGATCCGAATGCCGTCGAGCCGACGACGTCGGCGAAGACGACGCTGACGAGTTTCCGCTGTTCGGTCGCCATATCCCGACAATGTACGAATGACTCGGCCTCCGCGCGAGCATGTCCGTGGCGGGTGGCTGCGCTGGGTCTCGCCCGATGGCCGCCGGCTCCTGGTCGCGCGGGTGCTCCGAACGTTCGCCTATGGGTACCTCTCGGTGGTCCTTGGGGTGTACCTGGACCGCCTGGGCCTGGACCCCACCCGCATCGGCATCGTGCTCACCTCGGCGATCGCAGGCTCGGCCGTGATGACCGTCGGGTGGTCGCTCTTTGCCGACCGCTACGGCCGCCGGCGGACGATCTCGACGATGGCGGTGCTGATGGCCGTCGGCGGGCTCGCGTTCGCGCTGACCGACAGCTTCGCGGTCCTCATCCTCGCCGGCTTCACCGGCACGATCAGCGCGACGAACTCTGAGGTCGGCGTCTTCCAGACCGTCGACCAGGCGATGCTCCCGCAGACCGCCCCTGATGCGCGGCGCACGTGGCTCTTCTCCGTCTACAACACCCTCGCCACGTTCGGCGGCGCGCTCGGTGCGCTCTTCGCGGCCTCGGTCGGCCTCTTCGAGCGGCTCGGCCTGGCCGGCGCCGACGCCTACCGGCCGCTCTTCGTGCTGTACGCCGTCGTCGGGCTGGCGAACCTCGCGCTCTTCGCGGGACTGACCGACAAGCTCGAACTCGCGAAGGTCGAAGGCCAGCGGCGGTTCCTCGGGATCCACCGGTCACGCAGAACGGTCGCGAAGCTCGCGGCATTGTTCGGGCTCGACGCGTTCGCCGGCGCACTAGTGGTGCAGTCGCTGGTCGCGTACTGGTTCTTCATCCGCTGGGGTCTGGAGCCCGCGCAGCTCGCGGTCCTGTTCTTCGCGGTCAACGTGCTGTCCGGACTGTCGCTCCTCGCCGCGGGCTGGCTGGCCGCGCGCTACGGGCTCCTCAACACGATGGTGCTCAGCCACCTGCCGTCGAACGTGTTGCTCATGCTGGTGCCGATCATGCCGACCGCGCCGCTCGCGGTCGCAGTGTTCCTGATGCGGATGAGCATCTCGCAGATGGACGTGCCCACCCGGCAGTCGTACACGATGGCCGTCGTCGATCCCGACGAGCGCACCGCGACCGCGGGTCTGACGAATGTCGCGCGGACCGCGTCGAGCGCCTTCTCACCGCTGGTCACCGGTGTCGCGTTCGCGGCGGGATCGTTCGCTCTGCCCTTCCTGCTCGCCGGCGCGCTGAAGATCGCCTACGACGGTCTGATCTACGTCACTTTCCGCGGGGTGCACCCGCCGGAGGAAGCGCGCGTACGTCGCGAGCGCACCGATAGGGCCGGCTAGACGAACACCAGGGCGCCGCCCCGTCGCGGAGCGAAGGCATAGAGCTGCGCTGTGACCGGGTCCCAGCCGATCGTATGGGCGCCCTCCTCGGTCTCGACCGTTCCGATCTCCTCCAGGCGCTCGGTGTCGAACACGCTGATGACGCCAGGGGACCCGATGGCCACAAAGAGTCGACCGCGCCGATCGTCGTGCATGACGACGTCGGGGGCACCGGGCAATGGCAGTCGTTTCACCACCCGCGGCCCGTCGATCACGACGAGCTCGCCGCCGTCCGCCGCGCAAAAGAGCCGACCGCGGACGAGCCCGAGGCCGTGCGGACCGTCAGCACCGACCTCGGTCCGTCCCGACTCCTGGAGGGCGGCCGCGTCGATGCGGAGGACCACCGCCGGGCTCTGGATGTTCACGAACACCGCATCGGTGGCGGGGTCGAAGAGTGACCATCGCGGACGGCCTGGGAGCGGGATCGTCCGGATGACGCGGCCCTCGTCGATCGAGACCACCGAGGCCGTGCAGCCCGTCCCAGGTGGATCCCCGAGCTGGAAGCTGTACAGATTCCTCCGCCGGGGGTCGAAGGCAAGCCCGTTCGGGCGGGGCCCGACCTCGACCTGCGTGAGCAGCACTTCATCGGAGCACCGGAAGATGCTCACCCGCGCTGCTGACCGGTCAGAGGTGAACAGCAGGTCTCGGTCGGTATCGATGAGCACGCCCGCGACGCCGGGCAGGTCAGGCAACGATCGCAGGTACGTGTTGGTGCGACAGTCGATCACGTCCACCGCGTTCATCGCCGTGTGCGCGACATAGACGCGACTGCCAGCCGGGTCGAGATACGTGTCAGCGTGATCGAAGCCACTGCGCTCGCCACCCGGAAGCGGGATGAAGCCCGAGAGGCTCAGGCTCACGTGCGCTTCGCGTCGACCCGCTTCTGGCAGTAGGCGTAGAGCGCGTCGAGCACCGGCCGCGAGGCCTCGCGCTGTTTTTGGTCATCCGGGTAGTGGACGTGGCGGAGCCCGTCGAGCACCGCCTCGATGCCGATCGACTCCGG
>DATCPY010000161.1:0-25646 GCA_036569845.1 Candidatus Limnocylindria bacterium | reverse complement strand
GCTGGCGTGCAGTTGGCCAGGGGTCGCCGTTCCATCCCTGCCCCGGTTCCGACCACGCGCCACGATCGCGCCATCCGGCGACGTGATCACTGCGCCGATCGCGTGTGACCCGGCCGCGTACGCGGCCCAGCCCTCCGCGATGACTGCCTGCCAGATCGGATCGAGCGATGACCACAGCACGGTCGCCGGAGCATATGAGCCGACGACGCGTCGGCAGCCGGTACGATCGCGTCCGTCGTGCACGCCGGCCCGTTCTCGCGCGTCCCCCGCCCGCTCACAGCGGCGATGCGACAGGAGACCGAGATGCTCGCCGCGCGGTTCGGCACGCCGATCGCCCGCGAGGTCGCGCTCGATGACATCGCCTTCGACCCCGTCGGCAACCCGTCGCGTTTCGCCGAGGTCTGCATGGTGGTCCGTCGGCCGACCAGCAACGTGCTCCTTTCGATCAAGACCTTCTACCCGCGCGGCGCGTACCGCCTCCCGACGGGCGGCATCGACAGGGACGAGCTGATCCTCGACGCGGTCCTCCGCGAGACGCGTGAGGAGACCGGGCTCACCATCGACGTGAATCGGTTCCTCGCGGCGCTCACCTACCACGAGGGAGCCGGTGGACCACCGGTGTTCCACACGTTCGCGTTCCTGTTGGATGATGCGAGCGGCGCGGCGATCACGCCGCTGGACGAGCACGAGCAGATCGAGTCGTACCGCGAGGTGCCGATCAGCGAGCTGCTGCGCGTCGCCGAGCGACTCGACCGCATTCCGGCGGACGGCGCGCCGGGCATCCCGAACTGGGACGCGTGGGGCCGCTTCCGCGCGCATGTGCATCGCGCGGTG
Source organism: Candidatus Limnocylindria bacterium (assembly GCA_036569845.1). Classification (GTDB taxonomy): domain Bacteria; phylum Chloroflexota; class Limnocylindria; order P2-11E; family P2-11E; genus UBA4735. The sequence goes on along the minus strand of DATCPY010000161.1, from coordinate 24,812 downwards.
CACGGGGCCCTGACCTAGCTAAAAGCGGTCGAAGCGGAAGAAGCGCACCGCGAACGCGAAGCCGATCACCGTCCACACGGCGAGCCCGAGGAGCTGCATGCGGACGTCCCAGAGGGTCGCGCCCTGCACCGAGATCTCCCGCAGCGCGTCGTTGAGGAACGTGAGCGGCAGCAGGTTCGTCACCGGCCGGATGAGCTCGGGGGCCGCGTCCTTGGAGAAGAACACGCCCGAGAAGAAGAACTGCGGCAGCGTGATCAGCTGCGCGATCGCGGGGACCTGATTCTCGGTCTCCGCCCAACCGGCGAGCGCGAACCCGATCGTCAGGAACAGCACCGCGCCGAAGAGCGAGACCAGTAGCAGCGGCAGGATCCCGCCCAGTGGATGGACATCGAAGAGGAACACCGACACCGCGAGCATGATCAGGACCTGGACCGTGGCCATGATCAGCCTTGTGATCACCTGGGATGCGAGGAACGTCGAGGGCCTGAGTGGCGTCGCCATGATGCGGCGCAGCACGCCGCGCTTCTTGTCCACGACCAGGGCGAAGGCCACCGAGAAGATGGCCAGTTGCATCACGTTCACGCCGAGGATGCCCGGCACGAGGAAGTCGACGTACCTGAGGCGGACGCCCTGGACCTCCTTCTGCTCAACGTTGACCACCGGTGCGGACTGATTGACAGCGAAGGAGGTCCGGGCGATGACCTGATTCAGGATCGACGCCCCCACCGAGACCTGCTGCGGCCGGGCGTCATTGCCATAGATCGTGAGCGTTGGGACCGGCCGCCCCGCAGACGTCGGCGCGATGACGAGGTCTTTCGGGATGACGATCAGCATGTCGACCGCGGTGCGCTTCAACGCGGCCAGCGCGTGCTCGGTGGACTCTCGCGTGACCGTGAGGGTGTCGATCGCCTCGAGGGTCGCGACCAGGTGCTCGCTCGTCGCGTTGTTCGCTTGGTCATCGATAGCGATGCTCACCTTCCCGAATGCCCCGAGGTTCAGCGACCCGAAGATGAGCAGGAGCATGAGCGGCACGATGAGCGAGAAGAACATCGCCGTGCGGTCGCGCACATACGCGCGCAGGTACATGACCGTGAGCCGCAGCGCTTGGACCATCAGTCCTCTCGCAGCTCGTGGCCGGTGAGGTCGAGGAACACGTCCTCGAGGTTCGCCTGCTGCTGGACGACCGGCTTCGTGAAGCCGCGACCGAGGAGCGCGGCCACGAGGGTGCGCGGCGGATCCATGGCGATGATCTGGCCGTGGTCCATCACGGCGACCCGATCGCAGAGCACTTCCGCTTCGTCCATGTAGTGCGTCGTGAGGAACACCGTCGTGCCGGATCCGCGGATCTCGCGGACGAGGTCCCAGAGGTTGCGACGGGCCTGCGGGTCCAAGCCCGTGGTCGGCTCGTCCAGGAATAGGACTCGCGGCCGGTTCACGAGCGCCGTCGCGATCGAGAGCCGCTGGCGCTGCCCGCCGGAAAGCTTCTCCTGGCGCTGGCCGGCCTTGTCCTCCAGGTCGACCTGCTTCAGGAGGGCCAGCGCGTCGACCGTGACCCCGTAGCAGAGGGCGAAGAGCTCGACGGTCTCCTTCGCTGTGAAGTTCTCGGGGAACGCGCTCTGCTGTAGCTGGACGCCCACGCGCTCCTTGGCCTTCTCCGGCTGCTTCGAGACGTCGATGCCGTCGACGATCGCCGCGCCACCATCCGCTTTTCGCAGACCCTCGAGGATCTCGACGGTCGTGGTCTTCCCCGCCCCGTTCGGCCCGAGCAGGCCGAAGACCTCGCCCTCCTGGACCTCGAACGAAATGCCGCGGACTGCCTCGATGTCGCCATAGCGCTTCTTCAGGTCGCGGATGGTGACGATCGCGGTCATCTGGCTCAGTATCAGCGGGCGACGAACGACCGCAATGCAACGTCGTACGCATACAGCGCGACCGGGAACAGCACGACCGCGACGACGACGATCCGGACGATCACCGGGTGCGGCCGGCGTAGCCGCGTGTAGGTGACGACGAGCGCGATCGCGACGAGCCCGAGAAGGGGCACCTGCACGAACCAGTGGAGCGGGTCCTCGCCCGGCTCGACCAGGAGCGTGTAGACGATCGCGCCGGTGAGGCAGCCGCTGGCAAGACCGATGACGGCGTAGACACCGGCGTTCCGGACCGGGTCGCGGAGCGCGAGGGCGAGGCCGAGGCCGAACGCCAGCAGCATGGCCGACAACATCCGTTGGTAGGCGCCGTGGTACGGCGTGAACAGGAACGCCTGGGGAACGACGACCGACAGGATGACCGGCGCGACGAACGCGGCGGCGCAGACGATGCCGACGGCGCGTGCGCCGCGAAGGGTGGCGGTATCGACCGGCGGGACGCGCTCCACCCGCTATACGCTACGGGTCCCATGCGCAGCCCGCGCGAGCCCTGGTCGTGCGCCCGCTGCTCGACCCTCAACCTCTCGACCGCACGATCGTGCCGCCGGTGCGGCGCCGCGCGCGGTATTCGGCTGACCCGCGACGAGCGCGGCTCCCCGGGACTCGCCGCCGTGTGCAGTGGCCTCCTGCCGGGCCTCGGTCAGCTCTATCAGGAGCGCTGGATCAGAGGGGTGATCGCCTTCCTCATCCCCGTGCTCGCCATCGCGCTCGGCGGGGCGTTCATCGCGACGTTCGACCCGCTCACGGCGCTCGTCATCCGCCACGCGGTCGTGTTCACGGTCGTGATCCTGGGCGCGCTCTTCCTGTATCACGTCTGGACCGTCGCCGACGCGTTCGCGAGCGTGTTCCGCGACGGCACCTCGCTCCGCGGTAGGCACGCCGCCGACTACTTCGCGCTCGGGATCGTGACGCTGGCGCTCATCGCCGGCTACGGCAGCATCTATCGCGGCGCGAACGCGTGGGCCGGCCTGGCGGCGAAGGTGTTCGCACCGGTCGCCGGCGCCACGGCGCGCGGCGTCTCGACCTCGTTCGACCTGCCGCCATGGAATGGCCGCGACCGGCTCAACGTGCTGGTCCTTGGCGTCGACTCGCGAGGCGTCGCCGGCGACACGCAGAACACCGACACGATGATCGTCGTGTCGCTCGACCCGGTGAACAAGACCGCGACGATGCTCTCGATCCCGCGCGACACCCTCGCGGCGATCCCCGGCCACGGCAGCAACAAGGTGAACTCCGCGTTCCAGCTCGGCGGGCCCGACCTCGCCCAGAAGACCATCGAGGACCTTCTCGGGATCCGGATCAACAGCTACGCGTTGATCAACTTCGAGGCGTTCACGAGGATCGTCGATTCGGTCGGCGGCGCGCTCATCGACGTCAAGCGCCCGATCCGCGACGAGGCCTACCCGACCGCTGACTTCGGCGTCGAACGGCTGAGCATCCAGCCTGGGCCACAGCTCATGCCCGGCGAGCTCGCGCTGAAATACGCCCGCTCCCGGCACGACAGCAACGACTTCTCGCGCGCGCGCCGGCAGCAGGACGTGATCGCCGCGATCCGCGCACGGCTTGGCACTGATGGAATGCTGGGGCGGATCCCTGGGATCGTGAACGACGTCGGGTCCGCGGTGGAGACGAACTTCGATCCCGCGAACGTCCTTGCCCTCGCCGGTCTCGGCGGCGGCATGTCGACGAGCGCGATCAGGAGCGAGGTCCTGCTCCCCTGCAACATCGACGTGCCCCACTGCGAGCTGACCGAAGAGAATGGGGCGCTCGGCTACTACCTCATCCCCGACAAGGCCAAGGTCGCCAACCTCGTCGCCGAGCTCTTCTACGACCCGCGCGTCCGGCAGGAGGGCGCGCGCATCGAGGTCCGTGGCACCAGCGCCAAGAGCACGGCCGCCCAGGACGTCGCGGACCGGCTGGCGGCGCGGGCCTTCGGTGTCGCGCGCGTGACCACCGGCGCCGCCGCCCGCTCCGAGATCCTCGTGAAGAACACCGGGAAGCGATACACCGCGGATCAGCTGTCGAAGCAGCTGAGCGGGATCCCGATCCGCGACGCGGGCGCATCAGACCAGGTGGACGCGGATATCGTCGTGGTCGTCGGCACGGACTTCAAAGGTCTCGCCACAGATCTGCAGCGCTAGGAGGTCGTCATGCCGTTGAAGAAGCAGCTGGCCGGTCTGAAGCGATTCGCCGAGATCGTGGACACGAGCTCGAAGGACGCGAGCCGCGCTCGAAAGGTCGCGCGCAGCCCAAAGATGCAGCAGGAGATCAGCGACGACCGCCGCACGGCGCTCTCGCAGAACTTCAAGACCGTCCGCCAGGCGATCGCCGACCGCGAGAAGATCGCGAAGCAGAAGACCACCCGGAAGGCGAAGAAGGCCAGGTAGCGAGTGGCGTCCGGCTCACGCCGGATAGACCGGGGTGACCCACTCCTTATAGCGATCGCCGTTCCCGCGCACCGCGTCGAAATAGATCCGGCTCAGCTGCAGGGTGATCTTGCCCACGGATCCATCGCCGATCTTGCGATGATCCACCGAGGTGACCGGCGAAAGCTGTGCGCCGGTGCCACAGAGGAAGATCTCGTCGGCGATGTACAGCTCGGTGCGGTCGATGGAGCGCACCTCGAGCGGGATCCCGAGATCGCCCGCGATCCGGATGAGGCTCTGCCGGACGATCCCCTCGAGGATGTTGTCCGTGACCGGCGGCGTGATGAGCGTGCCGTCGCGGACGATGAATAGGTTCTCGGCGCTGCCCTCCGACACATGGCCCTCGTTCGTGAGCACGATGGCCTCGTCGAAGCCGGCCTCCTGGGCCTCCGTCTTGGCGAGCGCCGCGTTGACATACGAGCCGGTGATCTTGCTGCGTGCCGGGATGGCGTTGTCGTCGACCCGCCGCCAGCTCGACACGCCGCAGCTGATCCCGCGATCGATGTCGATGTACGTGCCGAACGGCACCGCGAAGACGGTGAACGACGATTCGAGGTCGTGCAGGCGAACGCCGATGAGCTCGCTGCTCTTGTAGACGAGCGGCCGCACGTAAGCGTCCTCGCGGTAGCCGCAGCGGCTCAGGAGCTCGACCGTTATCTCGACGAGCCGTTCGGGCGAGTAGGGCAGATCGAGGCGCATGACCCGGCACGACCGGTGAAGGCGCTGGTAGTGCTCGAGCAGGTGGAGCCCGTAGAGCTGCTGGCGGTCATCGTTCCAGTAGGCCCGGATCCCCTCGAACACGCCCGTCCCGTAGTTGAAGGCGTGCGTCAGCACGCTCACCTTCGCGTCCTTCAGGGGGACGAACGCTCCGTCGAAGAAGGCCCACGCGGTCTCGGGTGCGGCCCCGCGGCGTAGCGGCGCCATCGGCCGGCTCAGCTCCTTCACCATGACGCTCGTCCTCCCGTTCGCTTCTCGCCCACCGGAAGCGGGTGGCGGTGCGGCTGTGCCCTCGTCAAGCAATTCTGCCACCAGCCCGCGATGTCCCGGACCGGCGTACGTCCGGGCGGTTGCGTGCGTCCGACCGGCGGGCCTACGATGCCGCCGGTCTGACCAGGGTGAGGTCTGGTCTGACCAGCGAACGATCCGGCCCTGCCGGGGCTACGAATAGCGGGAGGTCACGAGGCAATGCGGAAGTCGCTCGCGCGTTCGACAGCGATCGCAGCGATCACGGCGATCATCGCGGCTGCCTGCGGTGGCGGAGCCACCGGGGGCGCCTCCAGCGCTCCGGCGACCGTCGCTGTGACGACGGCGGCGGCGGCAACGGCCACGACGGCCGCGGCCGTCCAGCCGACCAAGCCGGTCGAGTTCGTCATCAGCACCGCACCAGGCGGCGCGTCCGATATCTACGCGCGGTTCATCCAGGGGGCCATCGAGAAGAACAACCTCATGACCCAGCCGCTCACGCCGGTGAACAAGGACGGCGGCTCAGGCGCGGTCGCGTTCCAGTACGTCTACGACCACAAGGGTGACATGCACTACATCATGATCACCCTCAACTCCTTCTTCACGACGCTCATCGTGCAGAAGCTGGCATTCAAGGCGACCGACTTCACTCCGATCGCGAACCTGGCGCTCGATCCGTTCTACCTGTGGGTCAATAACGACAGTCCCTGGAAGACGGCGGACGACTTCATCAAGGCGGCGCAGGCGAACTCGCTCACCGTCGCCGGCACCGGCTCGAAGCAGGAAGACGAGGTCATGTTCCGGCGGATCCAGGATCTGAAGCAGACGAAGCCGTTCAAGTACGTGCCCGAGGCCGGCGGCGGCACGGTCGCGAAGGACCTCGCCGGGACGGGAGCGGTCAAGATCGACGCGTCGGTGAACAACCCCAGCGAGGGCCTCGGCCTCTACACGGCAACGCCGCCCAAGGTCCGGCCGCTCTGCGGGTTCCTCCCGACGAGCCCGACCGATGGCCCGTTCAAGGGCCTGGCGACCTGCAAGTCCCAGGGCCTCGAGATCGACGACTACTTCGTCATGCGCGCGATCATGGGGCCGCCCGGTCTCTCGGCAGCCCAGCAGTCCTATTGGGCCGGCGTGTTCAAGAAGGTCTTCGACTCCGCCGACTGGCAGGACTTCATGAAGAAGAACTCGCTCAACCCGGACTTCAAGAGCGGCGCGGACTTCACGAAGTTCATCGCCGACTACCAGAAGCTGCACGAGGACATCGCGAAGAAGAACGGCTGGGTCCAGTAGCGGACGTTGCGGCCCTACCAGATCGCGACGGCGGCAGGATTCATGATCCTCGCCGCCGTCGCGATGTTCGATTCGCGCGCCGGCGCGCTCGTGGACACCAGCGGCACCGAGCCGGGTGGGATCGGCGCCGGCTTCTATCCGTTCTGGTCGGCGGCGGTGATATTCGTCTGCGCGGTCATCGTGGCGATCGGCGCCGGCCGATCCGCGGAGAAGGGCCCGCCGGCCTTCGAGGGGCGCGAGGCGGTGGTCGCGGTCCTCAAGATCGTCGGGCCGATGGTCCTCGGGTCCGTCGCGATCATCTGGCTCGGCTTCTACATCGTGAGCGCGCTCTACATGGCGCTCTTCGCGCGGTGGGTCGGCCACTACCGGTGGTTCTGGGTGTTGGCACTCGCCATCGGTCTGCCGGTCGCGATCTACGCCGCGTTCGAGCTGGGCTTTCGGGTGAGCCTGCCGAAGAGCTTCCTCTACGACCAGGGCATCCTCCCCTTCTGACGTGAACCGCCCCTAGATGGACGCGCTGACCTCGTTCTTCAACGTCTTCGGCGACCTGGGCGGCGGCTTCGCGACCGCGCTCCAGCCGTTCAACATCCTCATGCTGTTCGTGGGGGTCGTCCTCGGACTCGTGGTCGGCGTCCTCCCGGGTCTCGGTGGGACCAGCGCGGTCGCGATCCTCCTCCCGATCACGGTCATCATCGCCCGGACCGACCCGACGAGCGCGGTCATCCTCCTCGCCGGGGTGTACTGGGGCGCGCTGTTCGGAGGGGTCATCACCTCGATCCTGTTCAACATCCCCGGCGAGCCGTGGTCGGTGGTCCTCCTGTTCGACGGGTTCCCGCTCGCGAAGAAAAAGGGGAAACCCGGCGTCGCGCTCGCGTCGTCGTTCATGGCGTCGTTCGTCGGCGCGTTCCTCGCCACCGTCATGTTCACCTTCTTCGCGCGCGCGCTCGCCGACGCCGCCCTCAACTTCGGTCCCCCAGAGCTGTTCGCGGTGTTCGTCATGTCGTTCGCGACGCTGATCGGCCTGGGCGCGGAGTCGCCGGCCAAGGCGGTCATGATGATCGGCTTCGGACTGCTGCTCGCCTCCATCGGGTTCGACACGCTCACCGGCGCACCGCGGCTCACGTTCGGCCAGACCGCGCTGCTCTCAGGGGTCAGCTTCGTGCCGGTCACCATCGGCCTGTTCGGCATCGGGGAGATCCTCGCGTCGGCGGAGGAGTCCGGCATCGGGTTCGTGGAGCGGATCTCCGCGCGGGTCGGCCTGGCCGACATCATCGAGACCTTCGGGGAGCTGAAGAAGCGGATCTGGCTCGTCGTGTCCACCGCCCTCATCGGCTTCTGGTTCGGCACCCTGCCCGGGCACGGCGCGACAGCAGGCTCGTTCCTCGGCTACGGCCTCGCCCGGCAGTGGTCGAAGAACAAGGAGAACTTTGGCAAGGGCGAGATCTCGGGGATCATGGCACCGCAGGCGGCCGCCGACTCCGCGGCGGTCGGCTCGCTCGTGCCGATGATCGCCCTCGGCGTGCCGGGCTCACCGACGTCCGCGGTCATCATGGCCGGCCTGTTCATCTGGGGGCTGACTCCGGGGCCGCTGCTCTTCACGGAGCACCACGACTTCGTCTGGGGCCTGATCGCGAGCGTGTACCTAGGTCACCTGCTCACCTTCGTCATCTGCCTGGCGGCGGTGCCGCTGCTCGCGATGATCATGCGTATCCCGTATGCGATCCTCACGCCGTTCATCATCCTCATCTCGATCATCGGGGCGTACTCGCTGAACAACAGCATGACCGACGTGTTCATCACCGTGATCTTCGGCCTCGTCGGCTACTGGCTGCGGAAGACGAAGTACCCGCTCGCCCCGCTCGTCGTCGCGATCGTCCTCGGGGACTCCACCGAGAAGACGCTGCGGCAGAGCCTCATCGCGAGCGGCGGCAGCCCGCTGATCTTCTTCGGCGGCCCGCTGTCGTCGGTCCTCATGATCCTCGCCTTCGCGCTCCTGTCGCTGCCGCTCATCCGCGCCGTGCGCAACCGCGGACGGCGCCCGGCGGCCGCCGTCGAAACAGAGACCGTCTCCACCGCGATCGACCGAACGTGAGCCCGATCGATGCGCTCTTCCTGCTTGCCGCGTTCGCGCTCATCCTCGTGGGGGCCGAGCTCTTCACGAACGGCGTGGAGTGGCTCGGGCAGATCCTCGGCCTGAGCGAGGGCGCGACCGGCAGCATCCTCGCCGCGATCGGGACCGCGACCCCCGAGACCCTCGTCCCGATCGTCGCGATCCTGTTCACGCAGAGCGTCGAGGCGGATGACATCGGCGTCGGCGCGATCCTCGGCGCGCCGTTCATGCTCGGCACGCTCGTGATGCTGCTCGTCGGGGTCACGGCGTTCGTCCTGCGAGGCAGGCGCGGTCGCGACACGCTACGGGTCGACCGCGCGCACGCATCGCGTGACCTCGGCTTCTTCCTCGTCATGTACTCGGCTGCCGTTGCGATCGCGCTCGTGCCACCGCTCCACGATCGGAAAGGTGTGATCGGCTGGATCTTCCTGCCCGCGTACTTCGTCTACCTCTTCCTCGTCCTCCGCACGCCGACCTCGAGCGCAGCGGACATCGAGGAAACAGAAGAGGAGATGCACGCGTTCGAGAATCTCAGCTTCGCCGCGTACCTGCGGCGGCTCGGCTCCAGCGTTGATCCGCGCCGCCCGCCGGCCTGGCTCATCGTCGGGCAGACGCTGCTGGCGTTCGGCGCGATCCTGCTCGGGGCGAAGATCTTCGCCGCCTGGATCGACGCGTTCTCGCACGCGATGGGATTCAACGCGCTGCTCGTGGCGCTGCTGCTCGCGCCGCTCGCGACCGAGCTGCCCGAGGCCGCGAACAGCCTCATCTGGACGAAGGACGGGAAGGACGTGATCGCGCTCGGGAACGTGGCCGGCGCGATGGTGTTCCAGTCCACCATCCCGGTGACCGTGGGCGTGCTCCTGACCCCGTGGGTCCTCGGACCGTTCGGCACGGTCGCCGCGATCTTCGCGCTCATCTCCGGCGCGCTCATCTATGTGCAGCTTCGCTTCCGCACGCGCGGTGACGCCCTCCCGCTCTCGGCGCTGATCCTCGGCGGCAGCCTCTACGTCGTATTCATCGTCTACGTCGTGACGAGCGTCGCCGCGGGCTAGACCGCCTCCGCCTCGAGTCCGACCCGGCGCACGAGCCAGCCCGCGGTGGTGCCCTGCACGAGGAGCGTCGCGACGACGATCCCGAACGTGATCCGCTGCAACGCCTCGCGCTCCGGGAAGTCCACCGGCAGCGACAGCGCGGCCGCGGTCGCGACCCCGCCGCGAAGGCCGGCCCAGAAGATCAGATGCAGCCAGCGGCCCGGCACGTTCGGCGCAAGCCGCCGGCCCTGGAGCGACACAAGCGCGCCGCCGATCAATCCGTACACGATGACCGCGCGTCCGAGGAATACGGCGGCGATCCCCCACGCGATGTCGCCGATCGCGCTCGCGAGGTCGGCCCAGGTGATCGCGAGGCCGACGGCCAGGAAGATCAGGGCCGTGAGGGTGAAGGTGATCGGCTCCCACGCTGCATCGAGCGCGCGCTCGGTGCCCGCTCCAAGGCCGATCCGCCGGCCATAGTTCCCGAGGGCGACCCCCGCGCTGACGCTCGCGAGCACGCCGGAGAGCCCGAGCGCCGCGACCGCAAGGTACGAGCCGTACGCCGCCACGATCGAGATCGAGACGGCGACCGCGCCGACCGCGACACGCGCCGTCAGGAGCGCCGCGACGACCCCGATCGCCGCGCCGACGAGCACGCTGCCGACGACCGTGGCGACGAAGAGGCCCGCGGCCTCGGGCAGGCCGATCGAGCGGGTCACGACGATGATGGCGATCGCGAATGCGACGAGGCTTGTTCCGTCATTGAGGAGACTTTCGGCGTCGACGATGGCGACGAGCCGGCGGGGCGCGCGCAGGCTGGTGAACGTCGCGACGACGGCGGCCGGGTCGGTCGCCGACACCATCGCGCCGACGACGAACGCGAGATCGAGTCGCAGGCCGGTGGCCAGCGTGAGCACGACCGCGACGATCCCGGCCGAGATCAGGACACCGGGGACCGCCAGGAAGGCGATCGCGCCCGACGACCGCCGGAGGTCCTCCCAATGGAGCCGGTACGCCGCCTCGAAGACGAGCCCCGGCAGCAGCACGGCCAGCACGAGATCGGGCGTGACCACGAGCGCGAGCCGCGGCACGACCACTGACGCGATGGCGCCGGCGACGACGAACGCGACCGGGCCTGGCGACAGGCGGCGCAGCCAGGCACGTGACGCTCTGGTCTGACCATCCATCGCACGCAATCATGCGGTCGACGGCCCAAGGACCTACCATCCGCTGCGATCGCGCCCACGTCGAAACGGGGCGCGAACGAGCACTCAGGGAGGGTTTCCGCGCCCATGAAACGAATCCTCGCGTTCTCCGTGCTCGCCGCCACGATCGTGGCGTCCTGCGCATCCACCGGCACCACTGGCGCCCCCGCGGCGAGCGGGAGCGCTCCGACCGGCCAGCACCTCAAGATCGGGCTGGTCACCGACGTCGGTGGCCTGAACGACAAGAGCTTCAACTCGCTCGCGGACCAGGGCCGCCAGCAGGCCCAGTCACAGCTCCTCGTGGACACGTCGGTGACCGAGTCCAAGCAGCAGGCCGACTACGTCCCGAACCTGACCAAGTACGCGCAGGACAAGTACGACCTCGTGATCGGCGTCGGCTTCCTCATGCAGAACGCCATCTGGAAGGTCGCGTCGCAGTTCCCGAACGTCAAGTTCGCGATCATCGACGGCGCGCCGAACGACGACGCCGGCGCCGTGAAGAACCTGCCGAACGTCGCGAACCTGTTCTTCAAGGAGCAGGAGGCCGGCTACGTGGTCGGCGTCATCGCCGCGACGATGGCCAAGAACAAGGTCGGCGCGGCCACGCACAACACCGTGTGCTCGATGGGTGGTCTCTCGATCCCGCCCGTGGACCGCTACATCGCGGGCTACCAGGACGCGGTGAAGACGGTCAGCCCGACCACCAAGATCCTCAACGGCTACAGCCAGGACTTCGTCGACCAGCAGAAGGGTCTCGAGGTCGGCAAGAGCCACATCGCCCAGGGCTGCGACATCCTGTTCCAGGTCGCGGGCGGTAGCGGGCTCGGGTACATCCAGGCGGCCAAGGCGGCGAACGTCTACGCGATCGGCGTCGACGCAGACCAGGCTGCGGTCGCCCCCGGCGTCGTCATCACCAGCGCGCTCAAGAAGGTGGACCAGGCGGTGTTCCAGACGATCCGCGCGGTCCGCCTCGGCACCTACAAGGCCGGCGACAACTCGTTCAACGCCGCGAACGGCGGCGTCGGATTCGGCGCGGTGGACAAGATCGTGCCCGCGGACGCCAAGGCGGCCGCGACGCAGGCTCTCGCCGACATCGCCTCCGGCAAGATCACTCCGAAGGACACCGTCCAGGTCAAGTGACCTGGTGACCCAGGTCCAGCAACCGACGACGACGGGGCCGGGCACAGAACGCCCGGCCCCGTCCGTTCGTCAGCTGACCTTCCAGTGGGCCGGTGGTCCGGCCATTCCGCTGCTTTCGGTCCTCATCGCCCTGGTCATCGGCGCGGTCTTCGTTCTCCTGAGCGGCAACGACCCCGTGAAGGCGTACGCCGCACTCTTCCAAGGCGCTTTCGGCACGCCGTACGACATCACCGAGACGATCGTCGCCGCGATCCCCCTCGTGCTCACCGGTCTCGCCGTCGCGGTCGCGTTCCGCACCGGTCTGTTCAACATCGGCGCGCAGGGCCAGCTGCTCGTCGGCGCGCTCGCCGCCGGATGGGCCGGCTCGCAGTGGGCGACGCTGCCCGGGTTCCTGCTCATGCCGATCGTGATCGTGTTCGGCATCGTCGGCGGCGCGTTCTACGGCGGGATCGTTGGGTTGCTGAAGGCCGTGCGCGGCGTCAACGAGGTCATCACGACCATCATGCTCAACTACACGATCGTCTTCGTGATGCACTGGCTGCTGCAGGCCGGGCCAATGACCGCGCAGAACGCGCTCGGTACGCCGGCCTCGACGCCGATCGGCGCCGGCGCGCGGCTCCCGGTGATCATCCCGAACGAGCTCGTCCTGTTCAGCCGCCTGCATGCCGGGATCATCCTGGCCGCGCTCGCGGTCGTCGTGTTCTGGTTCCTGCTCTGGCGCACGCCCCTCGGCTATCAGCTACGCGCCGTCGGCCTCGGCGCGCGTGCCGCGGCCCAGGCCGGCATCGATCCGGCGCGGCACATGATCCTCGTCATGGCGATCGCCGGCGGGTTCGCCGGCCTCGGTGGGATGATCGAGGTGAGCGGGGTGTTCGGGCGCGTGTATGACGGCTTCTCATCGAGCTATGGCTTCGACGCGATCGCGGTGGCGCTCCTCGGAAAGAACTCGCCGCTCGGCATCGTGTTCGCGGCGTTGCTGTTCGGCGCGTTCGTGCACGGCGGGGCGTACATGCAGTCGCACGCGGGCATCTCATCCAACCTCGTTGCGATCATCCAGGCCTTCGTTCTCTTCGTCATCGCCGCCGAAGCGCTCGTGCGGTCCCTTACCCGGCGCCGCGGGCGCAAGCCGGTCGAGGCGATCGCATGACCTGGGAGATGGTCCTCGGAGCCAGCGTCGCGGCGGCGACGCTTCGGCTGGCCGCCCCGATCGCGCTTGCCGCGCTCGGCGGGGTGGTGACGGAGCGGAGCGGCGTGACGAACATCGCCCTCGAGGCTTCGATGCTCGTCGGCGCGTTCTTCGGCGTCGTCGCAGCGGATCGGACGCAGAACATCTGGATCGCGCTCGCCGTCGCGCTCCTTGCGGGCAGCAGCGTCGCGCTGCTGCACGCCTACACGTCGATCAGCCTCCGCAGCGACCAGATCGTGTCCGGGATGGCGCTCAACATCCTCGCGCTCGGCCTCACCACGTACCTTGACTTCCAGCTGTACGGGCACACCGGGACACCGGCCGATCTGCCCGGGCTCCCGGATCTGCGGCTCGGCTTCCTCGACGGCGTCCCGTACGTCGGCGAGGCCATCGGCAGCCAGAACAGCATGGTCTGGGTGATGCTCGCGCTCGTCGTCGTCCTGCAGATCTTCCTGTTCCGGACGGTCGCCGGCCTTCGCCTGCGGGCCGTGGGCGAGCATCCCCGAGCCGCCGAGACCGTCGGTATCGACGTCCGCCGCATCCGATACGCCGCCGTCGTCGCGAGCGGCGCGCTCGCCGCGCTCGGCGGCGCGTATCTGTCGCTCGGCGTGGCGCACTCGTTCACCGACGGCATGACCGGTGGGCGTGGATTCATCGGTCTCGCGGCGATGATCTTCGGCCGGTGGACCCCCGTGGGCGCGCTCGCCGCCGCCCTCATCTTCGGCTACGGCAATGCGCTCTCCACCTCGCTGCAGGGCGCGACCATCGGCGACACGAAGGTGCCGGTGCAGCTGCTCAGCACCCTCCCGTACGTCCTCACGATCCTCGCGGTCGCCGGATTCGTCGGCCGTTCACGACCGCCGGCCGCCGACGGCGTGCCGTACGAGACCGAGGGCCACGCGTGAGCGCGGAGATCGTGCCGCTGGTCGAGATGCGCGGGATCACCAAGCGCTTCGGCGACCTCACCGCGCTGCACGGCGTCGACCTGGTCGTCGGCGAGCACGAGATCCACGCGCTGCTGGGTGAGAACGGCGCCGGCAAGTCGACGCTCATGAATATCCTCTACGGCCTCTACCGGCCCGACGCGGGGACGATCAAGCTGCACGGCCAGGTCGCCAACATCCGTGGCCCGCGCGACGCGATCGCGAGAGGGATCGGGATGATCCACCAGCACTTCATGCTCATCCCACCGCTGACGGTGGCCGAGAACGTGGTGCTCGGCGACGAGCGCTCGGGCCCGATGCTGAGCGAGCGCGCGCTCGGGGCGCGCGTGCGCGAGCTCGAGGACCGCTTCCACATCAGCGTCGACCCGGACGCCCGCGTCCAGGATCTGCCGCTCGGCCTGCAGCAGCGCGTCGAGATCCTGAAGGTGCTCTATCGAGGCAGCGACGTCCTCATCTTCGATGAGCCGACGGCGGTCCTCACGCCGCAGGAGGTCGACGAGCTCTTCGCGATCGTCCGGACGCTACGCGACGAGGGCAAGATGGTGATCTTCATCACCCACAAGCTGCGCGAGGTGTTCGCGGTGACCGACCGGATCACCGTGCTGCGCGCGGGTCGCAACGCCGGGGAGCTGGTGACGAAGCAGACCTCGCCGTCCGAGATCGCGCGGATGATGGTCGGACGCGAGCTGCGACAAGTGCAGGCACGCACCCCGGTGGCATCGACCGGTCCGGTCCTCGAGATCCGCGGCCTGCAGGCCCAGAGCGATCGCGGCGCGCCCGCGCTCCAGGGCATCGACCTGACGGTCAACGCGGGCGAGATCCTCGGGATCGCGGGTGTCGGCGGGAACGGTCAGAGCGAGCTCGCGGAATGCGTGCTCGGGCTCCGTGAGCCGAGCGCGGGCTCGATCGTCATCGGCGGCGCTGACATCGCGCACGATGATCCGAGGCGGACCCGGCAGCGCGGCGTCGCGTACGTGCCGGAGGACCGGCGCACCGAAGGGCTGGTCCTCGCCTTCACCGTGGCCGACAACTTCATCCTCGGCAAGCAGGACCATCCGCCATTCAGCAAGCGCGGCGTGCTCGACGACGAGGCCATCCGCATGAACGGCGACCGCCTGGCGAAGGAGTTCGACGTGCGGCCGCCCAACGCCCGGGCGATCGTCGGCAATCTCTCGGGCGGCAACCAGCAAAAGGTGGTGCTCGGACGCGAGCTGTCGGAGCAACCGGCGCTCATCGTCGTCAGCCAGCCGACCCGCGGGCTCGACATCGGATCCACCGAGTACGTGTGGGAACGGATCCTCGAGCAGCGCGCCCGGGGCTGCGGCGTGCTCCTCGTCTCGAGCGAGCTCGACGAGATCCGGGCGCTCTCGGACCGGATCGCGGTCATGTTCGAGGGCCGCCTGGTCGCCACCCTGCCCGCAGCGCTGGCCACCGAGGAGCGCCTTGGGCTCCTGATGGCCGGCCACGCCGAGGCGCTGCCGGCCTAGCGCTCGGTCAGCCGGGGCTGGTGGCTCTTCGACTGGACGCCTACGAGCCACGCGCGGATCCGGTCCTTGTCACGTTCCGCGCGATCCAATAGTGCGATGCGCTCCACGAGAACCGCGGGATCCAACAGGCCCGACCCGACCAGCGCGGTAGCGAAGTCGTAGTCCTTCTGACGTCCGGCGATCATCTTGGAGATCACGCAGTCGTGCGGGTCGAGACACAGCCCTCGACCCGGTTGCGTCGCGGCGGTGTCCAGCGCCACGAGCCGATCCTGCCAGCCTCTTGGCAGGATCGCCGTCTCGAGGCTCACACCTTGGGCGTAGATCCCGAACGTTTCGTGGAAGCCTGAGCCCTCTCCAAGCGCACCGTCTATCAGGTCGGACTTCAGGTCGTCGCCGTCCATCGTGGCAACATCGGCCTCGATCGAGCGGATCGCTTCCCTTGGCAACCGACTCTCATCCCATGTTGCGAGCACCGACTGACTGCCAATGACAAGGAGGTCACGTTCGCCAACGATCTTGGATGCTGCCCCGAGGATGTGCTCGAGCTGCTCCCGGGTCACGCGGCGAAACGGCCCCAGTACCGCGCGAACGACTCGAGCACATCCTGCCGCTCCTTGTCGGTCAGGACACCGGGGAACGGAGAGTTCTGCCGCAGCTCCGCGGCATGAGGCGAGGTCGACGTGAGCGTCTCCATCACGGTCTCGGGCCCTTCGGCAATGACGCCCTCCCACTGCTTCAACCAGTGCTCGGCGCTGTTTCCCGAGTGGATCTTCGACCAGCGGTCGAGATTCTTGCGCGCGCGAGACAACACTCGGTCAGGATCACGCGCGAGGCGTGCCGCGACCGCACGATTCAGCCACAACGAACGCAATTCCTCGCGGGTCAGTCCCCTCCGAGTACGAACGAGCGCCTCGACGTCACCGCGGAGCACGCGACGATGCACCGGCGTCCTGCGGCAATCGAGCTGTCCGCGATCGCAGAGATCGACGACATGCTGACGAGAGCTGCCGAGCAAGCGGGCAGCCTCGCCGGTCGTGATCAATTCGCCGTGATTTGTCTTCATGAACGAAATCGTATCACTAAACACCACAAACACAACGGCAGCGGGACGGCCCAGCGCGCCTGGGAGGCGCACTTGACCGTCTTCCGGCCCATTGATAGGGTTTCGGCGTTCTGGTCAGACCACCTGACCAATTCCCGGCGACGCGTTTGGGGAGGCCCTCCTGGCAGTCATCGAGCCGGTCCGACGCAGCCGCCTCTATCAGGACATCGTCAGCCAGATCGAGGCGCTCCTCGAGAAGGGTGAGCTCAACCCCGGCGACCAGCTCCCGCCCGAGCGGGCGCTCGCGGAGCAGTTCCAGGTCTCGCGCGCGTCGGTCCGCGAAGCGCTGCGGTCCCTCGAGCTCCTCGGCGTGGTCGAGACCCGGGCCGGCGGCGGCACGTTCGTCCGCCGCACCGCGCCCGAGGATCTGGCGCGGCCGCTCTCGAACCTCATCGTGCGCGGGCACACCCTCACGGACGTCATCGAGGTCCGCGGGTTGCTCGAGCCGGCGATCGCGGCATCAGCCGCGAGGCGCATCAGGCCGGACGAGCTCGCCGAGCTGCGCGAGATCCTGAAGCAGCAGGCGGAGAAGATCGACGGCGGTCAGTCGTACGCCGAAGAGGACACCCGCTTCCACGAGCTCATCGGCCAAGCGGCCCGGAACGAGCTGCTCGTGACGATGCTCGGGGTCATCTGGGACGTCCTGCGCAGCTCGCGCGAGCAGTGGCTCCAGACGAACGACCGCGCGCATTCCTCGGTCGACGCACACCAGCGCATCCTCGCCGCCCTCGAAGCGCACGACCTTGACGCAGCACGCGCCGCCGCCGCGGATCACATCCGCGCCGTCGGCGAGGGGATCCTCAAGCTCATCGCGGACCGACCGCGAACTGCAACGCACGCCACGAGCACCGTGGGGAAGGGAGCATGATGAGCAACACCGTCAAGACGGATCCGACCGGGATCACCATCGAGATCGTCTATCGCGGCATCTTCCAGAAGACCCTCGCGCAGCGTATCTGCCGCTCGGTCGTCCTCGCCGCACGCACACGCGGGTACACCGGGACGGCGTTCGGCCGCTACGGCGACTCACCGGAGCGGAACGGCGTGCCGGCGAAGTACTTCGCGATCGTCGCGATCAACGACCTGGAGCTCGAGTCGTCGATGGCGAAGTACGAGCCGAAGGTGGTGGACATCGCCGTCGCCGTCGACGACACGCTCGTCAAAGGCGTCGAGTCGTGGGCTTGGTACGGCAGGCAGCCGATCTGGAAGCCGGTCCACGAGGGGGGCGCCGTCCTCGTCACCTCCGACAAGACCCCGGACCAGGTTCTCGCCCAGACCGACACGGCCGAACGGCCCTACCTCATGGGCATCGTGCCCGGGCTCGCATCGTTCGCCGGCCTCTGGGTCTTCAAGGATGACCACACCGACTACCGCGTCCTCGGCGCCCTCGCGAAGATCGCGCCGAACTGGGTCCGGATCGAGGACGTGAAGGCCCTCATCCAGGAGCAGACGAAGGACGGCAGCGCCGTAGCGTCCGCCCAGGACGGCTATGACCACACGCAGCTCCGCCCGGTGAAGGTCGGCGAAGGTACGAGCGGCCACGAGGTCCTGCAGTTCGAGAAGCCCGGCTGGACCACGATGCGGCCGGGCGTCATCGTCGACGCGCGCAAGCCCGGCGAGCGCAACCCGTATTACAAGAAATACGGCGCCCGCACGCTCCGTCCGGTCGTGAACTTCGACACCTGCATCAAGTGCACGATGTGCTGGCTCGACTGCCCCGACGAATGCTTCGAGGTCACCCCTGAAGGCCACTACGAGGTCGTGTACGAGGCCTGCATCGGCTGCGGCATCTGCGCCCAGGTCTGCCCGGTGAAGGACTGCATCGTCATGGTCGACGAGATGAAGTTCGAGGACAACGACGACAAGTGGCAGCTCTGGAAGACCGATCACGACGCGTACAACCGCTGGTTCGAGGAGAAGAGCGGCGTGTCGGCCGATCCGAAGAAGGTCTCCGCCACGTCGAGCGCAGCGGGCAACGCGGCACCCGGCGCGAACTCGACGATGTCAGGAGGTGACGACTAGATGGCTGTCCAGATCAAGGAGAAGCAACCGAGCGACGTCGAGACCGAGCAACTCGCGACGGGCTGCGAGGCGATCGCCGAGGCCATCCGCCTCGCCGATGTCGACGTCATGGCGGCCTACCCCATCCGCCCGTACGACGGCGTGATGCAGGCGGCGGCGAAGCTCATCGCGAACGGCAAGATGGACGTCGAGTACATCGTCGCCGACGGCGAGCACAGCCAGTTCGAGATCGTGAAGCACGCCTGCGCCGTCGGCGCGCGCGTGTTCGTCGGCTCCTCGGGGGTCGGCTGGTTCTACGCGATGGAGGCCATCGCCGTCACCGCGGGCCTCCGCCTCCCGGTCGTCGCCATCTGCGGCAACCGCGCCCTCGACGACCCGGGCGCGTTCGGCTGCGAGCACAACGACGCACTCGCGGTCCGTGACCTCGGCTGGCTCCTCTGCTGGGCCGAGACCGCGCAGGAATCCATGGACTTCGCCCTGACCGCGTGGCGCGTCGGCGAGGACAAGCGCGTGTCCCTCCCGGTCGCGATCGGCCTGGACGGTGCGTTCCTCACCCACTCGCAGCAGATCGTGATGATCCCGACCCAGGCCGCGGTGAACCAGTTCCTCCCGAAGTTCGACCTCGGCGACCGGCTCCTCCACCCCGACAACCCGATCACCATCGCGCCGCAGGTCGACCAGGACTGGCTCATGGAGATCCGGATGCAGAACGACCAGGCCATGCGCAAGGCCCTGGACGTGATCACCGAGGCGCACGCCGACTTCAAGCGGCTCTTCGGGCGCGGCGGGGAGAACCCGTTCCTCGACGAGTACATGACCGACGACGCCGAGGTGGTGTTCATCGGTCAGGGCACGCTCTCGCTCCCGATGAAGGTCGCTATCCGCAAATGGCGGAAGGAGGGCCACAAGGTCGGTCTCGTCCGGCTCAAGTGGTTCCGGCCGTTCGCCACGGCCGACGTCGTGAAGAGCCTGAGCCGGTTCAAGGCTGTCGGGGTCATCGACCGCGACTACAGCTTCGGCTCCCCGTACTACGGCGGCGTGCTCTTCAACGAGATCCGCTCGGCGATGTACTCCGTCGAGAAGCGCCCGACGATCGTCGGCTTCATCGCGGCCCTCGGCGGCCGTGAGATCGAGCAGCCGATGGCCCGCGAGATGTTCGACAAGCTCACCGCCGCGGCGAGCGGCGGCCTCAAGTCCGGTGACATCTGTCACTGGATCGGCGTGCGGAACTAAGGAGGCGATGATGGCAGTCGCAGCACACGGCACCGGCACCCTTCCCCAGATCAAGGGCGTGAAGGACGTCCCCTACGACGAGCTCTTCGTTTCCGGCCACCGCACCTGCCAGGGCTGCGAGTCGGCCCTCGTCATGCGGCACATGGTGAAAGCCTCGGGCCCGCGCACGATCGTGCTCGGGTCGACGGGCTGCATGTACGTCGCGAACACGACGTACTACACGACCCCCTGGGTCGTGCCGTGGATGCACACTCAGCTCGGCGCGGCGGGCTCCGCGGCGCTCGGCACCTCGGCCGGCCTGAAGGTGCTCATGCGCAAGGGCAAGATCAAGGAGGAGAAGATCAACGTCATCGCGTTCTGCGGTGACGGTGGCGGCGCGGACATGGGCATCGGCGCGATCAGCGCTACGCTCACGCACAAGGACTACAACTCGCTCATCCTCCTCTACGACAACGAGTCGTACGCGAACACCGACATCCAGCTCTCGAGCCAGACGCCGTACGGCGCGGTCACGACGTTCTCGCCATCCGGCACGGACAAGCGGCTTATGCACACCCGCTGGAAGAAGAACATGCCCGGCATGATGGCCGTGGGCCACACGGAGTCCCGGTACATCGCAGCCGCGTGCGCCGCGTATGCCGTGGACCTCATGAACAAGATCCGCAAGGCGCTCGACATCGGCGGGCCCACCTTCGTCCATACCCTCGACCCGTGCCCGAAGGGCTGGGACTACCACCCGCAGTACAGCCAGGAGCTCGGCCACCTCGCGGTCGAGACCGGCATCTGGCCGCTCTACGAGGTGGTCGATGGCGTGTGCAACCTCACGGGCCCGACCCGGCAGATCGCCGAGGGCCGCAAGAAGCGCAAGCCGGTCTACGAGTACCTGAAGCGCCAGGGCCGGTTCGCCCACTTCGTCGACGAGGACGTCGAGCACTTCCAAGCGCAGGTCGACAAGATGTGGACCGAGTGGCTCATCCCGGGTGTCATCCCGTTCACGATCCCGGCGAAGGACCAGGCCATCCTCAAGATCGACAAGAAGCCGCTGCACGAGGCGAGCAAGACCGCGTAGCGAGCTCGCATCGGTCCGCGCAACAGGGCCGGTCGGCGACGACCGGCCCCTTTTTGTCGGCCGGACCGGCACCTACACTCGCGCCCCAATGGCCGAAGAACGGAAGCTCGTCACCATCCTGTTCGCCGACATCGTCGGCTCGACGGCGATGGGTGCCGCCAACGATGCCGAGATCGTGCGCCGGACGCTTGGGGCGACCTTCGATCGCGCTCGCGACATCCTTACCGCGCATGGCGGGACCGTTGAGAAATTCATTGGTGACGCGGTCATGGCCGTATTCGGCGTGCCCACGGCCCACGACGACGATGCCGACCGGGCCGTGCGCGCGGCGTTCGCCCTCCGCGACGCCGTCGCGGAGCTGAACCGCGGAGCGTCGATCGCGCTCGAGGTGCGGATCGGCATCGACAGCGGCGAGGCGGTCGCCGGCAGCGGCGAGGGCGCGCAGTTCCTGGTCACCGGGAACGTGGTGAACGCCGCGGCTCGCCTGCAGTCCGCGGCGTCGCCGGGCGAGATCCTCGTCGGGACGCTGACCCGCCGGCTGACGCGCGGGAGCGTGCGGTACGGCGAGACGCGCCCGATCGACGCAAAGGGTATCGGTCCGATCGAAGCGAGTCCGGCCGCCACGCTGACCTCCGCGGTCCCCGAGCAGCAACGGGGAATCGAAGGCCTGCGTGCGCCCCTCATCGGCCGCGACGACGAGATGCGCATCCTCGTCGAGGCCCACCGCAGCGTGACGAGCGAGGGCCGCGCGCACCTCGCGACGATCTTCGGCACGCCAGGCTCCGGCAAGACGCGGCTCATGACCGAATTCCAGGCGGCGATCGGGCGGTCGCGGGTCCGCACTGGCCGCTGCCTGCCGTATGGCCAAGGCATCACGTTCCTCCCGGTCCAAACCATCCTCAGCGCGGACGCGGGCATCGAGCGGAGCGATGCGCGCGACGGAGCCGCCGCGAAGCTGCGCACCGCCGTGCTTTCCGCCTTCGGTGAGGCGTCAGAGGAGAGCGAGGCGGTCGCGCGCCGACTCGCCGTGCTGGCCGGACTCGCGACCGCCGAGGCCGCGCTTCCCGATGTCCAGGCGGAGGACGTCGCGGACGAGCTGCGGTGGGGCTTCCGCCGGTTCCTGGAACGTCGCGCGGCGAAGGAGCCGCTGACGCTCGTGTTCGAGGACATTCACTGGGCCGAGCCGGGACTGCTCGACCTGATCGAACACGTTGTCGAGTGGTCGCGCGCGCCACTCTTCGTGCTGTGCCTGGCTCGTCCCGAGCTTCTCGAGAGCCGGCCGACCTGGGGCGGCGGTCGGCGCAACGCCACGGCGATCGAACTCGAGCCGCTCACGCCCGACGAGACGCGGCGGCTCGTCGCCGAGCTCCTGGCCATCGACGCACTCACCGACGAGCTGCGCGCGCAGGTCGTCCAGCGCGCCGACGGCAACCCGTTGTACGTCGAGGAGTTCCTGCGGATGCTCATCGAGACAGGGAAGATCGAGCACCGCAACGACCGCTGGGTCGCGAGCGCCGATGTCGGCTCCCTGGTCCTGCCAGAGACGCTCCAGGGCCTCATCGCCGCACGGCTCGATCGCGCGACGCCCGAGCTCAAGCGCCTGCTCCAGCGGGCCGCCGTCATGGGCCGGCTGTTCTTCACGAACGGGCTCGCCGCGCTCGCCGCAGGCGAGCCGCCGTCAGGCGACGCGCTGCGTGAAGGCGTGCGTCGAGATCTCATCGTCGAGTCGGACGAGCGCGGTGCCGGGCGCGGTCGGCCCTACCGCTTCAAGCACGTCCTCATTCACCAGGTCGTGTACGAGAGCGTGCCGAAAGAAGAGCGCTCGAGGCTGCATGACCGGTACGTCCGGTGGGTCGAGGACACGCTCGGCCACGAGCGGGACGACCTGATCGACGTCCTCGCCTATCACGCCGAGCAAGCGTTCCTCCTCGGGCGCGAGGTGAAGGCCGCGGGCACCGACGAGCTCGGCCGCCGCGCCTTCGACCGGCTCCTCGCCGCCGGGACGAAAGCCCGCAAGCGGGGCGACGTCCGCGCCGCCGCGAATCTGTACGAGCGCTCGGCCACGGTCGGCGAGGCGATCGGCGTGACACCCGCCCAGCACGCCGAGACGACCGGGTTCGCCGCACTGATGCGATTCGCGGAACGCTCGACCTCGGAGACCGACGCTGCGCTCGAGCGAGCGCTGGAGGAGGCCCGCGGGGCCGGGGCCGGGGCGAGCGAGGTGCTCAGCCGGCTGCTCGTGAACCGCGCCTTCAAGAACGGAGAGCGGACCGAGGTTGCGCGCCGGCTGTTCGGCGAGGCGATCACGATCGCGAAGGAGGTCGGCGATCCGGAGCTCATCGCGCAATCGACGGCGTTCTCGTCCTTCGCCCCGCTCGGCGCCGGCCAGATGCTCGAGGCCGAGGCCATCGGGCGCGAAGCGCTGGATCTCGCTCGGGCGCACGGCGTCAAGTTCGCGATCCCGATCGCACTCAGCGTCCTGGCGGAGGCGGCGCTCCAGCGCGGGGACCTCAGCCGGAGCATCGCCCTCCGCGAGGAAGCCTACGCCGTTGCCCAGGCGAGCGGCTCGATGCTCCAGCGTCACCGCATGGCGATGCAGCTCGGGAACCTGGCGCGCTGGCGGCGAGACTACCCGGCCGCGCAACGCTCGTACGAGGAGTCGCTCGCGCTCGCGACCGACACGGGAAGTCGTTTGAACGTCGACTTCGTGCAGTACGCCACCGCGCTCGCCCATCTCGACTCCGGTGAGTACGCCAAGGTCGTCGCGATCGGCGACGAGCGGATCCCGGGACTCGATCCGGCGACCCAGCGGCTTACCGTCGCGCGCTTCGAGTGGCTGATGGCGCGCGCGCTCGTCGCGCTCGGCGACGTCGCCGCGGCGCGGCGGCACGCCGATCGCGCGATCGCCTCGAGCGAGAGCTCGGTACCGCTCCACCGCGCTGAATTCGACCTTGCGCTCGCCGAGCTGCGTGCCGCCGAGCGAGACGCAGCCGATGCCGAGCGGCTCTTCCGTGGCGCGCTGGACATCTTCGGCCGCACCGAGCTCGGACTGACGATCGCCGACACCCGGCTCCGCTTCGCGCGTTTCCTCATCGCCCAGCGCCGCTATGCCGAGGCGCGCCCGCTGCTCGAGCAAGTGCGCGCGTTCTGGTCCGACCCGATCGCGTTCCGCTGGCGCGAGCTCATCGACGACCTGCTGCGCCAGTGCGAGGTGATCCCCGCGCGTTGACGCGCCGTAGAATTCTCGGTCATGCGCGCGCAGAGTGTCGCGGCAACGCGGCTGTCGCGGCCGTGGCTCACGTTCCTCGCGGGCGGCGCGACCGGCTTCGCGGTCCTCGTGCTCACCCAGATCCTGAGCGAGACCCGGATCGCCTTCGGCCCCTGGGCCCCTTGAGTGGCTCATCCCGGGGGTGATCCCGTTCACCGTCGCGGCGAAGCACCAGACCCTGCTCCGGATCGACAAGAAGCCGCTGCACGAGGCCCAGAAGACCGCGTAGCGGTCGGCCGCACGAAAGCACGAGAGCCGGGCCGGTCGGGCCCGGCTCTTTGTTGTCCGGCATCCGCTTGTATCCTCCGCTCGTGTCGAGGGACGGCGGGTGAAGCGGCTCCGCGGCTCGCGATTCGCCACTGTCGCGGCGTTCGTCGCCGTCGTCGCGCTGGTGATCGCCGCGCCGATCGC
>DATCPY010000160.1:0-10022 GCA_036569845.1 Candidatus Limnocylindria bacterium | reverse complement strand
ATCGAGGCTCGCGTCAGATCCTGACCTTCGACGAATCGCTCGCTCGTCTCGCGACGCTGACGGACCTCGATCTGCGGCGCGAATGGACATTCCGTGGCAAGCCCGCGGAGCTCGGTGGCGCGCTGTATCTTGCCCTCGAAGAGGAGCAGCGCGCCGTGGTCGAGGCACCGCGGGCGCCGACCGAGGCCGCGCGGATCCTCTCCCTCGCCCAGAGCGCCTTCGGCGAGCTCCGCGGTCTCCTCGCGGGTCTCGATGACGCGCTCCTCGACCGCGCACCCGCGGAGGGCGAGTGGTCGCTGCGCCAGACGCTGGCCCACGCGATCGGCGTCGAGCGCTCGTATCGCGCGAGTACGAGCTACGCGCTCACCCGCGGCGCGGCCGAGCCGGTGCTCATGCCGGCCGAGCGCCGGCCGGCGCCAGATCCCGCCGATACCGCGGGTGGCGTCCTGGACATCCTCGGTCGATTCGCGGCGCGACGAGCCGAGACCGACCCCACCTTCGCGGGAGTCGACGAGGCGGCGCTCGCGCGACCCACCGTGTGGGGCGGTTTCGACGTGGACGTGCGCCACCGGCTGCACCGGTTCGCGTCGCACATCGCCGAGCACGCCTATCAGTGCGAGAAGGTCATCCGCATGCTCGACGCGTACGGCGGCGACGCGCGCGCGATCGCCAAGCACATCGGCGCGATGCGGGGACTGCATGAGCGGCGCAGCAGCGCGGCGACGCTGCGCGCGCTCGATGCCTCGCTGGCAGAGAAGGCCCAGCTCGCACGACCGTAGCGGTACGCTTTCGTCGGGCGAGTGACGAAATGGCAGACGTTCGAGCTTTAGGAGCTCGTGCTCGTAAGAGCGTGAGGGTTCGAGTCCCTCCTCGCCCACCGGCGGCCGGCGTGGAAGCACCGATCGTTGAGCGATGCCCGCTGAACGTGCGTTGACGCGCACCTCCTTCGAGGCCCAGCGAACACGTGCGCCCTTGGGGCGGTCGGGCGGTGGCGGGCGGACCCGTGCTGACCTCCGGTCTTGCGACCGCTCGCCAGGCTGGCTACCGTTTGCGGTAATGAGCGGAGACCCGATGAAGCTCATCAGGTTCGTTTGCGTAGCGAAGGCGCATGCAGCCGGTCGAAGCGACTCGGCGTTGACCATCTACGAAGGCGTCTGGGCGTTGTGCCCTGCCGGCGCTGACCAGACCGGGCATGAGTGGAAGCCGAGCGACGGCCTGCCCCTCATGGACGCAATGCGGTTCACTCCGCGCCAGCAGGCGCCGACCCCGACCCCGAGGGCGTCCGGCGTTGGCAAGAGCTTCGTGACCGCGACGCCTGCGGCCGCCCGGGGCAAAGCGAGGCCGCGCTGAGGCAGCTCCGCCGCTCGGGCGGCAGCGACCGGGCCGCGCGCCCGCGGATCCTGGTCATCGACGACGACGAAGCGCTCTGTGACACGATCCGCGAGTCGCTCCGGGAGGACTATGCGATCGCGTCGGCGCCGCAGGGCGCCGCGGCACTCGACCTCGTGAAGGCCCACGAGCCGGCGCTGATCCTGGTGGACCTCCGGATGCCGATCATGGACGGCTGGTCGTTCGTAGAGCAATACCGCAGGGTCGCCGCCCTCCCAGCCGCCCTCGTCGTCATGAGCGCCGCCCCCGATATCGCAAGCATCGCGACCCAGCTCGGCGCCGACGGACACCTGAAGAAGCCGTTCGACCTCGACGCGCTGTACACGTGTGTGGCGACCCATCTGGTCGGCCGCAGCTCGAAGCCGCCGGTCACTGATCCGTCGGGCGCTGACCGGCCGTCATCACCGCCGCTGGGCTAACTCGCGCGCGCTCGACGTCATGCTCCCAGGCTAGATCTCGAGCTCGGCCCCCTCGCGCGCGACAATGACCTCGAGTCCGCCGCCCAGCGCATCCGCAGTCCGCTGAGCCTCGATGCCGATGCGGTCGAGCGCGTCGTCGGTACGGTCAGGATCGTGGTGGTACAGGATCAGCCGCTTGGCGTTGGCGCGCGTCGCGACGTCGAGCGCGGTGGAGACCGTCGAGTGCCCCCAGCCGGCCTTGAAGTCTGTATCGAGGAACTGTCCATCGTGGATGAGCGCGTCCGCGTTCTTCGCGAGCGCGATGACCGGATTGGTCTGCCCGCTGAACGGGTCCTCGGTGTCCGTGGCGTAGACCATGGACTTCCCGTCCGCCTCGATGCGATATGCCAGGGCGGGCGCCGGATGGAAGACCGTGGCCGCGGTCACCTGGTACGGGCCGACGACGCGCGTCGACCCGCTCATGAACTCGAGTACCTCGAGCTGCACCGGCAGCCCGTCGAGATCGACCGGGAAGAACGGGTCGTCCATGCCGAGCCCGAGCAGCTCTTTCAGCGGGCGGTGCTGCGTCGGGCCATACAGCCGGAGCGTGCTCTTGGGGTCGTACGCCGGTCGGAAGAATGGGATGCCTTGGATGTGATCCCAGTGGAGATGCGAGAGGAGCAGATCGACGGTCAACGGCGAGGTGCCGTTGAGCTTGATCCCGAGCTCGCGCAGGCCCGTGCCGGCGTCCAGCACGAGCAGATGATCGGTCGCGTCGCGCACCTCGACGCAGGCCGTGTTACCGCCGTAGCGCACCGTCCGCGGTCCCGGCGTCGGGATCGAGCCGCGCGTGCCCCAGAACCGGATCTTCACGCGCGTGCCGCCGGCGCCTTCTGGTCGCGCTCGGACAGCCCGCTCGCGGCTTCGGAGATGCTGCCCATCCCCTCGTCGCCGGCCTTCGGCCACGTCGCCTTGAGCTCGTCGATCGTGCGCTCGAGCTCCGGCAGCGCGCTGTGCACCGCGGCGACGACCGCGGGATCGAGATGCGCGCCGGCCATCCCGTCCATGATCTCGAGCGTCTTTTCGACCGAGTACGCCGGCTTGTAGTACCGCGGCGCGGTGAGCGCGTCGAAGACATCCGCCGCCGCGACGATGCGCGCGCCCATGAGGATCTGATCCCCGCGCAGGCCCTTCGGGTAGCCCGTGCCGTCCATCCGCTCGTGGTGTTGCGCCGCGATCTCCGGCACCTCGCGCATGTCCGGCGGGAAGTCGAGGTAGCCGAGGAACTCCGCGGTCTTCTCCGCATGGGCCTTCATGTACGCGAACTCCGCGTCGTCAAGCTTGCCTGGCTTCTGCAGGAAGCGGTCGCGTACCGCGATCTTGCCGTAGTCGTGGAGGAGCGCGGCCGCGCGAAGGCGCTCGAGGTCTTCGTCGGAGAGGCCCAGCTCGGTCCCGATGACCGCCGCGTAGCGCGTCACGCGCTTGCTGTGGCCGGCGGTCTGCTGATCCCGGGCGTCGACCGTCGTCGCAAGGGTCTCGATGAGCGACAGCCACAGTCGCTTCTGCGCCGTCACCAGCTGGGCGTTCTCCACGGCCACCGCGGCCGACGATGCGAGCGAGCCGAGGGTGATCTCGTCTTCGATGGTGAACTCACCGCTCTTCTTGTTGATCGCCTGGAATACGCCGATGACGACCCCGTCGTGTCCTGTCATCGCGATCGTCAGGAGGTTGCGGGTGTGGAACCCGGTCCGCTTGTCGCTCTCCGGGTTGAAGCGCGGATCCGCGTACGCGTCCGGGATGCTGATGGTCAGGCCGGTCTGGGCGACGGTCCCGGCGATGCCGACGCCGAGCGGGAAGCGGATCTCGCCGACGCCCTTGCCGGTCGCGACCCGCGACCAGAACTCCTGGCGCTCCTGGTCAACGATGTAGATCGTGGCGCGCTCAGCGCCGACCATCGTCACGGTCGCTTCGGCGATGAGTCGCAGCAATGCGTCGAGGTCGGTGACGGTCATGAGCCGCCGGGTGACGTCCAGGAGCGTGTCGAGGTCGCGGCGGCCGGCACCCCTGCGGCGTTCGGCGGCGCGACGGTCTCGAGCCTCGGCATCACGCCGGTCCGCAAGCTCCTTGGCGCGACGGTCGGCGGCCCGGCGGTCGATCGGCTGCCGGCTCACGACGGCTCTTCCAGCGGGATCTGCGCAAGCACGGGGCTGACGCTCTCGGCGATGCGTTCGAGGAGCATCTGGTCGCGCCGCTCGAACGGACCGCTCCGCTTGTTCAACACCTGCAGCACGCCGATGACGTTGCGACCGGTCGGGTCCCATACCGGCACCACCAGCATGTTCAGTGTCCGATAGCCGCTCCGCAGGTCAACATTTCGGTCAAACCGCGGGTCAGCGTACGCATCCGGCACGTTGATGGTCTCGCCCGTGAGGGCCACTTGGCCGGCGATGCCGGTGCCGAGCGGGAGCCGGATCTCGATCGCTGTCCGCGACGCGATCCGCGACCACAGCTCGTGCTTGGGCCGGTCCACGAAGTACACCGTGCAGCGCTCGGCGTCGGTCGCCTGCGCGCAGAGGTCGATCAGCCCTCGCAGGTATGCCTCGCGGTCGCGCTGCACCGCCAGATGCGTCAGCTTCATCAGCACGAACGCGACCTTGTCGTCGATCACCAACAAGGGCCTAGTGGTAGCCGGCGACGGCGGCGGCGCCGATCGGCCGCTCAGGCGCCGGCGCCGGGTTCGGGCTCTCAATGGTCCCGATGCTGTTCACCTGGTAGCACCGCACGGCCTCGGCGCGACCTTTCACCTGCACGGCGCCGAGATCCACGGTGGTCACGTCGCCGCCGAGCTCGGAGAGCGTCTCTGCGCTCACGGCCACCTGGTCGCGCCGCGCGATGTCGTTGGACGTGAGGCGCGAGGCCACGTTCGCGGTGTCCCCGATCACCGTGTATTCCATCCGTCCGAGCGCGCCGAGGAAGCCCGCGACCACCGGCCCGGTGTTGATGCCGAAGCCGAACGACACATCCGGGCCGCCGGTGCCGCGCTCTGCCACGATCCAGCGCTGGATCTCGAGCGCCGCCTGCACGGCTTTTCGGGCTTGGTCGACGACCGGCAGCGGCGCACCCCAGATGACCATGATGTTGTCGCCGTTGTACTTGTTCACGGTCCCCTCGTAGCGGTTCACTATGTTCACGATGCCTTCGAAGTAACGGTTCAGCGTGTCCAGTAGTACGCGGGGGGTCATCCCTTCGCTCATCGTGGTGAAGCCGCGGATGTCGCCGAACAGCACCGTGACGCGCTTCTCCTCGCCGCCGAGGGCCAGCTTGCCGCTTTCCTCGATGTCCATGATCGTGCGAGCGATCGACGGCGTGACGAACCGGCCAAAGGTCGTCTGGGTTCGGGTGACCGCGCGCTGCTCCTCGACGAGCAGGTAGCCGAGCGCGACCACCCACCAGAAGGCGCTCGGAATGAGGTAGCCGTACGAGGCGACGGCGATCGGCCCCTCGCCGACCGAGCCGCCCGTGGCCGCGGAGAACAGCACGAACCGGGCGTAGCCGTACACGACCAGGCCGAACACGGCCGCGAGGAAGCCGTAGAGCCGGAACTGCGTGACGAGGAGGATCCCGCCGAGCGTCGCGACGATCATCTCGGCGAGCGTGACGGGGAAGCTCTCGCGCGTCTGGGGGAACCGGTTGGTGAAGATCGACGCGGCGGTGTTCGCCCAGATCTCGACCCCCCACATCTTCAGGAAGCCGCTGTTCGGGACCGGGTAGTTGTCGGGCACCGCCGAGATCGAATGTGCGCCCACGAAGATCGTCCGGTTCGCGATGAGCTCACGCGGGATCTTGCCGGCCACGACATCCGCCAGCGACACGACGCAGAACTCGAGGCTGTCGGCACAGGGCTTCGCGTCCGGGGACCGCGCGGCGAGGTCGGTCGCTGGCGGGGCGGCGTAGTAGACCGGCATGTGCCCGGTCTCGTCGATCGGCATGACCCGATCGGGCAGCCCGGTCCGGCCGGGGAGGACGAGCACGTCACCCTGCTGCTTGATCGAGGTCTCGTCGCCCGCCACGAACTTCGCCACCAGGAGCGACCGCGCGGTCGCGACGAGCGGGAGCGCGTAGTAGCGGCCGCTCGGCGTGTCGATCACGAGCTCCGCCTTGCGGACGCGACCGTCGGCGTCGGGCAGCACGTTCACCGAGGCGAGCCCCGCGGCCGCCTGCCGGAGGATCGTGATCGGGACCTGCTCGGCGTGATACCGGACCGCGCCGTCACCGTCGATGTGGGCACCGGCGCCCTGCATCGCCAGGATCACGTTGCCCGCGTCCTTGATCGCGACCGCGAGCGCGCGATCCTGGTCGGGGTTCGGCGATTCGTCGTAGAAGCCGATGTCGAATGCGACCGCTCGAGGCCCGAGCGGCTTCAACGCGGCCAGGAGATCGACCCAGGCTTGGCGGGGAAGCGGGTACTTCCCATATTTCGTGACCGTCTTGTCGTCGAGCGCGATGACGGTGACCTGGTTCGACAGCTTGCCGGGAGCGTTCGTGATGTACGTGTCGTACGTCACGGCCTGCAGGTTCGAATCGAGGAGTTGGCTGCTGAAAGACAGAGCTCCAAGGAGGATCCCGACCGTGGCGAGGGCGGCAAGGATGGCGCGTTGACGCTGGCGCCGGTTCGAGAACACCCTTCCCCCTTCGCCCCCGAGCGTCAGCGCGAAGCGGTCGGGGCGCGGGTCATGCTAGCGGCTGGCCGCCCGGCGGAGCACGTCCTTGAGGACCGCGATGGACCGCGCGTAGTCGGCCAGCGCGAGGCGCTCGATGGGCGTGTGGTCGAACCGCGCGTCGCCCGGTCCATACGCCACCATCGGACAGCCCCATGCGGGCAGCAGGACGTTCATGTCGCTCGTCCCGCTCTTCTCCTTGTATGTGGTCTGACCGCCGACATGGGCGATCGCGCGGGCGAAAGCGGTCGCGACCGGAGTCGTTCGCGCCGTACGCGCCGGTTCTTCGGACGCGATGCGCTCGACCGTGACCTCCGCCTCGCCGTCATGCGCCTCCGCGATCGCCCGCGCGGCATCCTCGAGCTCGTCGATCACGATCCCGGGCGGCACGCGATACCCCACGCGCAGCTCGGCTCGCTCCACGAGACCGTCCCCCCGATCAGCGTGCATCCCTTCGAGCCGGCAATCGAGTCGCGCGAACGAGCGCGCGTCCGCGGTGCGCGCTGTCGCCGATCCCAAGAGGCTCACCCAGAGCGCGAGGGCCTCCTCCGCGACGGTCGGTCCCGGCGACGCGCCATGACGCGCGTCGCGCGCGAGGCTGACCGCGAGGACGAGCCGGCCCTTGTACGCGACGGTGACGCCGTCCCAGCCCGACGGCTCGCCGATCACGCACCAGTCCGGAGCCGGCAGCGTCGCGCGATAGCGGGCGCCTTTGCTGGTGGGCGATTCCTCCTCCACCGCGCCGACGACCGTGACTTTGACGCCGGGGACGGCCTCGGTCGCGGCCGCGACGAACGCCGCGAGCGGGCCCTTCGCGTCAACGGCCCCGCGCCCGACGAGCTCGCCATCCTCCATCCGGACGGGGATGTCGCCCGGCACGGTGTCGATGTGGCCGAGGAGCACCACGTGCGTCGGCCCGTCGCCGATCTCGCCGACCGCGTTGCCGGCCGGATCGACCGACGCACGGAATCCGCGCTCGCGCATTCGCGCCACCAGCCACTCGACCGCGTCGTGTTCCTCGCGTGACACCGACGGGATCGCGACGAGCCCGCCCACCAGCGCGACGTCATCCGACGTCAGCTCAAGGTCCACGTTGGTCACGCGGCGGTCAAGGCGGATCGTGTCGCATGGAGGACCGCATCGATCTGCGCCGCGGTGATGACGAGGGGCGGCAGGTAGCGCACGACGGTCGGCCCCGCGCCGAGGGCGAGCACGCCGTGATCCTGCAGCGCCTTCAGCGTCGGCCCGGCGTTCTCCTTCAGCTCGATGCCCTGGATGAGACCGAGGCCGCGGACCTCCCGCACCTTTGGCGACTCGATCGACAGCAGGCCGTCATGCAGCTGGGCGCCGCGTTCGGACGCGTTGCGCGCAAGGCCGAGGCGGAGATGCTCGTCGATCGTCGCGACCGCCGCGGCGCAGGCGAGGGGGTTCCCGCCGAAGGTCGTGGAGTGCGACCGCTTCGGCAGCAGGCCGAGTACCTGCGAGAACGCGATCGCACCCATCGGCATGCCGCCGGCGATCGACTTCGCGAGACAGAGCACGTCGGGCACGATGCCGAATTGCTCGATCGCGAACATCGTGCCGGTGCGGCCGAAGCCCGTCTGCACCTCGTCGACGATCAGGATCACGCCACGTTCGCGGCAGAGCCGCGCGGCCTCCACAACGAATTCCCTGGTGGCGGGCCGAACGCCGCCCTCGCCCTGCACGAGCTCGACGATGAACGCCGACGTGTCCCTTCCGATCGCTGCGTCGAGGGCCTCGGTCTTGTTGAACGGGATGTGGCTGAAGCCCTCGAGCAGCGGGCCGAACAGCTCGCGGTACTCCGGGCCCCAGGTCGCGGACAGCGCGCCCATGGTCTTCCCATGGAAGCCGCGCATCGTCGCGACGACCTTCGACCGCTTCGTCGCCAGACGCGCGAATTTCAAGGCGCCCTCGACGGCCTCCGTGCCGCTGCTGCAGAGGAAGACCCGGTCGAGCGCGGGCGGGAGGATCCTGGCGAGACGGTCGTACAGGTCGGAGCGGCGGTCGTTGTAGAAGAGCTCGGTACAGAACGACAGCGTGCGGGCCTGGGTGGCGAGCGCGTCGGCGACGGCTGGGTTCGCATGGCCGAGATTGCCGGATCCCTGCCCGCCGACACAGTCGATGTACTCGCGTCCGGTGTCATCCCAGACGAGCGCGCCGTCGCCCCGCACGAGCGCGAGATCGCGCTTCTGATACAGCCCGGAGGTGTGCGCGCTCTCGCGGGCGATCGCGTTGCTCATCCGGGCTGCTCCGCAGCCTGACTCGTTCGTCCACCTGACCGAGCAAGCTCGGTCCGGCTGGCCTCACTCATCCGTGAATGACCGTCCGCACGCGGGGGTCGCCTGCGGCGCTCCGGATGATGACCTCGCCGACGCCGCCCTCGATGGCCTCGCGGGCGGCCAGGATCTTCTTCTTCATCCGGCCCCGGGCAAGTCCCTCGGCCTCATCGAGCGTCGTCTCTGCGACGAGCGAGGCGGGATCGGACACGTCCCGGAGGAGACCGGCGACGTTCGTCAGGATGAGGAGCGCATCGGCTTCGATCGCGACCGCGATGCGGGCCGCGACTCGATCGCCGTCGACGTTCACCGCCTCGTTCTCCGTCGACAGCGCGAGCGGCGCGATGACCGGCACGCGGCTCGGTCCCATGAACTGCCGGAGGAGCGGCACGTTCACGGCCTTCACCGTCCCCGTGTAGTCGTCGCGGAGGACGATGGTCTTCCCGTCCTTCACCGACCGCACGGCCTTCCGCTCCGCCACGAGGAGCCGGCCGGAGAGGCCCGAGAGACCCACCGCGTCGACGCCGCGGGCCTGCAGCTTCTCGACGTAGAGGAAGTTCTCGACGCCGAGCGCGGCCATCGCGAAGAGCTCGAGCGTGCGGCGATCCGTACGCCGGCTCTGATGCCCGGACGGCGACACGATGGTCTCGACCGGATGCCCGAACCGCTCCTGGAGCTTGTCCGTCTCCGCGGACGCGCCGTGCACGAGGACGATCTCGTCGGAGCGCGCGACGTCGGCGACCAGATCGGCCACGCTATCGCGGTCCACACCGGCCGACCCCCCGGCCTTGATCACCGCACGAAGCGTCACGGATGCAATCCCGGGAACTCGAGCCCCGCGGTCTCCGGGAAGCCGCAGGCCACGTTCATCGCCTGCACGCCGTTGCCGGCGGCGCCCTTCATGAGGTTGTCGATGGCGCAGAGCGCGACGACCCGATCGCCTCGCGGATCGGCGGCGAAGCCCACGTCGGCGAAGTTCGAGCCGGCGAGCAGGCGCGGCTCGGGGTACCGGAAGATGCCGGTCCGCTCCTTCACGA
The DNA here is from genome assembly GCA_036569845.1 of Candidatus Limnocylindria bacterium. Lineage (GTDB taxonomy): Bacteria > Chloroflexota > Limnocylindria > P2-11E > P2-11E > UBA4735. The sequence continues at coordinate 183 of DATCPY010000160.1, read as the reverse complement.
TCCGCACGAACGGCTCGTCGGCGTACGACTCGCGGTACGCCCGCCAGCAGGCTTTGTCGTCGATGCCGTTCTTCACCGGGACGTGCGCCGTCGCCAGCACGCCGCGAACGAGCTCGACGGCGGTCACGGAGAGCTGCACCCGCACGCCGAGCTCCTGCTCGACCTCGGCCGTGTGACGATGGC
>DATCPY010000159.1:0-1570 GCA_036569845.1 Candidatus Limnocylindria bacterium | reverse complement strand
AGTCGCGCTCGGCGCGGCAGCCGGTCCGAGCCGGCTGGTATCGGCGCCGCCGCACGCGATCAACGCGATCGCGACGGCGGCGACGACCCGGAGGGAACGCATCAGCTCGCTCGGGCGGTCACGGCGCGGCGCTGCCGGCCGAAGAGCAAGAGCACGAGCCCCAGAAGGGCCCAGAAGGCGATGGCCGCACCGGCGATGAACGGGAGCTCGGATGCGCTCACGAAGGTGAGGGGCGCGGCCGCGGTGTCGATCGGCTCCGCGGCGGGAAGGTCACCGGCCGGTGCCGCCCCGGCGGCGACCGTGTTCACGTCGAAGGTGATGTCCGACACGTCGTCGCCGATCGACAGCTTGCCGTCGTACCGCGCCGCGCGGAACGGGAAGAACAGACCGGCGTACAGGCCGGAGGTGCCGTCGCTCGAGACGAGCTTCAATGGAACATCAAGGCACTTCGTGCGATCGCCGTCGGTCTGCATGACCACCGCGACCGCGCTCGGCGGGACCGCTCCCTGGGCGTGCCGCTGCATGTGCACGACGAGGGTGACCGGCTTCCCGGCCGACCAGGGCTGGCCGTCACGGGTCTGGAGCGAGACGTTGTCGACGCAGTTGACGCAGTCGGCCACCGCCGCGGACGCGGTGAAGCCGATCGAGGACAGGATCAACAGGAGCGCGAACCCGATCCGGACCACTGGAGCACCTCCCGGCCGTAGCTGGCCGTGTCAGCCTCCGTACAACGCTGCCCGCCTCGTGGTTCCCTGCTAGAACGGGACGATGGCAGGCGTGCGGATCCACCAGGCGAACGACCAGGCGTCGGCGGAAGTGATGGCCCAGCGGCTACGCCTGGAGGGCATCCCGGCCCAGGTCGTCCGCGCCGACGCCGGCGCCCCCTACGGCGGCTTTGGGATGTCGTCGGCCTTCGACATCCTCGTACCGGAACAGCAGGCCGCGCAGGCCCGCGCGATCCTGTCCGGCGGCGCGCGCGGGAGGGGCCGGGGCTAGGCCGGGGGCATCATCGCAAGGCAGCGGATCTCGACGAGCAGACCGTCGCGCGGCAGGACCGCCTGCACCGTCGTTCGGGTCGGTCCGTTCGTATCGAAGTACCGGGCATAGACCACGTTGAACGCGGCGAAGTCACGCCGGACGTCGGCGAGGAAGCAGAAGTTCTCGACCGCGTACGCGAGCGATGTGCCGGCGTTCTCGAGGATGCCCTTGATGTTCTCGAGGATCTTCTCGGTCTGCGCGCCGACGTCGCCCGGCATGGCCTGGCCGGTCGCCGGATCGAGCGCGACCTGGCCCGCGACGAACACCAGATCGCCGACCCGGATCGCCTGGGCGTACGGCAGCCCGGTCGTCGGCACGCTGCTCTTCAGGACCTCGCGCTTCGTCACTGGATCCTCCCCCGTGCCGCGATGGGCCAGACGGCCTCGACGACGCCTCGCCTGACGCACACAAACTCGTTGTAGAGGTTCACCGTCGTATCGCAGTGGCTCGGGATGAGCTCCACCCGGTCGCCCGGCGTCATCCGCGCGCCGCGCACGCCACCGTGCTCATCGCCCTTCGGCGTGTACTCGAG
>DATCPY010000158.1:0-2202 GCA_036569845.1 Candidatus Limnocylindria bacterium | reverse complement strand
CGCGCTCGACGCGCGGATCACCCGCATGGCGAACGCGTATGGCGCGAAGTGGGCGGTGAAGAGCGCGCCGACCGGCGAGCGGCCGGGCTCGCTCTACGCGGTCGCGTGCCTCAACGGCGTCCCGGCCATGGTCGCCGAGTCTGGAGGTCGCGGGCTGCTCATCGAGGCGGACGTCGCCCGCCACGTCAAAGGGGTCACCAACATCCTGCGCGCGGTCGGCGCGCTCGCGGGCGTGCCCGACCTCGTGAAGCCGCCGACGATCGTGAACAGCTTCGACTGGCTGCGCTCGCCGGCCGAAGGGATCTTTCACCCGCGTGTCGAAGTCGGGCGCATGATCAAGAAGGGCGACGTGGTCGGTGAGCTCGTCGACCTGGTGGGGGAGGCGCTGGCCACGATGCGCGCCCCGACCAGCGGCGTGCTCCTGTTCATCGTCACCAGTCCCGCGATCAAGAAGGACGGGCTCGTGCTCGCGATCGGCGCGCTCGACCGCTAGCGCGTCACTTCCAGCGATGGCCGACGAGGCCGGCCGCGAGCGATCGTTCGCCCACGCGATGAAGCTGCTTCGCCATCGCCGGCGTGATCAGCCGGGTGTGCGGGATGGTCAGCAGGTGCTCCGGGATGTACCAGACCTCCTTGTCGTTGGTCATCCAGTCCCGTGAATCGAAGCGACGGAGGTCGACCGGGCGCGAGAACGTGCGCAGGGACCGGTCGCCGCGAAGGTTGAAGTACACGTCGAAGTAGCTGATCGCGAGCTCGCGCAGCGTGCGATGGATCGGCTCCCGGTAGCGGCAGCCGGTGTAGTTCGACATCGCGATCGCGCCCCAGTGCCCGCGCTCCTTGAACAGGGCCAGCACGTGGTCCGTGTCGCCCTTGGCCTCGAAGTCGACGATCAGCGGCGGTCGGCCGATGGCGCGCAACGCGGCTGCCGCGAAGATCGCGCCCTCGAGGCAGTGCGCCGTGCGCTCCTTCAATACGCGGCGCGGCGACCAGGCCGTCGTGGCCAGGTGATACGGAAGTCCGTCGAGGAACCGCTGGATCCCGAAGGGAGTTTTCAACGACCGGAGCGTGCGCAGCTCGGCCGCGGTGAATTCCTGCATCCGCACATTCTCGCGCGGGCGGATGGCGAGCGGGCGAGCGGGCACGCGCTGGCGCAGACCTTGCTCCGTCGAGACGTATCCCACCAAATGAAGGAGACGGTTCCCCATGGGCGACAAGAAACAAGAGACGATCACGAAGTACCTCGGTGACATGAAGTCACTGGTGAGCCATGTGCACACCGCGATGGAGCGCCAGAAGGACGAGTTCAAGGACAAAGCCGATGTGGCGCAGGCGATCGCGCGGATCGCGCTCAGCCTCAGGCGCCAGGAGGATGCGCTCGGAACTCGACTCGGGGCGCTCGGCGGCAGCCCGACGCACCCGGTCAAGGAGGTCGTCGCCGATGCGTTCGGCGTCGCGGCGGGCCTCTACAACAAGGTCCGGACGGAAGGCCCGGCCAAGGGTCTGCGTGACGATCACACTGCCCTGAACCTCGTCTACCTGAGCTACACGATGCTGCACACGACCGCGGGCGCCCTTGGCGACGCTGAGACCGCGTCCCTCGCGAAGCGCTCGTTCATCGAGTGCGCGAAGTTCGTGACCGAGATCGATCGCCTGGTGCCGATGAGCGTGTTCCGCGAGCTCCAGGACGACGACCTCGGGGTCCTCGACGCGACCGCGCCGGCAACGACGAGCGCCGCGATCCGCGAAGCCTGGATCGGGCCGGAGCAGGCCGAGCGCACCGGCGCGCAGACCTGATTCGCGACGAGGCTTCGCGTTTACAGAGCCATTGCTCGCCCACCATCAATTCGATGTACGCCCGTTACAGCTTCGATGGCGTCGAGCCGAGGTACGCGTTCGACTGGCACAGTGCTTGCTTTTTTTTCGTGTCGAGTCGTTCCGATTTGTAGCCAAGAGAAATCGAACGCGACGGCTCGAACGACGATTGGATCGAGGTCGCTGCAGATGACGCTGATCAACGACACAACGCTCGTCAACATGAAGCATCGCTACGTGGCAACGACAGTCTGTCCGATCGGGACGCTCGAGCAGGTCGAGTGCGCCGCGCTCGCGGACGGCATCTTCGATACTGACGAAGCGGCGTGCGCGGCATTGGTCGCGCATCTCGCCGGGGCTGACTGCCACACCCGCGAGCAGCTCGCTCGT
>DATCPY010000157.1:0-4387 GCA_036569845.1 Candidatus Limnocylindria bacterium | reverse complement strand
CGTGGCGCGCCGCACATTCGCACCGCCGACCCGCGGCTCTCGGATACCGCCGACGGCGTGATCGCGAAGGGTCTCGCTCGCGATCCCGATCGGCGCTACGCGACCGCGGGCGCCTTTGCGGCCGCGCTGTCGGACGCGGTCCACGACCCCGTGACGCGGGTGCTCCGACCGATCATCGCGTCGTCGTCGGGACGCTGGCCGCGGCTCGATACGCTCCTGGCACTCGGCGTGGTGCTCGCCATCCTCATCGGGGTCGTGCTGTTCTTCGCGAAGTTTCCGACCACGACGGTCGGCGGGACGAACCCGACGGCGACGCCGACGAGCGCGATCGCCGGCCCGGGCATCCCACGGGTCACCGGTCTGAAGCTCGACCAGGCGATCAACACGCTCGAGGGCGCCGGCTTCCACGCGAGCTGGGATGTCGGATCCAGCCTGCAGGGCGCGCCGTGCACGGTGGGCACCCAGAGCCCCGCTGCCGGCGCGAGCGCGGCCCGGGGTACCACCGTGGACCTGCGCTACGTCTCGGGCAAGGACTGCACGAAGAAGAGTGACTGACCTCGCGGCGCGGACCGACCCGGGGGTCGTCCGCGAGCGCAACGAGGATCGCTGGCTGGCCCGGGACTACGCCGGCGTGACGCTCATCGCTGTCGCGGACGGCGTCGGCGGCGAGGCCGGCGGCGACGTGGCGAGCACGGCCGCGATCGAGGCGCTCGCGCGTTCGTTCGCCCCGCCCTCCTTCCGCGACAGCGCCCGCACGGCCCTTGGCGAGGCCGTGCAGCAAGCGAACCTCGCGGTGCTCGCGGCGTCGAAGGACGAGCGGTTCTCACGCGCGGCCACGACGCTCGTCGCGGCCGCGATCCGAGGACGAGAGGCCGCGGTCGCGAACCTCGGGGACTCGCGCGCGTACCTCATCCGCGGACGATCCCCGCGGCAGCTCACCACCGATCACAGCGGCGACGTCCAGAGCAGCATCACCCGCTTCCTCGGCGATCCGCGTGGGGTGCAGCCCGACATCTTCGTCGAGACGCTGCAGCCCGGTGATCGTCTCGTCCTCTGCTCCGACGGCCTCACCCGCCATGTGGCCGATGAGGAGATCGCATCGGCGATGGCCGACAGTCCGGCGCGAGCTGCGGATGCGCTCATCGCCCTGGCGAAGGCCCGCGGGGGCGAGGACAACATCACGGTGATCGTCTATGCCGCGCGACGGCCCGCGGTGTCGCGAGCCCTCGCGGGCACGCTCATCCTCGCGCTGCTGATCCTGATCGCGATCGCCGGTGCGATGGGCGCTCTCCTGACGACGCCGGTCCCGTCGCCGGTACCGGCATCGGCATCGGCATCGGCAGCTCCAACGCCGAGCGCATCGCCGTCGGAGACCGTGAGCCCGTCGCCGTCCCCATCACCCAGCGTTCCGCCCACGCCCAGCGCCTCGCCCTAGGAGCTCGCGCGCGGACCCGAGCGCACGCTCCGGCGATCGCAGGACGAAGAACGCACCCGCAGCGATCGCCGCGAGCGCCGTGGCCGCGCCGACCCGCAGCAGCACGGCCGCGATCGGGATGTCGCCGGCACCGGTCAGCGGGCACACGAAGGCCGGATAGAACTGGCAGTCGTACTGCCACGTCGGCAGGATGAAGAACATCGCCGCCTGCGATCCCGGCACGGGCTGGCCGGACACGAACGGGTAGAAGTAGACGAAGACCGCACCGGCGACGGCGAGGTACGAGATGACGAAGCCCTTCCGTCCGGTTTCCCAAAGATACCCGAGCCAAACGCTGAGAAGGAGTAAATAGAAGGGCAGCGCGGTGAAGAAATGGTAGAAGAACAGGACGCGTGAGATCGGGATCCAGGCGACGTACTGCACGAGCATCGCGAACACGACGAACCCGAGAGCGGCGGATCGCGCGCGGATCGCGGCGAGCGCGCACCACACGGTCGCTACGAGCGCGCCCCAGAACAGCGCGATGTTCCCGGCGTCGTAGATGTACGCGTTGTTCGCGTTGTCGGATTGCCCGAAGTACCAGTACACGGGCTTGAGGATGAGCGGCCAGCTCCACCACGGCGACGCCGCGGGATGCGGCGAGGTGAGGCCCGAGTGGTACCAGTACATCTGCTTCGTGAGCTCGACGAGGTCCCAGCCGTAGGGAGCCGTCGGACCGCCGAACCAGTGCACGTAGCTCGCGAGATACACCCCAACTGGGATGACCGCGAACGACAGGAACAGGAATGCCGCGTTCTTTCCCTTGCCGGCGAGCAGATCGAGCGGGCCGCCCTGACCGGGTCGGGCGTTCGCGTACGCGTAGGCCGTGACCGCGAGCGACGCGACCAGCACCCCAGCGAGCGTGTAGAAGGCCGCCCACTTCGACGCGGCGCCCAGACCGAGCAGCACCCCGGAGATCAGCAGATCCGTTCGCGCTGAGAGGCGCGGCCGGTGCGCGGCCACGATGAAGTACCAGCCCGCGACGATGAACAGCGCGACGTAGATGTCGTTCATCCCGATCCGGGCCTGGGCGAACATCGAGCCGTCGGCAAGGACCGCGATGCCCACGAGGACCGGCACGACCCGCGAGGCGAACAGCCGCCGCGCCAGCAGCACGAGCACGAAGGCCAGCAGCGCGGCGGCGACCACGCCCGGCAGGCGCCAGGCCAGCGCGAGGCGCCCGGTCTCGATCCGGTCGGCGGAGCCCGACGGCCCGAGCGCGACGATCGTGTCGCCAATGCCGTCCACTCCGAGCTGCGTCGCGGATGTTGCGATCGCAGCGAATGGAGACAAGCCGTGCACGTCGATCACGACCACGCGTCCGTCCGCGATCGCGTAGAGGAAGTCCGTACGGGGCACGACGGCCATTGCACTGACGGGTCCCGCGAAGGTGCCGGTCCGCGCGTTCGCGAGCGGCACCGTGTCGCGGTGCCCGTCATTGGTGTCGATGGAATCGAGGGCCGGCTCGTCGGCCCGCGCGAGCACGATCGCGTTCGGGCCCTGCGCGAACGCGATCGCCCGTTCCTTCGCGACGCTCGGGTAGCTCTTGGTCTCGGTCCAGCCCGCCGTTTCCAGGACGTGCACGGCCCCCGTCGCGTCGAGGAGATAGGCCTCGCTGCCATCGTTCTTCGCGGCGAAGCCGATCGCCCCTGTATCGACGATCGTCGCGGACGCATCGATCGACGTGTAGACCGACGTCGTCGTCGCACTACCGACGACGAGGCGACCGCCGATGAACCCGGCCGACGTGACCGCGCTCGCGAGCGGTCGGGACACGTCAGGGTGCTGCCGGGTGAGAGATAGGTCGGCGATATCTCGGTCGGCGACGACGTACACGTGATCCTGGTCGATGCCGACCCACCGCGGGATGGAGCTCACGTGACCGATCAGGCGCAGCTCCTGGGCGTCACGCCCACGCACGTCGATCGTTCCGTCGGCAAGACCGAAGATCCGGGTGCCGTCGTTCGTGACGTTGAACGCCGTCACGTTCGCCGGTGCGGCTTCGGTCCCGATGACTCGGTCGTCGCCGAACGCGAGGATGCCGAGAGCCATGATCTCCTTCGCGAGATGCGGGTGGGTCCATTCGTATGGGTCGCGCTGCGCGAGGAGCTCGAACGCCGTGCGCGCGTGATAGACCTCGTCGAAGTACATGTCGCGCGGCCAGTCGAGGCGGAAGCCGCGCGTCCCCAGGACCGCGAGCGCGACAGCGAGCGCGATGAGGATGTCCCTGCGCATCGCAGGACCGCCGATGCCAAATCCCGCCGGCAGGGTCCATCGCGCCGGCGCCGGCGCCAGGGTCGCGACGAGCCCGGCGTCGAGCGCGAGCGTCGGCACAAGACGCGCCTCGCCGCGCACGAGCCGCCAACAGATGAGCGCCGAGGTCGCGATGAGCACGAGTGCGATCGCGATCTGTCCGGTGCGGCCGAAGACCGTGGCGTCGAGCCAGGCCGGCGCCTGCAGATCGTTCTGCGGGTAGCGGGTGAACGCGAAGTACAGGGTGACGAAGAAGGCTGCGGCAAGGACGAGGTACGGGACGAGGAGCCGGCGCCGGGTGACCGCCAGCGGCAGGAGCAGCGCGAGCGCGGGGAAGAGGTAGCGCTCGTGCGCGCGGGTCGGCAGGAAGTAAAAGGCCATGACGGTCGCCGTCCCGACGGCGAGCAGGGCCGCCGTATCGCGCCGCCACCACAACGGGACGACGGCCGCGAGGAGGCCGGCCACGAGGAGGATCCCGCCCGGCACGACCCACCCGGCGTCGTCCTTCCAGAAATCGAGGGCGATGGACCAGCCGTTGAACGCGTACAGCGAGGAGTACGGGTAGGTCTCGGACGCACTGCGCACCAGCCCGACGAATGCGCCGGGCGTCATGCCGAACGGGAACGCGAGCAACAGCATCGTGGCGAGGGCCGCGCCCGC
>DATCPY010000156.1:0-1508 GCA_036569845.1 Candidatus Limnocylindria bacterium | reverse complement strand
TAACCGTGACGCTCTTGAGCTGGACCGCGGATGGCGCCTGGAGCACGACGCCGACGCCGGGCTTGTCGAACGACTGGTAGTGCTCGGTGCCCCAGAACGTGTCGGGGTTGCCGTCCGTTGCGTTCGGTGCGGCGGAATCGTGCTCCCCGTCGCCGCCCTGGGGATCCCACGCGCCGACGCCGGACAGGTGCACTGCATGCGTACCGCGGGCGGGCGGCGGCGAGCTGCCGAGGTTGCCGACGCCCGTCCGGGTCACCGCGAAGTAGAGGCCGACCGCGCCGAGCGCCGCCGCGACGAGGATGAGCGGGACGAGGAACGGCCAGGGCGAGCTCCCGGACCGGCCGGCGGGCACGCGGACGCCGCGCGGAGCGCGCGAGCCGCGGTCCGGGCGAGCGAGCGCCGCGGGAACGATCATCGTCGCGTCCGCGTCCGCTTCAGGCCCGAGCTCGGCCAGGCAGGCCGAGAGCTCTGCCACGAAATCGTCCATCGACCCGAAGCGCTCGCCCGGCTCCTTCGCCAGGGCTCGACCGACCGCGGCGGCTAGCCTCGGCGGCGTGTCGGGCCGCCGCTCGAGCAGGCTCGGCGGGGGATCGTTGATGTGCTTCATCGCCACGGCCACGAAGCTCTCGCCGGGGAAGGGCACCTCACCGGTCAGCAACTCGTAGAGGACGACGCCGAGGGAGTACACGTCCGTCTGCGGCGTGATGTCTCCGCCGCTCGCCTGCTCTGGCGCGATATAGGCCGACGTGCCGAGCACCGTCCCCGTCTGCGTCACGCCCACGTCGACGTCGATCGACCGTGCGATCCCGAAGTCCGTCACCTTCGCCTGGTCATCCCCGTTCATCAGCACGTTCTGCGGCTTGACGTCGCGATGGACGAGCCCTTGCGAATGCGCGAACGCCAGCCCGCGGCCGATCTGCAACGCAAGCTCGAGCACGCGCCGCAGCGGCAGCGGCCCCTCCCGCGTGACGACTTCCTTGAGGTTCTCGCCCTCGACGTACTCGAAGACGATGAACTGGCGTCCGCCGTCGTCGCCGCGGTCGATCACCGTGACGATGTTCGGATGCGAGAGCTGCGCGACCAAGCGCGCCTCCTTGCGGAACCGCTGCACGAAATCCTCGTCGGACGAGTGGTGCGGATGGAGGATCTTCAGGGCGACATGCCGCTCGAGCAGGCGGTCGCGCGCCCTGTAGACGCTCGACATTCCCCCGGTGCCGACGAGCTCTTCGAGCTCGTACCGGTCTGCGATCACCTCGTCCGTCACGGAACCGGAGATGATTCCCGGAGCGAGGGCGTGACTAACCGAGCGTCGCTTCGATTGACGCTTCCCACACGCCGAGCGCCTCGTCGAGCTCGGCGTCGGTGAGCGTCAGCGGCGTCAGGACGCGGATGCAGTTCGAGTAGATCCCGGACTTCATCAGGAGCAGTCCGCGCTCCGCCGCGGCGTCGACGATCGCGCTCGCCGTGTCGGCCGCCGGCTCCTTCGTCGCGGGGTCGCGGACGAGCTC
>DATCPY010000155.1:0-2334 GCA_036569845.1 Candidatus Limnocylindria bacterium | reverse complement strand
CTCCCCGTTCTTCGTGAACGCGACGACCGACGGCGTGATCCGCCCGCCTTCCGCGTTCGCGATGATCGTCGGCTCGCCACCCTCCATGTACGCGACAGCCGAGTTCGTGGTCCCGAGATCGATACCGATGACCTTTGGCATGGCTATTTCTCCTTGTTCTTGTTGTGGGGGGCCTTCGCCACGGAGACGAGTGCGGGCCGGATGACCCGATCGTGCAGGCGATACGCCTTTTGGTGTTCTTCGATGACCGTTCCTTCGGGCTGGTCCGATTCGACGTGCGCGACGGCCTCGTGCAGGTACGGATCGAACGGCTTCCCGAGCGAGTCGACGGGCTCGAGCCCCTCGGCGTCGAGGATCTTGCGGAGCTTCCGCTCCACGAGCCACATCCCCTCGACCCACGGCTTCCCGCTCGCGTCGTCGGGCACGCTCGCGAGCGCGCGGTCGTATCCGTCGAGCACGTCGAGCAGCTTTGTGATGAGGTCGGCCTTCGCGAACTTCGCGAAGTCCCCGCGCTCCGCTTCGTTGCGCTTGCGGTAGTTCGCGAAGTCGGCGGCCATGCGCTGGAGATCGGCCTTGTACGCAGTCGGGTCGTCGGCGACCTGGGCGTCATCGGTCGATGGCTCGATGTCCGTTGGCTCGGTCGCCGTCGCGCCATTCGGCTTGCGAGCCTTCATGCGCTCCTCGAGCAGCTCTTCCGCGCGGCGCTGCTGATCGTCCATGGCTAGTTCCCTTCGACCACGCGCACGAGGTCGCTCATCAGCCGGCCGACGAAGCTGACCGCGCCGATGGAGCGTGCGTAATCCATCCGCCGCGGGCCGACGATGCCGACGTAGCCGACGACGCCGCTCGCCCCGCCGTAGCGGCCGAACACGAGACTGCAGTCGAGCAACGGCTCGACGCGATTCTCGGCGCCGATGGCGACGTGGACCTCGCCCTCGCCGATGGTCGGCGGCAGCAGGTCGGCGAGACGGGTGCGGTCCTCGAGCAGCGCGACCATGTCGCGCAGCCGCGCTGGGTCACCTGCGCCGAACTCCGGCTGGCGGATGATGTTCTGGATGCCGTCGTAGTAGACGTCGCTCGCGAGAGCGCTCTCGGTCTCCGCGAGCATCCGGGCCATGGCGCGGACGATCTGGCGCGCGACGCCATGTTCAGCATCGACGGCCTTCGTCAGCGTGGCCGCATCTGCGCCGTGCTTCGTGTCGGTCAGTCGCTGGCCGAGCGCCCGCAGCTCGTCGGGCGCGGCCGGCTGGTCGAGGTCGAGGAGCTGCTGGCGCACCGCGCCACCGTCGAGCACCGCGACGATGAGGACGCGGCGGTCGTGGATCGGCACCACGTCGACGTGCTTGAGCGCGCTCTTCGTTCCGGCGGGCTGCGTCACGATGGACGCCTCGGCGGTGAGCCGCGCGAGCGTCGATGCGGCGAGCCGCAGCCACTGTGCGGTGTCGCGCTGAGCCTGCTGGAACTGATGGCTCACGGTGAGCTGCTCCTCGGGCTGCAGCGTCGTATCGGGCAGCAGGCTCTCGATGAAGTACCGGTAGCCAAGGTCGGTCGGCACCCGACCGGCCGAGGTGTGCGGATGCGTGAGCAGCCCGAGATCCTCGAGCTCCGCCAGCTCGTTCCGGACCGTCGCCGATGACACAGGCAGCGCGTAGCGGCGGACGAGCGCGGCCGAGGCGACCGGCTGCGCGGTCGAGATGAATTCGCGGATGACGGCGCGCAGGATCTCCCGCTGACGGTCCGCCAGCTGGGGCAAGCTCGCGCGCTCCTGGTTGATTTCCCTCAATTAGCACTCTCCCCTCGAGAGTGCTAAGAGCCTACCAGCCTCACCCGAGGCGGTCAACAGCTTCGCTGCCTCACGTAACGGTCAACCCACAAGGCATGCGCCCTGCTCAGTCAGCCGGGGGAATCCAAAGGAGAAGAAGCGCCATGTGGACCGAGTTCCGCACCTTCCTGATCAAGAGCAACGTGCTGACTTTGGCCCTCGCATTCATCATCGGCCTCGCATTCGCCGCGGTCGTCGCTTCGCTGGTGAAGGACGTCATCATGCCGCCGATCGGCATGCTCCTCGGCAAGGTCGACTTCGCGAACCTCTACATCAACCTCTCGGGTGGCAGCTACCCATCCCTCGCCGACGCCCAGAAAGCCGGCGCCGCGACCATCAACTACGGCATCTTCATCACCACGGTCATCGGCTTCATCATCGTCGCGTTCGTGGTGTTCCTCCTCGCGAAGGCGCTCATCAAGCCCGCGCCACCGGAGCGGGAATGCCCGTACTGCGCAATGACGATCCCCAAGGCTGCTTCGCGTTGCCCGCAGTGCACCAGCCAGCTGACC
>DATCPY010000154.1:0-1902 GCA_036569845.1 Candidatus Limnocylindria bacterium | reverse complement strand
AAGCCGGCGACGAAGACGGCCGCGTGGGCGATGGTGCGGCGACGGTCGGTGCCGGAGAGCGCGGTCTCACCCGCCAGGTTCACCAAATACGCGGGCACCAGCGGGAGCACGCACGGGGACACGAACGAGAGGATCCCTGCGGCGAAGGCGACCGCCAGGTTCATCCGATGGCGTGCGCGAGATCCGCGATGAGATCGGCGACGCCCTCGATGCCGACGGAGAGCCGGATGAGGCCCGCGGGTGGGGCGAGCTTCGTGCCTCGCACCGAGCCGTGGGTCATGGCGAGCGGGATCTCGATGAGCGATTCGACGCCGCCCAGCGATTCCGCGAGGGCGAAGATCTTCGTGCGGGCGGCCACGCGCTTCGCCGCCGCCTCGCCGCCGGACTTGAGCTCGAAGCTCAGCATGCCACCGAAGCTCCGCATCTGCCGCCGCGCGAGGGCATGCTGCGGATGGGTCGACAGGCCCGGGTAGTTGACGCTCTTCACTTTGGGGTGATCCGCGAGCCACTCCGCGATGGCCATCCCATTCGCCGAATGGCGCTCCATGCGGACGGCCAGGGTCTTCGCGCCGCGAAGCACGAGCCAGCTGTCGAACGGGCCGGGCACGCCGCCCGCCGCGTTCTGGATGAACTTCAGCCGATCGTGCAGGTCCGCGGAGCTCCCGATGACCGCGCCGCCGACGACGTCGGAGTGCCCGCCGAGGTACTTCGTCGTGGAGTGGGTCACGAGGTCGGCACCGAGGAGGAGCGGCTGCTGGAGGTACGGGCTGGCGAAGGTGTTGTCGACGACCGCGAGGGCCTTGGCCTTGTGCGCGAGCTCGGCGATCGCCGCGATGTCGATGACCTTGAGCATCGGGTTCGTCGGCGATTCCATCCAGACGAGCTTCGTCTTTTTCGTGATGGCACGCTTGACGGCCTTGTGGTCGCGCATGTCGACAGCCGTCAGTCCGATCCCGTGCCGCTCGTAGATCCGTTTGAAGAGCCGGTAGGTGCCGCCGTACACGTCGTCGACCAGGACGACATGGTCGCCGGCATTCAGCAGGTGCGCGATCGCGTCCTCGCCGGCCATCCCCGACGCGAAGGCGAGGCCCCAGGCCCCGGACTCGAGCGCCGCGAGGCATGTCTCGAGCGCCTTGCGGGTCGGGTTATTCGTCCGCGCGTAGTCGAAGGCCTTGTCCTTGCCGACGGCCTCCTGCGCGAACGTGCTCGTCTGGAAGATCGGCACCGTGACCGCGCCGGTCGTCTGCTCGGGCTCCTGGCCGGCGTGGATCGCGAGCGTCTCGAAGCTCTGCTTGCGGAGATCCTTCCCCATGCGGCCAAGTATGGGCGCCACGCCCGAGCGGGTCAGCGGCCGAGCAGCGACTCCACGGTCTCGGTGAACTCGGCGATATCGAACGGCTTGATCACCACGGCATCAGCACCGAGGGCCGGACCGCCGGACGCCGCGGCCGGCGCATGGGCCGTCGACACGATGACCGCCGCCTTGGGGAACGCCACGCGCACGCGCGCGATCCACCGGCGCGCGGACTCGAGCTCGTAGCCGCGGAGTCCGACCAGGTCGGCGATCACGAGATCCGCGTCGCCATCGATCGTCCCGTCGGTGAGGTGAGGGTGAACGTCCACCTGGTGGCCCAGGTCAGCGAGGATCTCCTCGATGAGCGCCGCGATCGCTGGATCGTCCTCGATGAGCACGATCCGCGTCGTCACGCAGTGGGTCTGAGCTGGTCGAGGGCGTTGCAGACGTTCTCGAGCACTTCGGCGTGCACGTGCTCCGAGAGCGAGTACACGACGAATTGCCCGTGCCGCTCCGCGGTCACGGCCTCGACGCCGCGCAGGACCTTCAGGTGTTGACTGGTCGCTGCGCGGGTCTTCGAGATGACCTTCGACAGCTCGCTCACCGTG
>DATCPY010000153.1:0-4954 GCA_036569845.1 Candidatus Limnocylindria bacterium | reverse complement strand
TCGAAGTCGAGGGTCCAGACCACGTACTCGGGCTGCGACAAGAGGAACTTCGCCTCGGCGATCCGGACCGCGGTCGCCGATCCCGCGACGCGCTCGAACAGCGCGATGGTCTGCTCGCCGGGCACCAGACCGTCGAGCGGCGCGCTCGCCGACCACGTCGCGCCGATGTGCGCGAGCGGCACTTCGCCGCCGCCGGCGACGGTGACGAACGGCGATCCGGCCGTCGGATCGGCCTCGAACATCGCGGTCACCTGGATCAGCACCCGGTCGAGGCCGTCGGGCACCGTGTACCAGTGCCGCTCCGTCACGATCTTCGCGCCGATCGGGGCCGCGAGCCCGGGCCGGGCGCTCGTCGAGGGGCCGGCGGCGGTCGGGGATGATGACGGGCTCGCGCTCGGGGCGACCGCCTGGGGGGCGCATGCGGCCATCACCAGGGCCAGCGCGACCACCCGTGTCCGATACTTAATGGTCATGACCCTCATTCCGCAGCGTCGTTGGATCATTCCCAGGTCGGTCGGCGCGTCCGGTGGCGATGCCCTCGATGGTATCCCGAGCCTCGTCGCCCAGATCCTCCGCACCCGCGGCCTGGCGGACGCCGACATGCCGCCGTTCCTGGCGCCGAAGCTTGCGACCGACGGCCCGCCGCTGCTCGACCTCGACCGCGCCGTCGACCGGATCCGTCGTGCGCTCGCGGCCCGCGAGCGCATCGTCGTCTATGGCGACTACGACGTGGATGGCATCGCCGGCTCGGCCATCCTCGTGCGCGCGTTCCGGCACTTCGGCGTCGCGGTCGGCGCGTACATCCCGAATCGCTACGAGGAGGGCTACGGCCTGAACGCCACCGCGCTCCGCGAGCTGGCCGCCGACGGGACGAAGGTCGTGGTCTCGGTCGATTGCGGCGTGACCGCGGTCGCCGAGGCGCAGCTCGCGCGAGAGCTCGGCATCGATCTCATCATCACCGACCATCACCATCCGCCGCCGGAGTTGCCCGAGGCGTACGCCCTCGTCAACCCGCGTCGCCCCGGTGACACCTCGAACGACAAGGAGCTCGCCGGTGCGGGCGTCGCGCTACGGCTCGCGCGCGCTCTCCTGGGCGATCTCGCGTACGCCGTCAAGGAGGACGAGCTCCTGCAGCTGTGCGCGCTCGCGACGGTCGCCGACGTCGTGCCGCTGCGCGCCGAGAACCGCGCGATCGTCGCCGCGGGGCTGGCGGCGCTGAACCGCGCGCCGATCGTCGGCGTGCGAGCGCTCGCGGAGCGGGCCGGGTTGAAGATCGGCAAGATCGGCGCGTCCGACATCGGGTTCGGCCTCGGCCCGCGGCTCAACGCGGCCGGACGCATCACCGACGCCTCCGACGCCCTGCGGCTCCTGCTGACCGAGGAGCCCGTCGAGGCGAAGGAGCTGGCGGACAAGCTCGAAGAGAAGAACCTCGAGCGGCAGCGGCTCACGAACGACGTCGTCCGCGGCGCGCGCGAAGCAGCGTCCGCGTATCCCGACGCGTGGGCGAGCGTCGTCGCCGATCCGTCGTGGCAGGCGGGCATCGTCGGACTCGCCGCATCGCGGCTCGTCGAGGACCACGGGCGGCCGGCATGCGTCATCGCCCTCGATGGTGAGGAGGGCAAGGGCTCGTGCCGCAGCATCGCGAGCGTCCACATCGCCGAAGCCCTCGCGCGTTGCCGCGACCTGCTGCCGAAGCATGGTGGCCACGCGATGGCCGCCGGCTTCTCGATCAAGGCGAAGGACATCGACGCGTTCCGTACCCGTCTCGACGGCATCGTTCGCGAGATGCTCGGCGCGGTGCGGCCGATCCCGACGCTGCATGTCGATGCCGCGATCGACCCGGAGGCGCTCACGCCGCGGCTGGCGCTCGAGCTCGCGATGCTCGAGCCCTGCGGCGCGCTCAATCCGCGACCGCACCTGCTGCTGCGCGACGTGCGGGTATACGGCATCCGTCAGGTCGGCGCGGACTCGGACCACCTCCGCTGCAAGATCACCGTTGGCAAGTTCACCTTCGACGCGATGGCCTTCCGGCGGGGCGACCGGGCGGAGGCGATGACCGACGCCGGCCGCGTGGACGCCGTCGTCACCGTGGGCGCGGGCCGGAGTGGCTTCGTCGAGCTCGAGCTGCGCGACTTCGGCCCCGTCGGGACGGCCGCGCGCTTCTCGGACGAGCTGGTGACGGCCTGATGAACGAGCGAGACTCGGCTTTGCCGGGCCGAGCGAGTCCCACCTGCCGGAGGCTTTGCTCTCGGCGCAGGGGCAGGGGCCCCTGCGAGCGTAGCGAGGGAGACTGAGCAGGATGGCACAGCCAGCCGCTTCCGACCATGCCGGCTTCGCCGCGCGCATCGTCGGCGTCGCCGACAAGCTCCGGCCGAACCGCAAGCAGGTCGACGCCGATGCGCCGATCGAGGAGATGCTCCGGCACTACCCGGAGGGCGACGCCGAGCTCGTCCGGCGCGCCTACGCGTACGCGGCCGAAGCGCACGGCGCACAGCGCCGCGTGTCCGGTGGGCCGTACATCGAGCACCCGGCCGCCGTCGCGCTGCTGATCGCGCAGCTCGGCATGGACCCGGCGACGATCGCGGCGGCGATGCTCCACGACGTCCCGGAGGACACGGATCGGACGAGCGACGACATCCGCCGCGAGTTCGGTGACGAGATCGCCCGGCTCGTCGAGGGCGTCACGAAGCTGTCGCAGTTCTCCGGCAAATCGTCGGATGAGCATCAGGCCGAGAACATCCGCAAGATGTTCCTCGCCATGGCCGACGACCTCCGGGTCGTCGTCATCAAGCTCGCCGACCGGCTGCACAACATGCGCACCCTCGGGGCGCTGCCGCCGGAGAAGCAAACGCGGATCGCGAAGCAGACGATGGAGATCTACGCCCCGCTCGCACATCGCCTGGGGATCTGGCAGATCAAGTGGGAGCTCGAGGACCTGTCCTTCAAGTACATCGAGCCCGAGCACTACAAGGAGCTCGCCGAGCTCCTTGCGTCGCGGCGCGCGGTGCGCGAGCGATACATCGATCGCACCATGAAGATCCTGACGAGCGAGCTCGAGAAGGCTGGGATCAAGGCCGAGATGTCCGGCCGGCCGAAACACCTTTGGTCCATCGCCCAGAAGATGCGCCGGAAGAACGTCAGCGTGGATCAGGTCTACGACCTGCTCGCGATCCGCGTGATCGTGACTGACGTCCCCGCGTGCTACGCGGTGCTCGGCGTCGTGCACACCCTGTGGCCGCCGATCCCGGGCCAGTTCGACGACTACATCGCCGTGCCGAAGAACAACATGTACCAGTCGCTGCACACGGCGGTGATGGGCCCCGATGGCCAACCGATCGAGATCCAGGTGCGCACGCACGAGATGCACACGCTTTCCGAGTACGGCATCGCGGCGCACTGGCGGTACAAGGAGGGCGGCAAGGGCGACCCCAACTACGAGTCGAAGCTCGCCTGGGTCCGGCAGCTCATGGAGTGGCAGCACGATGTCGCCGACGCGACGGAGTTCGTCGAGTCGCTCAAGGTCGACGTGTTCCAGGATCAGGTCTTCGTCTTCACGCCGAAGGGCGAGGTGAAGGACCTCCCGACCGGTGCGACGCCGATCGACTTCGCGTATCGGATCCACACGGACATCGGTCACCGGACGATCGGGGCGAAGGTCAACGGCCGGATCGTGCCGCTCGACCACAAGCTGCATTCCGGCGACATCGTCGAGATCGTCACGAGCAAGGCCGCCCGCGGCCCGTCACGTGACTGGATCACGATGGTCCGTACTCCTGGCGCGCGCGAGAAGATCCGTCAATGGTTCAAGCGCCAGCACCGCGAGGAGAACATCGCGCACGGGCGCGAGCTCCTCGATCGCGAGCTGAAGCGCATCGCCCAGCGGGCGCTGTCTGATATCGACGAGGCCGACCTCCAGCGGGCGACCGAGTACCTGAACATGCACGACATCGACACGCTCTTTGCCTCGCTGGGCTACGGAGCGCTCACCGCGGCGCAGGTCGTGACGCGGCTCGGCATCGTCGACGACCAGCAGCTCGCGATCCCGGAGGTCGCGCCGCAGCCGCCGCCGACGTCGCGCGGCGGCGTGCGGGTGAAGGGCGTGGGGGACCTGCTCATCCGCTTCGGCGTGTGCTGCACGCCCGTACCCGGCGATCCGATCACCGGGTACATCACCCGCGGACGCGGGGTGACCGTCCACCGCGCCGACTGCACGAACGTGCGCGGCAGCGCGGAGCCTGAGCGGATCGTCGAGGTGGAGTGGGAGAACCGCGCCGCAGCCACGTACCCGGTCGCGATCCGGATCGAAGGATGGGACCGCGACGGCTTCCTTCGCGACGTCGCGGCGGTGATCAGCGAGAACCAGGTGCAGATGGTGAGCCTGTCGGCGAACGCGAATGCGGACAAGACCGCGACGGTGAACGCGACCCTGCAGGTCACGAGCGTCGAGCAGCTGTCCCGCGTCCTTGCAAAGCTCGAGAGCGTCCGGGACGTGTTCACCGTCTCCCGCGACGGCCGGTGAACGCCCCGGGGACGCCCCTCGATCGCGTCGACACGCCAGCACTGATCGTCGACCTCGACGCCCTCGAGCGCAACCTCGATCGCATGGCAGCCTTCGCGAAGCGGACCGGCAAACAGGTCCGGCCGCACGCAAAGACGCATAAGTCGCCGATCGTCGCGCGGATGCAGCTCGAGCGTGGCGCGATCGGGCTCTGTTGCGCGAAGCTCGGCGAGGCCGAGGTCATGGCCGACGCGGGCATCGGTCCGCTGCACATCACGACCGAGATCGCCGGGGAGCCCAAGCTCTCCCGCCTCGTTGCGCTGCGCAGGCGGGCCCTGGTCATGGTCGCGGTCGACGACATGGACGTTGCGCGCGCGTTGTCGGATGCGATGCGTGCCGCCGGGCTCAGGCTCGACGTCCTCGTCGACGTGAACGTGGGCCAGGACCGCACGGGCG
>DATCPY010000152.1:0-10532 GCA_036569845.1 Candidatus Limnocylindria bacterium | reverse complement strand
GACGCGCCGCTTCCGGTCATCGAGCGCGCCATCCGGAGCGGCGGACTCGCGCCGACGAAGGCGCCGCGGATCCGGGCGGTCCTCCGCGCGCTCCGGGATCGCGGGATCTCCCTCGACGACCGAGCGCTTCGCCGGATCCGGCACGACCGGCTCTACGACCTGCTCGTCGCGTTGCCCGGCGTCGGCCCGAAGACCGCTGCCTGCGTCCTGCTGTTCTCGCTCGACCGGCCGTACTTCCCCGTCGACACGCACGTCCACCGTGTGGCCATCCGCCTCGGCCTCGTCCCGCCGAAAGCGACGGCGGTCCAGACCCAGGCGCAGCTGCAGGCCGCGCTCGCGGCGGCGGAGATGTACGAGGTCCACATGAATCTCATCCGTCACGGGCGGCACGTCTGCGTCGCGCTGCGGCCCATCTGCTCGCAGTGCGTGCTGAACGACATCTGTCCGAAGATCGGGGTGGTGCGCGCGCGCTGAGTCGGCGACCGGGCACCTGCTCGCTCTCGTTGCGGCTTCGTTGGGGTATCGCCGTCTCGACGCGGGGTCATGCGGGCCCGCGGGCCATCGATGTGCTGCATCTTTGATCAGCGCATGTTCGCGCTTGGAGAAACATCCTCATGAAGCAGCCACAAGACATGAAGCAGCCACAAGGACGGATCACCACCACGCGCTCGCACTACGTGGGCGTGTTCGATGATCGGAACGACGCGGAGCTCGCCGCACGTGACCTGCGCGACAAGGGCTTCAAGAACGAGCAGATCGGGTATGCCTGGCGTGACGATTCCGGGAAGACCCACACCGAAGGCAACAAGTCCGGCCAGCTGGCCGCATCCGGCGCCGGGACCGGCGTCGTGCTCGGTGGCCTGATCGGGGCCGGCGCGGCGCTCCTCATCCCAGGCATCGGACCGATCGTCTCCGGCGGCATCCTCGCGGCTGCCCTCGCGGGCGGCGTGACCGGTGCGGTCACCGGCGCCGTGGCCGGCGGGATCACCGGTGCCCTCCTTGGCCTCGGCATTCCCGAGGAAGAGGCGAAGTACTACGACCAGCAGTTCCGCGACGGTCGCACGCTCATGACCGTGAAGGCGGACGATCGCTACAGCGACGCGAGCGACATCGTCCGCCGCCGCAAGGGCTTCGACTACGAGACCCGCAGTGACCGTCCGGTCCGCGAGACCGAGGTGACCGAGGTCAAGCGCTAGCCACTCTCCAGCACCACGCGATCAGAAGGGGCCCGCCGGACGGCGGGCCCCTTCATTTACGTCTCGCGGTGGATCAGCTCAGGCATCAACGCGGGATCGGCCATGTCCGGCTCGAGCGGGTAGATCGGGCGTTCGAGCCGGCGGTAGGGGAGCCGCGCGACGTGCTGGTCCACGCCGCCAGGCGTGAGCGCGATGACCCAGCCCTTCGCGGCAGCGAAGAGGTCGGGAACGAGGTAGCCCACCTTCACGACGACCAGGTCGTGCGCCACCGGGTCCAGCCCGAGGTCCGTGAAGTCGCTCATGTCGTGGTAGGGCTTGCGCCGGGTCGTGAGGATCGCCCGCACCCCGCCGGCCGCGACGACCGCGATGTCGCCGCCGACCGGATCGCCGCGCCGGATCCGGTGCACCAACCCGCG
This sequence comes from Candidatus Limnocylindria bacterium, assembly GCA_036569845.1. GTDB lineage: Bacteria > Chloroflexota > Limnocylindria > P2-11E > P2-11E > UBA4735. Next base: position 8,920 of record DATCPY010000152.1, on the reverse strand, counting down.
CAGCGCGACCGGGCCGGGCGAGCCGAACGCGCCACCGACCCGCAGCTCCACCGCCGCGCCCTCGCCCGCCTCGATGCAGCGCACGACCGCGGCCGGATCGACGCAGCTCGCCCAGATCGCCGTGCTGCGCCCCGCGGCCAGCGCTGGATCCTCGAGCAGGCGCTCGAGCATGTACGCGACGTCGCCTGCGCCGCCGGCGGTCGGGTTGTCGCCTGAGTCGCTGATGAAGAACGGCCGGTCGCGCGACGCGAGGCCCGTCGCGATGCACCACGCCGCATCGCCCGACGGCGCGCTGAAGGCGAAGCGCGCGCGGGCCTCCCAGTACGCCTGCGCGAGATCGCGCGCCTCGCGCACGATCGCTCCGGCATCGGTGCCTGCCACGACGACGGCCGCGGAGCACCGCGGCTCGTCGGCCCAGGCGTAGCCGATCCAGATGGCCGCATCGATGATCCCGTCGCGGCCGGCGACCGAGGCCAGGCGGCCATAGAGGCCCTTCGCCGGCTCGTCGCGGGTGCACGCGCGCTCGCCGGGCAGCAGCACCGGCACGCGCACCCATGCGCGCAGCGGCCGGATGCCGCGGTCGAGGCACGCGGTGAGGTTCGCGATCGCGCGCTCCTTCGTGAGCGGGGCGTCCTCGTGCGGCGACATTCGGTGTGATGTCGCGAGATCGAGTGCCGTCACGAGGCGGCGGGACATGTTGCCGTGCGGATCCATCGCCGCGGAGATGAGGCAGTCCGGGCCGACGACCGCGCGGATCGCCGAGGCGAGGTCGCCCTCGGCGTCGGTCATCCCGACGACGGTCATCGCTCCATGGATATCGAGGAACAGGCCGTCGAGCGGCAGCGCCGCGCGCACGCGCTCGAGCAGCTCCGCTTTGATGGCTGCGTAGAAGTCGGGATCGACCGCGCCGCCCGGCAGGGCACGCGCGTAGACGAGCGGGATCCATTCGACGTGCCCGGTCAACGATGGGTACCGCGCCAGGAGCTCGGGTCCGCGGACCACGGTGAAGTCTGCCGCGCCGCTGCGGTGCGGGCTGAACGTGCTCGATTCGATGGCCATGCCGCCGACGGCGACCCGCGCGCGCGGTCCTGACATGCGCCGGACTTTATCGGAGGCCGCATCGTTACCCGCGCACCCTCGAATGGGTGACGACCGGCGCAGTCACGGCCCGCACACTCCAGGCGTGATCACCGACGTCGAGAGCTGGCCACCCACGCAGCTCTTCAAGGCCCGGCCGTCTGCCGCGCCGACGTTCCAGGAGGATGAGGATCTACCGGCGTTCGCGGCGGTCCCGTCGAGTTCGGCCGACCGGCTGGAGGTGATGGAGCGTCTGGAGCGCGAGGCGCTGGCGAAGCGATTCAGCGAGCTCGACCGCCGGAGCGACGCACTCGCGGCCGAGCAGCAGCGCATCTTCGCCGAGCGCCTGGACGGGTTGATCGCGGCGGAGCTCGAGCAGCTGCGCGAGCGGCGCAAGGCCGCGATCCGCGACCTCGACGCGTGGGCCCGCTCCGAGCGGCAGCGCGTCACGGCAGAGGTGGCGGGCGAGGAACAGCGCTTCACCGAGCGGCTCATGGCCCAGCTGAGCGAGTTCGAGGCCCAGCTCGGCGCGCGCCTTCGCGAGCAGGAAGAAAAGCTCGCCGGCTGGTGGAGCGATGCGGAACGGCTCGCGAACGAGCGCATGAAGTCCGCGCTACGGGATGTCGACGCCGCCTAGAACGGGATCGTGCGGACCAGCGTGCTCTTCAAGCCGAGCGTCGTGCGCAGGAACCGATCGCCCTTGAGGTCGACCCGCGCGTCGGTGCCGCGGATGCGCACCGAGATCGGCCGACCGCCGGGGCTCATGTTGAATTCGAGCGAGACGAAGCTGCCGATATCGATCCCGTAGTCCTCGATGATCTGGTCGCGGATCTCCGCGCCGCTGAACGAGGCGGACCACAGCGTGTGCGGCATCGGTCCGCGCGCGTCATACGCCGCGGTCTCGGCCGGGTCGGCGACGACCTCGAGGTACGGCCAGCCGTCCTTGCACTGCCAGGTGCTGCCCACCCTCTCGGCCTCGAGCCCGCACCCGAGCTCCTCGGTGGTGCCACCGTTGGATGCGGAGTAGAGGGCGCGGATCGGCGCGCCGGCGTAGGTGAGGATGAGCCCTGCGGTCGAGGCCACCGCGGCCGTCGTGCGCGCGCTCTCGGCGAAGCGTCCGCCGTAGCACTGGTCGGCCGTGTCGTCCCGCACATCCCAGGTGCGATCGCCCGCGGTGGCCTGCCGCCACGCGGCGTACGTGCGGCCCGTGATGGCCTGGGCGCGGAGCGCTTCGGTCTGCCACTGGCTCGGCATCTCGCTCGGAAGCGAGCCCTGCATGTAGTCGTCGGACGACACGAAGTTCACGACGCGCAGCGCCTCGCCGTCGCGCACCTGGAACCCGAGGCTGCCCCGATAGGCGAGGCCCTTTTGGTCGATCGCGATCGGATCCCACGCCTGCTTCGGCATGAGGGTGAAGGACTCGTCCGCATTCAAGCGTGATGTGCGTCCGGTGTCGTCACGCGCGTAGAGCGCGTCGCCATCGGTCCACACGCGCAAGGCCTGGTCGGGCCCGAGGTCGAAGTACACGACGCTCGGATCGAGCGTGTACACCAGGCGCATCCCGCCGGCCGAGTGCATGCGGGCGACGTCATCGATGGTCCGTCCGACGCAGCCGGTCGACGGCGCGGAGAGCAGGACCCGGAACGGCTTCGTGATCGGCTGCGTCGCGAGCTCCGCGCCGGGAAAGTACTTGGCGACGATCTGCTCGCCGTTGAGCCGCACGCCGGTCGCGCCCTCGGCCCAGCCCTGCGCGCCCCACTGCGAAAGCCCGATGCCGTGGCCCCAGCCCTTGCCGTACAGCGTGACGCCGTTCTGCACGCGTACGAGCTCGTGCTTCGCGGCCACGGCGTGGCCCGAGAACCAGCCCACGCCCTCCTGGACCATGTCCCACTCGAGGATGAACGTCCCCTCCGCGCGCGGTGCGTGCACCGTGACGGTCAGTACCTGCTCCTCGCCCGGCTTCACGTCGTTGGACAGGACCGCGCGCCCGCCATCCCAAAGGACCGCGAGCGGGGTGCCGTCGGACCAGTGGTAGCCGAGCCGGACGGGATTCGCGCCGCCGGCGGGCCACGTCTGCAGCCCGGTGTTCTGGACATGCACCAGGACGGGCACATCGCCACCTGGGACGATCGTCGCTGGCGCTGTCGTGGGTCCATAGCCGGCGTCCATGTCGGTCGTCACCCGCAGGGTGAACGCGCCCGGCGCGGCGTCGCGTGACGAGAACCACGCCTGGCCGTCACGGATGAGGTCGGGCCTGACGGTGTAGACGCCGGTACGGAGCGGCGCGGCGATCGCCATGCGGACGGTGACCTCGGTGCCTGGCAACACGTCCGACGGCAGTGCCGAGCGCAGGCCGTCCCATGTGACGAGCGTCCCCGCCGCGTCATAGACGTGGTACGCGAGCCGCACCGCGCTGGCGCCGCCGCTGTCCCACACATCGACGCCCTGATTGCGCACCGCCACGGGGATCGTGTTCGTCTCGCCCGGCCCGACCGGACCTTGCGGATAGCCGGTGTACGCAGCGGTGGAGCGCGCGACCTTCGGGTTGAGGCCCTCGGCCGTCGGCTCGGTACGCGGGAGCCCGCGGGCGTATGCGACCGCGCGAGACGCCGCGTCGCCGACGGCGTTGACCGCCTGACCGGCGACGTCGGCCCGTTCGCTGTCCGCGAGCGAGATCACGACAGCGAGCAAGAGAGCCCCGGTCGCGACCCGCATGAGCAACAACGACCGACCACGCATCGTTAGGGGGAACGGCGCCTCGGCGTGTCGCGGAACGTGCGAACCGAGCGCTGATCCGGCGCTGATCCAACTGCTGCCTGGACCCCGATCGACCGGGCCACTGCTTCCCTGGCCACCCAGCGAACACCCAGGCGGGCGGCACCACGGCGTGCGTCCTGCTCCACGTGCAGCCAGGACGGAGGTTCTCGTGAACGTAAAAGAGCTGATGACCCGCGACCCGGCGACGCTCGATCCTGATTCGACCTGCACCGAGGCGGCCACGCTGATGAAGGACAAGGACTGCGGATCGCTGCCGGTGGTGAAGGACGGGAAGCTTGTTGGCATCGTGACCGACCGCGACATCGTGCTTCGTGCTGTGGCTGCGCGGAAGGACCCGGCGAAGATCGCCGTCTCGGAGATCATGACCGCCGCGCCGGCCACCGTCGGCCCCGAGACGACGGCCGCGGACGCCTCCAAGCTCATGTCGGCGAAGCAGGTGCGGCGTCTGCCGGTGGTCGACAACGGTCGGCTCGTGGGTCTCCTCGCGATCGGCCAGCTGGCGCGTCACGAATCGGCGACCGTCGCGGGCGAGACGCTGAAGGACGTGAGCCAGCCCGGCACGAAGCGCTAGACCGCGGTCACGCGCAGCTTCGGGAACGTGACCCGCAGATCGGTCGCATCGACCTGGAAGATCGCCTCCGGCTCAGGCAGGCCGGCGAGCGCGTAGCGCCCCAGCGTCCGGAAGGTGACCCCTTCGATCCGGATGACCTGCAGCGCATCGTGGGCGGCGGTCGATAGCAAGATCTGCCCGCCGTGTCCCGCGGAGCAGACCCGCGACGCGGTGTGGACGCCGATGCCGACGTAGCCGGTCTCCGCGAGCGTCGTCCGGCCAGTGTGAATGCCGATGCGCACTCCGACCTCCGTGCCGTCGGGCCACGCCCGCTCCTGCAACGCGTGCTGGACCGCGACCGCGGCGCCGAGCGCGTGCGCCGGACGGCGGAACGCGGCGAAGAACTCGTCGGCTCTAGCGTCCACTTCGTAGCCGCTGTTCTGGCGCACGCTGCCGCGGATGATCGTCCGCACGTCGCGGAGCAGCTTGGCGTAGCCGTCTCCGAGCGCGCGCAACAGCTCGGTCGATCCCTCGATGTCCGTCATCAGGAACGTCACGGTGCCGCGCGGGAGGCTCGCGACGTCCGTCGCGCTGCGCCGCGTCTCGGCCTGAAGCTTCTCATTGCGGATCTGCCCGTCGAAGAAGCCGATCGGCACGATGCCGTACTTCTTGGCGGCCGCGAGCAGCCGCTTCCGTGCCCGGTCCCGCGCGGCGTCGCCCTCGAACGTCGTCTGGTCGAACCGCGACAGCGCGTTTCGGACGTGCGAGGCATCGTGGATCGGCAGGCGTCGCCGGCCCTGCGCGTCGATGTACGCGAACGCGCTCGCCGGGAGCTTGGCGCGATCGCTCTTGCTGAGTGGCATCGCTCGATTATTGGCCCAGTGAGCGCTCCCGGTACGCTCCCTGACCGTGTCCTCACCAACACTCTGGCGCCACCCGGACTTCATGAAGCTGTGGACCGGGCAGACCGTCTCGGAGGTCGGGTCCACCGTCACTCGGACGGCGCTCCGACTGGTCGCGCTCATCACCCTCCGGGCCGGCATCGTGGAGATGGCCTACCTGGTGGTGGCCGCGTCCACCGGCGTCCTCCTCGTCGGCCTCGTGGCCGGCGCGTGGGTCGACCGGCTTCCGCGCCGTCCGGTCCTGATCTGGACCGACGTCATCCGAGCCGCGCTCCTCTTCGCGATCCCGATCGCCGCCGCAGCCGGCACGCTGCGGATCGAATACCTCTACGTCGTCGCGTTCCTCGAAGCGTGCCTCGGGACGCTGTTCGACTCCGCGTACCACTCATATCTGCCGTCGCTCGTCGGCGTGGACCGGCTGCTCGAAGGCAACGCGAAGCTGTCCCTCAGCTCGTCCGTCGCCGAGGTCGGCGGCCCGGGCCTCGCCGGCGCGCTCGTCCAGATCGTGAGCGCGCCGTTCGCGATCCTCGTCGATGCGATCTCGTTCGTCGTTTCCGCAGCCTCGCTCATCGCGATCCGCGCGCGAGAGCTGCCGCGACCCCGCGAGCTGCGCCGATCGATCAGCCGCGAGATCGCCGAAGGATTGCAGGTCGTCCGGCGGCATGCGCTCGTGCTGCCGGTGGCCGCGAGCTCGGTGTCGGAGCACTTCTTCGGCTCGTTCTACGCGGCGCTGTACAGCCTGTACCTGCTGCAGATCCTCGGGCTCACGCCGCTGCTGCTCGGCATCGTGATCTCGGCCGGTGGGATCGGATCGCTGGTCGGCGCGGCATTCGCCGGCCGCGTCGTGCGGCGGATCGGCATCGGCCGCTCGATCCTCATCATGATGCTCGCGAACTCGGCGATCGGCGTGCTCACGCCGCTGGCGTTCGGCCCGCTCGTGCTCGCGACGCTGATGGTCTTCCTGCCGCAGCTGATCGGCGACGGCATGAACACGATCCAGTGGATCGCGCAGGACACGGTCGTGCAGACCGCCGTGCCCGACCGCGTGCTCGGCCGGGTGAACGCGACGCTCGACGTCCTCTCACATGGCGCCGCTCCGTTCGGAGCGCTCGTCGCAGCGGCGATCGCGGAGGCCTACGGCGTGCGGACGGCGATCGGGATCGCGTGGCTCGGCGGGCTCGCGTCGGTACTGTTCATCGTGTTCTCGCCGCTGCCGCGGCTTCGGTCGGTCGAGGAGCTCAGCGCGACCCGAGGGCCCGCGTAGCCGCGAGCGAGCTAGACGGCTTCGACGAAGCGAATGCTGAGCATCGTGCGACAGCGTGGACAGTCGAGCGTCGCGAGCGACGACTCACGCTGCCCTAGCGCCGGAACGAACTTCAGGCCGTCAGCGTCCGACACCTTGCGCGAGCACTCGGGGCATTTGAGCTCCCCACGGCCCAGCTCGGCGTGTGTGGCCTGCAGGTCCGCGAAGCCGACTCGTTTTTTTCGTCCCACGTGACACCGCTCCGATCAACTGCGTGAGGTTCATGGTAGTTCGTCGCCGATGACATCCGTTCGCGCCCCCTCTCGGCCAGGCGAGCTCATACCTCCGTGCCAGGCTGCGGTCGGGAACCGCCGGTCAGCGCGCCGCGATCTGCTCCAGTTGATCAACGATCCAGCGGGCCGTGTCATCGATCACGCTCGCGCCACTCGGCTCGTTGTGCGTCTCGTGATGGAGCCCTGGGTAGACGCGACGGGTCACGTTCGCTCGCCCGTCCAACGACCGGGTCGCCCATTCCGGCACGATCGGATCGTCGGCGCCGTGCAGCACGTAGGTCGGAACGGGGAGCGGACCACCGCGAGCGACGACCGCTTGGACGCGATGCTGCTCGCGGAACGCTTCGGCCCCGAGCCGCGTTGTCGACCGACCCACGAGGAGCGGATCCGCGAGGTATGCCGCTTCGACTGCCGGGTCGCTCGAGAGGCCACCCTTGGGAAACGAGTTCGCGACCGCGAATCGCGGCGCCACCCGTGACAGGAGGTCCGCCACCGACCGCTTCCATGCGGGCACGACCGCGTCGATCGCGGGAGCCGAGAGCACGAGCAGGTCCGGGAGCGGGCGCGGCGGGTCAGCGAGCGCGTAGCCCAAGGCGACGAGACCACCCATCGAATGGCCGTACAGCACGACGGGCAGTCCCTGGCTGGCCGCGCGCACCGCCGCGAGACGGTCCTCGAGATCGTCGTGGTACTGGGACCATCGGTCGAGGTAGGCGCGATGACCACCGGAACCCCCGAATCCACGCTGGTCGTAGGCATGGGTGGTGATCCCGGCGTCCGCGAGTCGCGCTGCGACATGCGGATATCGACCGGCGTGCTCGGCGATCCCATGAACGAGGAGCAGGTGCGCCCGCGGCGTGCCCACCGCGGGCCAGTCGTAGGTACAGAGCTGAAGCCCGTCGCGCGTCCTCGCCGTGTTCACGATCGTTGCCGATGGATCACGCGTCAGCGAGCCTCGACGACGAGCGCGCCCGAGCGCATGAGCGCAACCGCCTGAGCGCCGCCGAGGAGGAGCCCGACCATCGCGCCGAACGACAGCACGAGATTGGCCCTCAGGAACTCGATCTCGAACAGCTCAAGCGCGGCGGCCGCGATCCCGTATCCGATCCCCGCGCCGATCGCGCTCGCGATCAGCCAGGACACCTGACCGGACAGGAGCGGACGCAGCACCCGCCACTGCGCGATGCCCAGGATGATGCCGAGGGTCGCACCCGAGAGGTCCTGGATCACGCCTTCGCCGAGGGCGACCGGCAGGAGCGGGTCGATCGCGTTCCCGAGCACCTCGCCCACGATCGCCATGACCGGGAACGCCACGGTCAGGCCGAGCGCGCTCGTGGCGATCCACGAGACCGGTGCGATCGAACGGCCGCGGAGTGCCGCGAGCTGCACGAGGGCGACGACGATCCCGACGACGGCGCCGTACACCGCGAGATACACGAGGCCACCGAGCAGCGAGCTCAACGCGCGGCCGGGCACCCCCATGACGAGGGTCGCCGCGCCGAGCGCGAGCGCGTAGCCGAGGACGGTCGTGACGACCCACGCAGCCGGCGAGGGACGACGAGCGCTCACGGCGCCACGCCCCAGCGATACAGCGGATGCAGCTCGACCCACGCGTGATGCTGGAGGTCGACCACGAAGCGCCCCTCCAACCACACGTGCTGCCCGACGGCCGGAGGCGGGCTGAGCGGTGCCCCATCCGCCGCGCACACGCGGATGGCGTCCGTGGCGAGCGGTGGTATCTGACACACCGGCTCGACGATCAGGTTGCCGTCCTCGAAATCGTTGCCCGCCACGAGCAGCCCGCGATATGCGTCGTCGAGGCGCACGTTGAGATGGACGTCGCCGTCGGTCTCGATCGAGCTCGACACAATGGTGCCGATCACGCGCACGCACGGCGCGATGAGCTGCAGGCGCGCGGGACGGTATGCGTACGGGTCCTGATCGCCAGGCGCGCAGGTCTGCGCGTTCGCCGGCGGGGTCGACTGGGGCTTCGCGGCTGACGCGCCGCACGCGGTGGCCGCGAAGAGCCCGAGGATGAGGAGCAGGCGACTCACCGGTACCACTGGCGGTCGGTAAC
>DATCPY010000151.1:0-6886 GCA_036569845.1 Candidatus Limnocylindria bacterium | reverse complement strand
GCCGGCGCCGGGGTGGGCTGCGCGGCTGGTGGCGGTGCGGCCGGCGCGGGCGCCGCGGCGGCTGGCGCCGCTGCCGCAGGCGCGACGTCGATGTCTTCGACGACCGAGCTCGATTCGGCCTGCGCCGGGACGATCGTGGGCCGCGGAAGCGGCTGGGCCTGCGGCGCGCTGAACGGCGACGCCGACGGCACGTTGTAGCTAGAAGGCGGTGCCGCATACGGCTCACGAGGAGCCGGAGCCGGCGCAGACCACGACTGCTGCGGAGGAGCAGGGATCTGCGGCGGTTGCACCGGCGCGGGTACAGGTGCGGAAGCCGTGATGTTAGACGCCGGCGGCGGAGTCGGCGAGGCCGGACGTTGAGCCGGCGGCACCTGATAGATCGGAGGCTGCGCAGACGGAGCCGGCGAGTTGTCCGGCCGAGCCGATGCCGCCGCCGGCGTCTGCACGGCGGTCTGCACCACGGCCGTCGACGCTGGAGTCGTAGCGCGGATCTCAGCGACGAGCTCTTTGAACACGCCACGCAGCGCCTCGGTCGCGGCGGTACGCATCTCGGACATCGGGATGCTCGCGACAGGTGCGGTCGAACGCGCCGAGGCGGTCGAGGACGAGGCGTCTTCGATCGCGCGGCGCAGGGCGTCGCGCTCGATCCGCATCGCGTCGAGCTCCGCGACCGCGGCCGGGCGCTGCGCGCGGGCCTCCTCGGCGATGGCTTCGCCGGTCACGCGCGCCCGTTCGCGGATCTGGTTCGCGGCGCGGAGCGCGGCGGAGAGCGAGTCCTGCACCTGCGCGTCGAAGTCCTCGTACACGGCGATGCGGCGCCGGGCGGCTTCGAGCTCGCCTTCGAGCTGGGCGACGCGGAGCGACAGCTCGCGCACGCGCGTGGCGAGCGAGCCGATCATGTCATCGGCGGCGAGCGGCGTGCTTGCGCCGGGTCGGCCAGCCTCGGTCAACGACGCACCTCTCTACGGGTCGCGGACCTGCCCGTCCGCAAGCAGGCTCGCGCGGTCTCGGTGGACGCTCGTCGCGTGCCGCGACCGTTCGTGGAAGCAAGCGTACACAACGTTGGCAACAAAAAGGGGGTCAGACCAGGGCTGATCGTGCCGCTCAGACGGCCGGTACGCCGGCCACCCCGAGCTCTCCAGACGTGTTCAGCGCGACGAACGCGTCGACCACCGCGGGGTCGAAGGCGCGTTCGCGTGCAGCGATGAGCAGGCCGATCGCTTCCGCGGGGCGGAGGGCGGCGCGGTACGGACGCTCGCTGGTCATCGCGACGAACGCGTCGGCGACGCTCAGGATGCGTGCGCCGAGCGGGATCTCCGTCTCCGCGAGCCGGTCGGGATATCCCGTGCCGTCCCAGCGCTCGTGGTGCGAGCGCACGATCCGCGCAGCCTCGCCGAGGAACGCGAGGGCCGCGAGGATCGTTTCGCCGAGCACCGGATGCCGGCGGACGATCTCACGCTGCTCGTCGCTGAGCTCACCCGGCGTCTCGAGGACCTTTCGGTCGATCCCGAGCTCGCCGACGTCGCGCAGCAGCGCCGCCACGTACAGGTCGTCGCGCGCGGCCACATCGACGTCGAGCTGCGTGGCGATCGCGCTCGCGATCCCGGCGACCCGCTCGCCCGAGCCCGCGAGCACCGGCTGGTTGCCTTCCACCGCGAGACGGAAGGCGTCGACGATACGGGCCCGTGAGTCGCGCTCGTCGCCGCGGACCGCGCCCCGGGTGTGCGCGACGACCGCGGCGAGGCGCCGTTCGATCGCCGGGGCGGTGCCGGGCGTCGCCGGCGCGGCATATGCGCTCGCGAGGAGCGTCGCGGCCTGGTCGCAGAGCTCGATGAGCAGCTGCAGGATCCCCGAGGTCAGCCCCTCGCGCTGCGGCTCGTGCACGAACAGGTATGTGCCCTGCCCGCGGACCGGGATGAGCGCCGTCGCGCCGACCTTCAGGAACGGAGGAAGCTGGATGCGCCGCTCCCGCGCGCCGTCGGTCACCACCACCGCGACGCCGCGGTGGCGCACCTCGTCCACGAGCGGCGTGCAGCCCTGCTCCACATCGAGCGCCGCGACACCGATCGCGTAGACCGCGCGACACCGTCCGTCGGGAAGGTCCTGGAGCACGGCGACGTCGTGGGCGACCGCGATGTCACGGGCCGAGCGGGCGAGCCACGTGGCGACCTGCATCTCCGCGCGCTCGGCGCTGTGGGCCTCGAGGACGCCGGCGAGCGTGAGCCGCTGCGCCTCGATCGACCGGCCACCCCGGATGCGCACCAAGGTCGTGGCCACCTGGTCCGCGACGCGCGCGAGCTCCGCCCGGCGCTCAGCCGTCAGCCGGCGTCGTCGGGTCGAACCGAAGACCGCGAACCCGACGAGCCGGCGGGCGTCGCGCAGCGGCAGGACGAACGGATGCCCATCGCGAAGCGCGTCGGGGGCCCCGCCGGCGACGGGCATCGCGGCGCCGGCGATGAACGCGCCGCTGACCCCGGAGAGCGCGCGGAGCGTTTCGATGACCTCGCCCGATACGCGGAAGCGAGCGCGATGCTCCGGTTCGATCGCGTTCGCCTCGATGGCGTTCAGGGTGCCGATCCCTCGATCGTCGAACAGCAGCGCCGCGGGCGCGTCGGGGGGCAGATCCAGCGCGCGCTCGGCATATGCGAAGAGCATCCGCGCCAGCTCCGAATACGACGTCGCCGCGGTGATCGTCGCGATCGACGCATAGGCCGATTCGGTCCGTCGCTGGAACCGGCGATATCGCGCGCCGAGCGACCCGGCCAGGGAGGCCGCGCCAACGTACAGGCCGCCCCAGGCCAGCCCACCGATCACGTCTTGGAGCTCCTGGCCCGGTCGAAGCACGCCGATCTCGACGACGATGGCGGTGCCCATCGCGGCCAGGTACAGGAGGTAGGTCCGCCGGAGGGTGACCGCCCCGAACGCGATCGGCCAGAGGAGGACCGCCGGCGCGACCGGGCTGTACCGCCAGAACAGCGCGACCGCGAGCGCGAAGGCGAAGAACTCCGCGATCGCGCCTGCCGTCGCGGCGACCTGCCGGCGCGCGCGGCGGGACGCCAGCTCCTCGACGGCCGCGGCGATCGCCAGCGCGACCCCGACGGCGAGCGCCCGTGATGGGATCTCCGGACCGGCGACCCCGCTCTCCTGCGCGACGCCCACGAACACGAGCGTGGCGATCGCGAGCACGACCCGGACGCGGAGGTGCAGCGCCGCGATGGCGCGCTCGGCCTCGGTCACCCTGCCCGAACCCTAATAGAAGGAGTGTGTCCCTAGAATGCCTCTTCGATGGCCATTCGAGTGTTGCTCGTCGACGATCACGAGCTTGTCCGCCAAGGGATCGCCGCGATGCTGGCCCGAGCCGACGATCTCCAGATCGTGGGCGAGGCCCGCACGGGGCGGGAGGCGGTCGAGTACGCGCGGCGCGAGCTGCCCGATGTGATCCTGATGGATGTCCGGATGCCGGATATGGATGGCCTCGAGGCCACGAAGAAGATCAAGGAAGAGCGCCCGCGGACCGCCGTCGTGATGCTGACCATGCACGAGAACCCGGCGTATCTCCGCGAGGCCGTGCGCGCCGGTGCGGCGGGCTACCTGTTGAAGGACGTCTCGCGCGAGGAGCTCGTGGACGCGATCCGACAGGTCGCGACCGGTGGCGCGTTCATCGAGTCCCAGATGTTGAAGGGCATGCTCAGCGAGATGAAGCCGCAGGGTCCGGTTCCGGCTGCGGCGCGTAACCTCACGAAGCGCGAGCGCGAGATCCTGTCGCTGGTCGCCGAAGGCATGAGCAACCGCGAGATCGCGGAGCGCCTCGTCCTCTCGCCGGAGACCGTGAAGAGCCACGTCGCGGCCATCCTCGAGAAGCTGGGTGTGTCCGACCGCACGCAGGCCGCGATCTACGCCGTCCGGAATGGCCTCGTTGAGGGCATGACCGCCTAGCTAACGACCCCGCCAGGCCTGCCGCGTCGCGCCGTCCAGCTCGCGCACCGGTAGGTGGTCGAACGTCTTGTTGATGCTCGAGCCCAGGCGCTCGATGTCCGCTCCGTACACATGGATCGAGATGGCACGCTCGGCGCCGGCGTTCGCGACCCGATGGATGTTCTCTGCGGGCGGCACCAGCGAGGTGCAGCTGCCGCGGCCCGCCGTCTGGGTTCCGGTCTCGATCAGACAGACGCCGCCGCCGTCCTCGGCGAGGTGATAGAGGGTCTGCGACTCGGTGCCCTCGTACACCCCGACGACGCACCAGCTCACGTGATCATGGATCGGCGTGATCTGCCCCGGATACCAGACCAGCGCGACCACGCTATGGCTGCGGTCGGGGGCGACGTGCAGAACGTGCTGGGTGTAGCGATCGGGCGAGCCCAGGCACGCCGACGCCGGCAACAGGGCCGGCTCTTTGACGAGCTCGGTGAGGCGTTCGCGGGTCGCTTCGACGAGGCGGTCGATGTCGCTGCCGAAGCGCTCATGGAACGCGGCCAGGTCGCGCGTGAAGGCGTCCAGCGGCATGCACCGAAGATACTCCGTCACAATTGCGGGCACAGAGTGTCCGATCAGGATCTCCTCCGGAGCCTGGAACGTGCGACGTGGCGCGTCGGCGCGACCACGAACGACGACGATCTCTTCGCCTTGATCCTCGAGGCCGGCGCGGACGTCGGCTACGAATCCGCGTCGCTGATGGTCTACGACCGCGCGCACGACGCGCTCGTCGTACGCGCGTCGAAGGGCGCTGAGCTCCTCGGGACGAAGCTCGCGGCCGGCCCGGCGATCTCGTGGCGGGCGATGGAGCGGCGCCAGCCGATCGTGGTGAAAGGGCCGGCCGGTCCCGAACTCCCGCACACCTACACGAAGGACGTTCCGTACTCGATCGTGCTGCCGCTGCTCGTAGGCGCGAAGGCCCTCGGCGTCTTGAACGTCAACCGTTCGTCCGAGCCGACCGAGGCGCAGGTCGGGTTCCTGCGGATCCTCGCGTACCAGGCCGCGTTCGCGATCGAACGGGCCGGGCTCTACGCGGACCTCCAGCTCTTCACCGGGCAGGCACTGTCGCAGGAGGAGGAGTCGCGGCGACACATCGCCCGCGAGCTGCACGACGGTCTGGCTCCGGTGATCGTGTCGGCGTACGGCATCCTGCAGAACCCCGGGAAGACCGAGGCCGACGTCAAACGCGCGACGGACTACCTGCGCAAGGCGATCCAAGAGACCCGCGCGATCATCGGCAGCCTGCGGCCGGCGACGCTCGAGGACCTCGGGCTCGCGGGCGCGATCTCGTCGGCGGCGACAGAGGTCGCCGCCGAGGCCGGCTGGGAGATCGAGGAGGACATCGGCGACCTTGACCCCATCCGGTCGGATGCGGAGGCGGCGTTGTACCGCGCGACCGTCGAGGCGCTGCTCAACGCCAAGCGACACGCCGGCGCACGCAAGGTCACGGTGACGCTGCGGCAGGACGACGCGTACATCGAGATCGTCATCGCCGACGACGGCCAGGGCTTCGCGAGCGAGCAGTGGGGGGAGGCTGCCGCCAAGCCCGGCCACTACGGCCTGCTCCACATGCGCGAGCGCATCGGCCTTCTTGGCGGGGTGTGCAAGATCGCGAGCCGCCCGGGCGAAGGCACGACGGTGCGGATCACCGTCCCGCGGGACCGGATCAGCTAGGCGGGGATCCCTCCGCCTCATCGACCAGCATCACCGGGATCCCATCGCGGATCGGGTAACGCCGTCCGCACGACGTGCAGACCAGGTGGGTGGCCGTCTCGGTCACCGGCGCGTGATCCACCGGGCAGGCCAGGATCTCAAGGAGCTCCGGGGCGATCGGCATTCACCGGGAACGGTAATCCGGGCAGATTTCCGCTGTTTCTGGTGGTCTTGACCGCTCTGTCAATATCTGATTGCTATGCTGCGCGCGACCGATGCTGGGGCGGCCGACCCGATCGCGCTGACCACGCGGCTCGTGGTGGAACCGCCGCAGCGCGTCGCGGCCTCCTTCCTGCCGCTGGCCGATCCGGGAGCCGCGGCCGCGCACGCGATTGGCGCGGGCATTCCGGCGGACCTGCTCGCGCAGTACGGGGCAACGGTCCGGCAGACACATCGCCGCGCCGGCGTCGTGGTGCTGGACGTGCCGGCGGAGCGGCAGGCCGCGCTCGCTGCGGCGCTTCACGGGATCGGGATACCCGCACGGCCGCCACTCCCGGTGCAGCCGCTGCTCAACGACAGCGTTCCACTGCTCCACGTCCCGCCGCTTTGGGATGGCGGGCTGCGTGGCGCCGGCATCCGCGTCGGGATCGTGGACACCGGGATCGATGCGCTGCACCCGGATCTCGCCGGACGCATCGCGGCGCACGCGGACTTCAGCGGCGCCGGAGAGCACGACGACGTCGGGCACGGCACGCATGTCGCTGGGATCATCGCGGGTAGCGGAGCGATGTATCGCGGCGTGGCGCCCGACGCGAGGCTCGTCATCGCGAAGGCCCTGTCCGCGGCGGGCGGCACCGAGGACGCCGTGCTCGCGGCGATGTCCTGGACGAGCACGCAGGACGTCGCGGTCATGAATCTGTCGCTCGGCGGACCGGGTTCGCCGCGGTCGCCGATCGCGCGCGAGGTCGACGCGCTCGCGGCCGCCGGGATCATCGTCTGCGTCGCGGCGGGCAATGACGGTCCGGGACCGGGCACGATCAGCTCGCCCGGCGACGCGCGCGGCGCCCTCACCGTCGGCGCGACGGACAAGACCGGCGCGCTCGCGTTCTACAGCTCGCGCGGTCCGGTGCACGGCGTCCGCTATCGCAAGCCGGACGTCGTCGCGGTCGGCGGAGGCGTCACCCGCGGCGCGAGCTGCGGCTACGGCACCGGCATCACGAGCGCGCGAGCGGCCGTGCTCTCCGGCGATCCCTGCGTCGTG
>DATCPY010000150.1:0-9788 GCA_036569845.1 Candidatus Limnocylindria bacterium | reverse complement strand
CGGTCTCGCCGCGCTCGTGCTCGTTGCCGCAGCCTGCGGTGACCGGCTCGGCGCGCTCGCCAGCCCGACGCCGCAGCCGGTAGCGTCGGCGACCGCGATCAGCGCGACGATCCAGCCCGTCACGCCCGCGCCGAGCGGCGCGCCGACCTCGACCCCGACGGCGACGCGCCCGCCGACGCCATCCCCGACGGTCACGCCCGCGGCGTCCGGCGCGCTCACCCTCGCCCAGCTGAAGTACGTCCTCGTCGATCGCTTTGGCCGGCTCTGGTACTGCGACCCCGACTTCTATCCGGTCGCACGCTCGGACCAGGACACCCTCGCCGAATCGCGCTTCCCCGAGATCCAGCAGGACACCCAGACCTTCGACGCGATCCTCGCGCATCTTGGGTACGCCCCGAGCCAGACGTACACGCACGCTCAGAAGATCGCCATCTACACCGACTGGAAGATGCTCGGCGCACTGCGCCTCGATCCGAGCGGTGCGGCGTACCGCTTCACGGCGCGGTTCACGCCGAACGAGAAGACCGGGTCGCTCGTCGACGGCACCATCGACCAGCACGGTCAGATCGTGGTCGCCTCGCAGACAGCGAGCGGTCCGCCGCCGTGCCCGATCTGCCTCGCGCGCGGCACGTCGATCGCCACGCCGAGTGGCCCGATCGCGGTCGAGGATCTCCGCGAGGGCATGAGCGTCTGGACCGCAGACGAGCGCGGCGCCCGCGTCGCGGCGACGGTCACCCTCGTGGGCAGCATGACCGCACCGGCCGATCACGCGGTCGTGCACCTCGTGCTCGCCGATGGGCGCGAGGTCTACGCCTCACCGGGCCACCCGCTCGCGGACGGTCGGCTGCTGGGTTCGATCGGCTCCGGGGATGTCGTCGACGGCGTGGCGGTCACGAGCGCCGACCGCGTGCCCTACGGGTCCGGGACCACCTTCGATCTGCTTCCGTCGGGGCCGACCGGGACCTACTGGGCCGGCGAGATACCCCTTCGCAGCACGCTCCGCCACTAGGGGTTGGTCGCTTGCCCTCTTCTACAGTTGCGTCGGCACATACCTATTTCAGCGCGCGACAAGGAGTGCCCCTCTGCGGATCCTGGCCATCGAAGACGACGCCGACACCCGGGAGATGTACGCGCGGATGCTTCGGGATGAAGGACACGAGGCGATCCTCGCCGCCGACGGCGTCGAAGGTCTGCAGCTGCTCGACGAGCGGCCCGACCTCGTCATCCTCGATCTCGCCCTCCCAGGGATGGACGGTTACGACATCCTCCGGACGATGAAGGCCGACGCGACGACCTGCATGATCCCGGTGCTCGTCGTGTCAGCGAGCCGGTTCGTCCGGCCGCCGGATGCGCCGGGATTCATCGCGGCGCTCCGAAAGCCGTTCGACCTTCCGCTCCTTCCGGCCATGCTCTCGCTCGTCGGCGGCTGATCGGCTGATCGGCTGATCTGGGAGCGGGTCCTCAACTACATGACCGCCGACCACGTCAAGCGCTGGGTGACTCGGCAGAGCGCAGAGGTCTGTACGGCCTTCCTGGTAATACGCGGTCGCAGGGCGCATCCTTAGTTCTCGATCAGAAAAAGGAGACCTCATGTCGCGACGTACCGGATCACGAGCCCGACTGAAAGCGGCCCGCCGCCGCGCGAAGAACCCCGACGTCAAGAAGAAGAAGCCGACCGACAAGAACGCGAGCTCGTCCTCACCGTCCAGCTTCGCCCGCTAGACGCCTGACGCGGCCCTGATCGCGGCCCGCTGCCGCTCGATCAACCTTCTCTCACTGCACGAACGAACCGCGCCTCGCTCTCGGCCCAGGTGGGTAGCTGCCGCGCGCGGAGCAGCGCCCGGCTCGCGAGGTCGCGGTATCGGCGTTCGTCCGTGAGCAGCTCGTTGAGCGCGGCCGCAAGGGGGCCGACCCGTCCGGGTGGGACGAGGATGGCCGCGCCGCCGGTGACCTCGCGGACCGCGGGGATGTCGCATCCCACGACGGGCAGGCCGTGCGCGAGCGCCTCGGCGTACACGATGGGGTAGGCCTCGCGGATGGACGGCAACGCGAACATCGATGCCGCGGCGTACCGACGCTCAAGCGCGGCACGGCCGAGCGACCCGTGGATGCGTACGCGTGACCCGAGCCCGCGAGCCTCGATCTCGCGGCGCACCCGGGCGGCGTACGCCGCGTCCGGTGCGTCGCCGACGAGATCGAGCGTGACGCCGGGCAGCCGCGCCACGGCCGCGACCAGGGTGTGGATCCCCTTTGCCGGCATCCAGTTCCCGACGCACAAGATGCGTCGGTCGCGCGTCGCGCGCGGCCGAGCGGCGACGCCGTCATGGCCGGGCGAGATGACGACGATCCGCCGCCGGTCGATCCCGGCTGCGACGAGCTCGTCGGCGAGCGCGCGACTCACCGCGATGACCCGATCGGCGCGACGCGCGAGCACCGCCGCGCCGAGCCGCATGTGCGTGAGCGCGATGACCGTGGATCCGCCGGCGCGGAGGCTCGCGAGGTGCCGTGCCGCGAGCCTGGCGGCGATGGTGTCGACCAACGCGCACGACGGGCGCAGCCCGGCAAGCCGTCCCGCATCGCGTGTACCGCGGAGCACCACCGTCGTCACGCGCATGCCGTCGCGGCGCATCGCCGCGAGCATGTGCCGGTCGTACAGGTTGCCGCCGGTGCGCCGGGCCGGATCGCCCGCCGTGATGAGCACGACGTCAGGCGTAGTCGAGCACCACCTGGACGGTCTCGCTGTCACCGGCGTCGAGCAGCGCGTAGGCCTCGGCCGCGCGAGTGAACGCGATGCGATGCGTGATGAGGTCCGCGAGGATCAGCTCGCCGAGCAGGTCCATGGCGAGCCCGAGCCGCCGCTCGCGGTCCCAGCGCGGCGCGAGTGCCGGGTCGATCCGCCCGACCTGGGAGCTGATCAAGCGCACGCGCCCGCGGTGGAACCGGCCGCCGAGGTCGAGGGGCACCGGCTTCTCGCCGTACCACGAGCACACGACCACGGTGCCGTCAGGCGCGACGCAGTCGATCGCCTCCTGGAGGGCCGCTGGGCTGCCGCTCGCCTCGATGGCGATATCCGCACCAAGCCCGCCGGCGAGAGTACGCACCCGAGCGGCGTCGCCCGGGGCCATCGCGTCCTTGGCGCCGCAACGTTCCGCGAACGAGCGTCGCAGCGCTGACGGCTCGATCGCGATCACGCGGGCGCCCGAGCGACGCAGGAGCTGCGTCACGAGGAGCCCCACGACTCCCTGTCCGAAGACGGCGACGGCCTCGCCGAGACGAGGCTTCGCATCGAGCACGACGTTGATCGCGGTCTCGAGATTCGCGAGGAACACGCCCTCCTCGGGCGCGACGCGGTCCGGCAGGCGATGGACG
Organism: Candidatus Limnocylindria bacterium; assembly: GCA_036569845.1. Taxonomy (GTDB): domain Bacteria; phylum Chloroflexota; class Limnocylindria; order P2-11E; family P2-11E; genus UBA4735. The sequence goes on along the minus strand of DATCPY010000150.1, from coordinate 6,419 downwards.
AGCGACGCGGGGACGACGTATTCGTCCTGATGCGGGTGCAACGCGAACACGAGGTCGCCCTCGCGGAGGCCGCGCACGTCCCGCCCGAGCGCGACGACGCGGCCAACGTTCGCGTACCCGTACTTGAGCGGAAAACCATAGCCCCCGGCGAGCGTCGGAAGGTCGAGCGAAAGCCCGGCGTCCACCTCGCCGCGGTAGACGAGCATCTCGGTCCCGTGCGAGATGGCCGACAGCGCCGCGCGAACGCGCACCTCGTCCGGGCCGGTCTCGGCGAGCTCCTCGGTACGCAGCTCCACCGACCGCGCGCGCGGGAACCAGACCGCGGCGGCGCTCACTCCGCCTGTCCGGCGGGCTCGCCGTAGAAGACGACGTCGCCGCCGCAGGCGATGAAACCCGCTCGCTCGAACGTGATCGCGTCGCGGAGCCGGTCGATGTGCAGATCGCCCACCGCCGCGATCCCCTCGCCGATCACCTTCGGGGCGATGCAGACCGTGAGCCGATCGACCAGTCGCTCGCGCAGCGCCGTGGTGATGATGCCCCGGCCTCCCTCCACCAATAGGGTGCGGATGCCGTCGGCGCGCAGGCGGGCGAGGAGGTCGCGCAGGTCCACTTGGCCGTTCGCGTCCGCCTTGACGCGGAGCACGTCCGCGCCGCGCGCGCGGATGGCCGCCGCGCGCGCGTCGGACGCGAGCGCCGTCGTCGCGACGATCGTTCGCGCGTCCGATGTCACCAGGACGTTCGCGTCGGGCGGCGTCCGAAGCCGGCTGTCGACCACGATGCGCAGCGGCGACTCGCCCGCGACCAGCCGCACGGTGAGCTTCGGGTCGTCGGCAAGGACCGTGCCGATGCCGACGAGCACGGCGTCATGCGCGGCACGCAGCTCGTGCGCGAGACGCAACGACCGCTCGCCGCTGACCCAACGCGCGTCGCCGGTGCGCGACGCGATGCGCCCGTCGATCGTCTGCGCGTAGTGCACCGTCACGAGCGGACGCTCCGCCGGGATCACCGCCGACTCAAGGTCACGCGGATCGGGCAGCCCATCGAGCAGGTGGCCCATCCGCGACGCCTTCGTCCGGAGGTAGGGTGCGTTCACGTCATTGGGAAGCGTCTCGAGCGCGACGCGCTCGGTCACCGTGACGCCGTGCAGCTCGAGCCCACGGATCTTGGCAGGGTTGTTGGTGATGAGGCGCACCGACCGGACGCCGAGCTCCTGCAGCACCGCCGCGGCGGCCGAGTAATCACGTGCGTCGACCGGAAGGCCGAGCTCGACATTCGCGTCGACCGTGTCGAGCCCGCGATCCTGCAGGCCGTACGCGCGCACCTTGTTGAAGAGGCCGATGCCTCGCCCCTCATGGTCGAGGTACAGGAGGACGCCGCGCTCGGCCGCTCCGATCATGGCGAGGGCGGCACGCAGCTGTTCGCCGCAGTCGCAGCGCAGCGAACCGAGCACGTCCCCGGTGAGGCATTCGGAGTGGAGGCGGACGAGCACCGGTGCCGCGTCGTCCACGTCGCCGCGCGCGAGCGCGACGACCTCGGTGCCGTCGAAACGGAAGACGCTCAATCGGAAGTCGCCCCAGCGTGTGGGCAGGAAGGCGTCGGCGCGAGCGGCGTCTACGGGCGAGTCGATCAGCACGTCATCCATCCAACAGATACGGTGCCATATGTATGCCACGTGCGGTTCGGGTCGCAGATCGGCTGGCCGGGCGGTGAAGGAGATGCCCGGCCGCATCATCATTCGGGGCCTGCGGTGTCAGGGCCGCCAGGGACCCACGCCGATCGATCAGCAGCAGGCGAATGAGTACCTGGTCGACGTCGCGTTATCGGTTGACATCGCGGATGCGGTCCGCCGCGACGAGCTCGCCGCCGCCCTCGACATCGCCGAGGTCGCGTCCGTCGTCCGCGAGGAGGTCGCCCGCCGACCACGAACGCTGCTCGAGCGGATGACGTCCGACGTGGCGCGCGCGCTGCTTCAGCGGTTCGAGCGCGTCACCGAGGTCCAGGTACGGGTCGAGAAGCCCGAACCGAGCGGACTCGGCGCGGCAGCCGAAGGGGTGGAGCTCACGCTCTCGCGCTAGCCGCTCACGGCTCGTGGATCGCAAGACGCGCGACATCGCCGCGACCTTCACGCCGGACCGATGAGCGTCCGCATCGCCTCGAGGACCGCCGCGTGGACATCGCTCGTACCGGCGGATGGGATCGGCGCGCCGAACGCGAGGTGCACGCGGTCCGCGCGGTACGCGGGCAGCGCGAGCTGCAGCAAGGTCGCCATGCGCTGCCGCTCTTTCAGCCCGTCACGGCGCCTCGCCAGCGGATGGTCGAACGCGGAGCGCGACACCACCCCGCGGACCGCCACCGGGATCACGAGCGTGTCGCGCGAAAGTCGCGCGAGCAGGTCGATGCTGCGGGACCACGTCGCCAGGGAGGCGAGGGCCGCGACGCGCGACAGGGCCGGATCGAGCTCGAGCCCGCCGGCCGGGAAGACCACGACGGTCTCACCGCGGCGGAGTGCCGAGACGATGCGGCGAACGGCCGACACACGGCGGGAGCGGTCGTCCGAGACGAAGAGGAAGCGCCGGCTCGCGAGGCGGAGCGCGCGCAGGAACGGGTAGTTGGCCGTGACGATCCAGGCGTCCTCGCGGCCGAGCGCCGCAAGGATGGCGACCGCGTCAGACAGCCCCGGATGGTTGGCCACCACGAGCAGCGGGCCGCGGTCCGGCAGGTGCTCGCGCCCCTCGATCGCGAGCCCGCTGGTCGCGTTGTCGACGATCCAGGCCGCGCCCTGCCCCATTCCGCCTTCGCCGAGCGCGCGATCGTACGTGACGAAGCGGCCTGCGACGCGGCTCGCGACCGGTCGCATGAGTCGGCCGACGACTTCGACGCGGAAGCCGGCGGGGCGACCCACGAGCGTCTCGGCGCTCTCCCGCGCGACGATCCGCGCGAGCTGACGCCGCTGGGTGATGACCGGAGAGAGGAGGGTGGTCGTGTGTGTAATGCGCTAGAGCATGGACCGCGGATCAGACGACCGTCGGCGTTGGGAGCAAATGGTCACGTGAACATTGGTCGCCCGGACCGACGTCGCGACCCGTAAAATAGGGAATCCGCCGAGGTAGCTCAGCTGGTAGAGCAATGGTCTGAAGAACCATGTGTCGCCGGTTCAAGTCCGGCTCTCGGCACAGAGGCAGTTTCCTAGCGAATACGAGAAAGGCATGCGTCCGCGCTGACCCGGCGAGGGGCGTGAACCAATGTGCGGTCATGGCAATAGTCTCGTGCTGGCGCATGAGGACCAGAGCGCGTTGATGAGGCTGACGTACGGCACGACCCCACCACGATTAGGCACATCGGACGCTGATGTTCGAGTCGCAGCGAGTCGCTTGACGAACAGGTTGGGCACCTTGCCTCTTGACGCAATCCTCGTCTACGACATTCAAGACGAGACAGGTCGGACCGAGGTGCCGCGGCCGTTCCCGTTCGTGACTACGGTCGATCCGCGCGACTACGCGCGACTCCTGGGGCAGAGCAGCGGTGTGAGAGCTGTCACGTACAAGAGCTTGGGGGACCTCGACGAGGACGGCTGGAGTGCGTGGTTGTCGGAAACGGCGCAGGAGTACGGCACGCGTTATCTCTCAGTGGTCGGGCGGCCGACATCCGGGGTCGCTTACCCACTCGCGCTCACGCACGCGATCCGCATGGCCGCTGAACATCCAGCGGGATTCATCGTGGGCGGCGTTGCGATCGCCGAGCGGCACACCGAGGGACGCAGCGAAGCCGCGCGACTCCTCGCGAAAGGGACTGCGGGGTGCCGGTTCTTCATCTCGCAGGCGGTCTACCACGCCGGGCCGACCGTGCGGTTGCTTCGTGACTACCTACGTGACTGCCGTGAAGTCGGGGTTGAACCGTGGCCGATCAGTCTCACGTTCGCACCGTGTGGACGCGCGAAGACGATGGCGTTCCTGCGATGGCTTGGCGTGGCGATCGCCGCCGAGACGGAGGAGGCCATCCTGGGTGGACCAAGTCCCCTGAGCAGGTCGATCGCGATTTGCCGCGAAATCCTGCTGCGGATACTCGATGAACCATACCGCGACCGCATACCGATTGGCGTGAACGTCGAAAGCGTGTCGATCTTCCGCGACGAGATCGACGCGAGCGTCGAACTCTTTCACCTTCTCAGGGAGACTCTTGAGACCGGGTAGCTGAAGAGCCATGTGTCGCCGGTTCAAGTCTGGCCCTCGGCACAGCCGCTTTTCCTGGGATTTCTGGTGATCGGTAGTTCGAGCGCTGACCTTCGACACGTGGCCTTTTGCTCGGGATTCTGCGGGTCGGTCACAGCAGTCTCGTAACGAGGATCGCGAACCATTTGCCGACGCGGCTGGCCGCCTGCCTTCTCGGGCGGCTGACTCACAGTGAAATGCGCTCAGTTGTCTTGGAGTGCGGCGCGGCTGCCTACAGTTCCCGTCCCATCTCGACCTCGAGCAGCGATGGTGTATGTGACAGGGGCTGCTTTCGACCGGTCGGCACGAAACCACAGGACTCATAGAAGCGGATAGCCCCGGCGTTCGGCTCGGTCACGTTCAAGATCACGCGATGCATCCCGCCTGCGCGCGCCCAGTCGCAGATGAGTGCGACCAGCTGTCGACCGAAACCGCCGCGGCGCAGCGGCGGATCGACGTACATCGAGTAGAGATGCGCGAGGCTGGTCGCGTCCTTATCCACGGCGCCGGTCGCGAGCCCGCGCAACGCGCCGCGCTCGTCGACGACGACGTAGGTCGCCCGGCTACCGTCGACTGCGCCCCGACGGGCGTGGTTCTGCCAGAACTCGGCCGGCTGGTCGCGCTCGGCGGCGAGCGTCGAGCCGAAGGCCAGCGGCGAGTCGGCAAGTGCGCGCAGGCGCAGCTCGCGGAGGGCCTCCCATTCGTCGAAACGGATCCGCCGAACGTGCACGGTGGGGGTCGGTGGGACTCGAGCTCCGTGATCGTTCGGCGGAGGCGCGCGCCTCACTTGCCTGCGATCTGGCCGAGGAGGACCTTGGTCGCCGCTGCGATGGCCGAGGCGTCGTCCGCTGGCATGTCGGGCTCGATGCCGACATTGTTGTACTTCGTGCCGGTGATCGCGCCGACGAACTCCTCTTGGACGACGTAAAGTTCAGAGCCGTCGCTGCCGAGCGGCGCGCCGTTCGTTGCGCCGAGGCAGCCGGCCGACCGCGCGCCGACGATCGTCGCGCGCTTGTTCTCCTTGAGGCCCGCGGCGAGGACCTCCGGCGACGAGAAGGTCCGGTCGTTGAGGATGATCGCGATCGGGAGCTGGTACGCGGGGCCGAGGCGGAGGTCCTTGTTCGCGCTCTGGGTCCCGGCGTTGCCGTTCTTCACTGCGGCCTTGAGGGTGTTCTCGCCGTTGAGGAACCAGCTCGACATCGTGTCCGCCCCGTTCCCGCCGACGTTCGCCCGGAGGTCGAAGAGCCAGGCCGTCGCGCCCGCCGCGACGGCCTTGTCGAGCACGGCCTTCACCGCGTCGGTGACCCGGTAGGTGCCGGTGACCTCGAACGTGCGAAAGCTGAGGTACGCGATCCCGCCGTCCAGCAGCTTCGCCTGCAGTCCCGCCTGGTCGGGCTGCTGTTGCAGGAACGTGCCGCCGCCCGGGAGCTGCGGTGCCGCGCCCTTTAAGGCCTCGGGTCGCGACTGGATCAACCCGCCTTTGCCGTCCAAGTAGTAGGTGTGGCAGTCCGGGTCGGCCCGCATCATCCCGACGACGCCGACCTCGGCCAGCCGGTCGGCCGACAGCTGCGGGTTCTTCAGCGCGAGCGCACCCGCGGCGGCCGCGAACTTCTTGAAGTCGGCCAGGTTGGTGTCCGTGTCCGCCGTGAAGTCGGGCGTCGCCACCTCGTCTGAGCCGCCGCTGCTCCTCGCCTCCTTCTTCATGGCGTCGAGCGCACCCGCAAGGAGCTGCTTCGAGGTCGGGTTGTGCACCGAAATATCGGACAGATAGGAGTACGCGATGTCCAGCTTCGACTGCTTGAAGTCGCCGGTCTTCTGCGGCCCGGGCGAATTGGCGGTCGTCGCGGCGGGCACGCAGCCGACCAGGGCGATCGTGACGGTGGCGACGACGGAGAGCGTTCGGCGCATCTCGCCGAGGATACTGACCGGAGGGATACCCTCGAGATCTGGCGGTGATCGGCAGGTGTCGGCCAGGGTGGGCCCATTTACCTTGCGGTCTCATCATGGCCCCGCACGACTCGCGGTCACGCCGCGCGACGTTGCCCAATCAGGTCCAAGCCTCGGCCCCGATGAGCGCACGCCGTGCAGCGCCCCTGGGACGGAGGATTGCCCGCTCGCCCGTCCCGGGTGAACGCGCTCCACGGGTGTTGGCTGTAGATCAGTCGTCTCATTAAACGAGCAGCTCGAAGTGAAGACGTGCCCGTGCGAAGC
>DATCPY010000149.1:0-11243 GCA_036569845.1 Candidatus Limnocylindria bacterium | reverse complement strand
CTGCAGCCCGCCGAGCTCGCGAAGCTCGCGCTCGTCATCTACCTCGCGTTCTGGCTCGCGGCGAAGCGCGAGCTCGTCGGCCGCTGGTCCATCACGGTGTCATTCGTCGCGGTCCTGGCGCTGATGGCAGGGCTCGTCATCGCGGAGCCGGATCTCGGGACAGCGATCGTGGTGGTCGCGATCGGGCTCTCGATGTACTTCATCGCGGGCGCGCGCATCGCCGAGTTCGCCGTCCTCGCGGGCCTCGCGACGATCTGCGTCGCCGCGGTCGCGGTCGTGCAGCCGTACCGGCTGGCGCGGCTCGCGACGTTCCTCGATCCGTGGAGCGACCAGCAGGGTGCCGGGTTCCAGATCATCCAGTCGATCTACGGGCTGGCCCTCGGCGGGCCGCTCGGGGAAGGACTCGGGGCGGGGAAGGAGAAGTTCGGGTTCCTGCCGGCGCCGTACACGGACTCGATCTTCGCCGTGCTGGGGGATGAGCTCGGCCTGCTCGGCACGCTCACCGTGGTCGTGCTGTTCCTCGTGATCGCCTTCAAGGGCATCCGCATCGCGCTGTCCGCGCCGGATCAAACGGGCACCCTGCTCGCGACGGGCCTCACCGTGTGGCTCGTGTTCCAGGCCTGGGTGAACATGGCCGTGGTCGCCGCGCTCGTGCCGATGACCGGGATCACCCTCCCGTTCATCTCGTACGGCGGCTCCTCCATCTGCGTCGGTCTCGTGGCCGTCGGTATCCTGCTGAACGTTGGACGACAAGCGGTCGGGCACGCGGACGACCGGGCGTCGGTGCCCCGTCCTGCTCGTCGGCGGGGGGACGGCCGGGCACGTCAGCCCGCTGCTCGCGGTGGCCGAAGCGCTCATGTCGATGACGGCGGTCGAGCTGCGGTTCATCGGGGGACGACGCGGTCTCGAGGGTGACCTCGCGCGCAAGGCTGGCATTCGCTTCCACGCCACCCCGCTCCCATCGCTCCGCGATCCAGACTCGAAGCTCGCGCTCGTCCTGCACGCGCTGCTCCTTCCGCTCGCGACGCTCGACGCGCTGATCCAGCTCATCGCCTTCCGGCCGAAGGTCGCCTTGACCAGCGGAAGCTTCAGCTCGCTGCCGGTGCTGTTCGCCGCGCGGCTGCTGGGCGTCCCGATCTACCTCTGGGTCGGTGACGCCATCCCCGGTCGCGCGCTCCGCGCGGTCGCTGGCTGGTCGTCGGGCATCGGCCTCACCTTCGAGCCGGCGATGCAGGCGATGCCACGCGGCCTCGCCACGGTCACCGGGAACCCGGTCCGCGCGTCGCTCCTGCGGTGGACGAAGGTCGAGGGCCGCCGCGCGCTCGGGCTCCCGGCCAGCGGGCCGGTCGTGTTCGTGACCGGCGGCAGCCAGGGATCGGAGCGCATCAACGGTGCGGTGACCGCGGGGCTCACGCGGCTCGTGCGCCGCGCTGCGGTGATCCACCACGTCGGGCCGGCCAACCTCGCGAAGGCCCAGGCCGCGCGCGCGCTGCTGCCGGAGGCGGATCGCTCGCGCTACCAGCCCCACGGCTACCTGCACGACGAGATGGGCGCGGCGCTCGCGGCAGCGGATCTCGTCGTCGGCCGGGCCGGATCGTCGTCCATCGCCGAGCCCCTTGCGTTCGGCGTGCCGCTGATCCTCATCCCGTTCGGCGCGGCGATGAACGCTCACCAGGCGGCGAACGCTCGCGCGGCCGCCGACCTTGGCGCCGCGGTCATCCTCCCCGAGAGCGATCTCGATGGGGATCGCCTGGTGTCCGTCGTGTCCGGCCTCCTCGACGATCCCGCGCGGCTCGCTCGCCTGGCTGCGAACGCGACGGCGGGCGGGCGTCCCGGAGCGGCCGAGACGATCGCGCGCGCCGTCCTCGCTCTCGGCGGCTGCACGTAGTGCGCATCCACGTCGTCGGCATCGGCGGCATGGGCATGTCCGCGGTCGCGCGGATCCTCCTCGCGCGCGGCCACCAGGTCAGCGGGTCGGACACTGGCAGCTGGCCCCTCGCTGAAGCCCTGGCCCGCGATGGCGCGACCGTCCACCGATCCTTCGACGCCGCGAACGTCACCGGGGCCGACGTCGTGCTTCGCTCGAGCGCGTATGGGGAAGCGAACCCCGAGGTCAAAGCCGCGATCGACGGGGGCGTGCTCGTCTGGAAGCGCGAGGACGCCTGGCGCGAGTTGTCGCGCGGCGAGCGCGTGGTCGCGATCGCCGGCACCCACGGGAAGACGACCACGACCGCGCTCACCTGGACCGCGCTCCGGGCGGGCGGCGTCGACGCGTCGCTCATCTGCGGGGCCCCGCTGCGAGACCTGGGCTCGAACGCCTACGCCGGTCGCGACCGCACGCTCGTGATCGAAGCCGATGAGTACGACCGCACGTTCCTGGCACTCCGGCCCGAGATCGGGATCGTGACGAACGTCGACCACGATCACGTCGATATCTTCCCGACGAAGGCCGACTACGACGGCGCGTTCCGCACGTTCGCGGCACAGGTCTCGACGCTCATCGCGTGCGGCGACGACCCGGGCGCGCGGTCCCTCACCGCCGCGCGGACGATCCGCTACGGCCAGGGCGATGCCGTGGACTACCGCATCGCCGAGCGCCTCGACACGGGCATCGGGCAGACCTTCCTGTTGGCCGGCCCGCAGGGCCGCGGGCGCGTGACGCTCCGACTCCCCGGTGCGCACAACGCCCAGAACGCATCCGCTGCAGTCGTCGCGGCGGTCGCCTGCGGGATCCCGCTCTCGACCGCGGCCGACGCGTTCCACACCTTCAACGGCACGGCCCGCCGCCTCGAGCCGCTCGGCGAGGTCGCTGGCGTGACCGTCGTCGACGACTACGCCCACCATCCATCCGAGCTCAATGCCTCGATCGCGGCGCTGCGGCCGCGCGTCGCGCCCGGCGCGCGGCTCTTCGCCGTCTTCCAGCCGCACACGCCGAGCCGGCTGAAGGCGTTCTTCGACGAGTTCGTCGCGGCACTCCGTTCCGCGGACGAGCGCATCGTCGTCGAGACGTTCGCTTCCGCGCGCGAGCATGGCGGTGGCGACCTGGCGAAGCGCCTCGCCGATCGGTCGGGCGGCACGTACGCCGCGGATGTCGACGCTGCTGCGCGCGATCTGGCAGGGCGCGTGCGTCGCGGGGATGTCGTGCTCATCCTCGGTGCCGGCGATGTGCGCCCGGTCGGCGAACGGCTGCTCGCCCTCCTGGACCACCCGGACCACCCGGACCACCCGGCCGCGGGCAGCCCGGCGTGAACGACCTCGGCGGCGCGCGCGCCGAGCCGATGAGCCGGCACACCTCGCTGCACATCGGCGGTCCAGCGGACTACTTCGTCCGCGTGCGGAGCGAGGCCGATCTCGTCGGGGTCATCAGGGTCGCGCGCGAGGCCGAGCTGCCGACGTTCATGCTCGGCGGCGGCACGAACCTGCTCGTCGCCGACGCCGGCATCCGGGGCGTCGTGCTCGAGAACGCGTTCAGCGAGGTCGACGTGCGCGGCACGGTCCTCGACGCGGCGTCGGGCACCCCGCTCGCTTCGGTGGCCGCGGCCGCGGCGCGCAACGGCGTCCTCGGCCTCGAGTGGATGGCCACGGTCCCCGGCACCGTCGGCGGCGCGGTCCACGGCAACGCGGGCGCGTTCGGCTCCGACACCGCGAGCGCGCTCATCGACGCGCGGCTCCTCGATCTGAATGGCGACATCTGGAACGCGCGGGTCGATGAGCTCGCGTATAGCTATCGGACGAGCTCGCTCCAGAAGACCCCGGCGATCTGCGTGCGTGCGCGATTCCAGGGCGAGCCCGGCGATCGCCCGACCGCGGTGAAGCGGATCAAGGAGATGGCCAACGAGCGGATCGCGAAGCAGCCCCTCGCGCAACCAAATACGGGCTCGATCTTCCGCAATCCCCCAGGCGACCACGCCGGCCGGCTCATCGAGGCCGCCGGCCTCAAGGGCACGCGCATCGGCGACGCGATGGTGAGCCAGAAGCACGCGAACTTCATCGTGAACGCCGGCGACGCGACCGCGACCGACGTCCGCGCCCTCATGCGCCGCTGCCAGGCCGAGGTGAAGGAGCGGTTCGGGATCGACCTCGTCCCCGAGGTAGAGCTCGTGGGACAGTGGGACGCGTAATGGCGAACAAGAAGATCCGGGTCGGCGTCCTCATGGGCGGCGCTTCGGCCGAGCGCCAGATCTCGCTCGTGAGCGGCATGGGCATCGCGTCGCACCTCACGCCGGATCGCTACGAGGTCGTGATGCTCGATCCGCTCGCGCTCATGGCGAACAATCCCGCGCTCACCGAGGAGCAGCGGACGCTGGCCCGGCGCCTGGTCGCGGGCGGTGGCCAGCCGGAAGCCCTGCCGGCTCGGGACCGGGAGCTGCCCGAGGCGATGCAGGCCCAGATGCAGCAGGCCTCGTCCGCGCTCGTGCCTGCGACGGTAGCGCTGTCGGCGTCGCCGGCCGGCGAGCGGATCGACGTCGCGTTCATCGCGCTGCACGGGCCGTGGGGCGAGGACGGCAAGCTACAGGGCCTGCTCGACCTCCTCGGGATCCCGTACACGGGGTCGGGAGTGCTCGCGTCGGCGTTGGCGATGGACAAGGCGATGGCCAAGACCGTCCTCGCCGCGAACGGTCTCGATGTGCCCGAGGGAGAGATCGTGACGAGCCCGAGCGACCGTCCATCGATCGCGCCGCCGAGCGTCGTCAAGCCCGTGGCGAATGGCTCGAGCTTCGGCATGACGATGGTCGACGACGTGGCGGCCTACCCGGCGGCGATCGCGGAGGCCCTGAAGTACGACCACCGGGCCTTGGTGGAGGAGCGCATCCGCGGGCGCGAGCTCACCGTCGGCGTCATCGGGCTCGATGAGCTCCAAGCCCTCCCGGTCATCGAGATCGTGCCGAAGCACGGGTCGTTCGACTACCGCGCGAAGTACGACTCGAGCGAGTCGGACGAGCTGTGCCCGGCGCCGATCCCGGACGACGTGGCTCGCCGGGCGCAGGACTTCGCGCTGCGGGCCCATCGCGCGCTCGGCTGCCGCGGCATCTCCCGCGCGGACCTCATGTGGGACGGGAAGCGAATGGCGATCCTCGAGGTCAACACGATGCCCGGCATGACACCGAACAGCCTCGTCCCGAAGGCCGCGAAGGTCGCCGGCATCTCGTACGGCGAGCTGGTGGACCGGCTCGTGGGCTGGGCCCTTGTTGGGCAGGAGCCGCGCGGTCGCTAGGGCGCGCGCCGGTCGCTCACGCCGACCCGTTCGCAAGCGCCTGCCGCCGATCCGCCGTCCCACCGGCTGGACCGCCCTTGCGAGCGGGTGCGCGATCGGGCTGCTGGTCATCGGCCTCTCAGGCAGCCCCCGGATCACGACCGTGATCGTTTCCGGAACGCGTCATCTGACGGCCGCTGCCGTGACCGCGGCCACCGGCCTGGTCGGTCGCCCCGCGTTTGGCGCGAGCACCGCCGACGTGCGGGCTGCGCTCCTGCGGCTGCCGGCGGTGCGCGACGGCCGGGTCCGGATCTCGCTTCCGGACGCGGCGCAGGTGGAGCTGGTCGAGCGCGAGGCGGTCGGACGGTGGGTCATCGCCGGCGCCGAGTGGTACGTCGATGCGGACGGCGTCGTCTTCGGCTCGGTGGATCCGCAGGGCGCGCCGCAGCTTCGGGCCATCGATGACCGCGATGCGACCCGGACCTGCGCCGGGAAGCAGGGTGGCCGCTGCGTCGATCCCGCGGTCGTCGCGGGTGCGTTCCGCCTCGCGCGCATCGCCCCGGGCGAGCTCCGTCCCGATGCGACCAAGCCCGAGGTGCACATCGATGCGACGCAAGGCCTGGTGCTACGAAGCGGCGCCGGGTGGGAGATCCGCTTCGGCACGCCGGCCGATCTCGAGCAGAAGCTGGCGAACGCGAAGAAAGTGCTCTCGGAGAACCCGACGCGGCGGCTAGACTACGTCGACGTGCGCAGCCCCGACCGCATCGTCTTCAGCCCCCAATAATCCAAGTTGTGGCTTCCGCTCCTCGGCCTTTTGGCCGGGGTGCTGCTCGGTCTCGCCCTCAAGCTCAACCTGCCGGTCGAGCTCGCGCGCTACACGGCCGTGGGCATCCTCGCGGCGCTCGACTCGCTGCTCGGTGCGTTGCGCGCCGAGCTCGAGGGTCACTTCGACACGCGGATCTTCCTCTCGGGCTTCTACACGAACGCGCTGCTCGCGGCGGGGCTCGCGTTCCTCGGCGACCGCCTGGGTATCGACCTCTATCTGGTCGCGCTATTCGCATTCGGCTGGCGGATATTCCAGAATGTGGCGGTCATCCGGCGACACTTCCTGTGAGCGCCGGCGCGGGTGGGGAGCGGGAGAGACTGACGCGAGGAGCGGCTTGTGCCTGAGCAGACCGTCCTGGTCTCCATCGACGTCGGAACGACGAAGGTCTGCGTCCTCATCGGCGAGGTCTCCCGTACCGGCGGCATCGACGTCATCGGCTTCGGGCAGGCGCCCTCCGACGGTCTCCGCAAGGGCGTCGTCATCGACATCGACCGCACCGTGCAGTCCGTCACGAGCGCGGTCGAGGCGGCGGAGCGCCTCTCGGGGTTCAAGGTCCGCTCGGCGTTCGTCGGCATCTCGGGGAACCACATCAGCTCGCAGAACTCGCGCGGGATGGTCGCTGTCTCCGGACACCACCGGGACGTGGCCCGCGACGACACCCTGCGGGCCATCGAGGCTGCGCGCGCCGTGTCCATCCCGAACACCCGCGAGATCCTCCACGTCATCCCGCGCGGCTATGTCGTCGACGGCCAGGAAGGCGTCCGCGACCCGATCGGGATGAGCGCGGTGCGCCTCGAGGTCGAGACGCACATCGTCACGGCGTCTCAGTCCGGGGTGCAGAACCTCACGAAGTGCATCCAGCGGGCGGGCGTCGAGATCGATGAGCTCGTGCTGGCGCCGCTGGCCACGGCGGAGGCCGTCCTCACGGACGAGGACCGCGAGCTGGGGGTGGCCCTGCTCGACATCGGTGGGGACACGACCGACCTCGCGGTGTTCCACGACGGATCCATCGCCCACGCCGCGACCATCCCGATGGGCGGCAAGTCGATCACCAGCGACCTCGGGATCGTGCTCCGGGTCACCCCGGATGTCGCCGAGAACTTGAAGCTGAAGCAGGGGAACGCCCTGCCGGTGGACGTCGACCCCGACGAGGTGGTCCAGATCACCTCGATCGGCGAGGAGCTTGCTCACGGCGTGACCCGCCGGACCGTCGCCCAGATCATCGAGGCCCGGCTGAACGAGATCTTCGAGGCCGTCCAGCAGGAGATCGCCGCCGCAGGGGCCACCAACCGCCTCCAGGCGGGCCTGGTGCTCACCGGGGGCGGCTCCATGCTGCATGGGATCAACCGGGCGGCCCGGGACCAGCTCGGCATGAGCGCCCGCGTGGTCGGCCCGCAGAACCTCGGTGGTCTGACCGACCAGGTCTCGACGCCGCCATACGCCGCAGCCTCCGGATTGCTGCTCTGGGGGGCCAAGAACTGGACCCTGGACGACAATTACGCCGGGACGCGCTCCCGTGACGGCCTCTCCAGCCGACTGGGACGCTTGTTCAAGGGGCTGATGCCCTAGAAGAGCGTGCGTTAGGGGCCGGCGGGCATCCCTCTCGCTCGCTCGTCCCGTGCGTCCTCGGTCTCAGCCGGTCCTTGCGGACGAGTCTTCGCTCGTGGGACGCCCGCCGGCCCCCATCACCGCTCGTCGGACCTCCGACCCTGTCTCGAAGAGCAGCGAAGCGGAGTGCCCCCGGCCGCGAACGCATGCAACCGCGCGGCAAACGACCCGTCACGCTGGCGATTCCTTGGAGTTGAGGCGTATAGTCGCGACAACTGAATACATCCCATGTACGCACTCGGGGGAGGGGCAGCGACATGGAGACAACGCTTCCGAAGGAGGCTGCCCCTCATGCCGCTACGGTCGGATATAGAGAACTTCGCGCTCATCAAGGTCATTGGCGTCGGCGGTGGTGGATCTAACGCGGTCAATCGCATGATCCGCGCCGAGCTCATGGGCGTCGAGTTCATCGCGGTGAACACCGACGCGCAAGCCCTGCTCCTCTCCGACGCGCCACACAAGCTCCGCATCGGCGACAAGATCACGAAGGGTCTTGGCGCAGGCGCGGATCCCTCGGTGGGCCGCAAGGCCGCTGAGGACGACAGCGAGAAGCTCTACGAAGCGCTCAAAGAGGCCGACATGATCTTCGTGACGGCCGGCATGGGCGGCGGGACCGGCACCGGCGCGGCCCCGGTCATCGCGGAGATCGCGAAGGACATCGGCGCGCTCACCGTCGCGGTCGTCACGAAGCCGTTCTCGTTCGAAGGGGCGAAGCGCCGGCTCCTTGCGGAGCAGGGCATCCAGGAGCTCGTCGACAAGGTCGACACGCTCATCACGATCCCGAACGACCGGCTCCTGCAGGTCGCCGAGAAGCGCACGACCATGGTCGATGCGTTCCGCATCGTCGACGACGTTCTCCGTCAGGGCGTGCAGGGCATCAGCGATCTCATCACGGTGCCCGGCCTCATCAACCTCGACTTCGCGGACGTGAAGACGATCATGACCAACGCCGGCTCCGCCCTCATGGGCATCGGGCACGGCAGCGGCGAGACGCGCGCGGCCGATGCCGCTCGTCAGGCGATCATGTCACCGCTGCTCGAGCAGTCCATCGACGGCGCGCGGGGCGTGCTGTTCACGATCACCGGTGGGCCCGACCTCACGCTCTTCGAAGTCAACGAGGCCGCGGAGATCATCCACGCGGCGGCCGACCCCGAGGCGAACATCATCTTCGGCTCGGTCATCGACGAGCGCATGGGCAATGACGTGAAGATCAGCGTCATCGCGACCGGATTCGACCCGGCGCGGCCGCTGAAGCGCATCGAGCAACCGCTGTACAAGCGGACCGTCGAGTCGCGGCCAGCCGATCGGGAGACCGCGGCGGTCACGAACGGCGCGCCGGCGAAGCCGGAGCGGAAGTACGAGACCGACGACCTCGAGGTGCCGAGCTTCCTCCGCCGCAAGTAGCCGATTCAGGGCCCCCCGGCCCGTCACCTACCTCGCTACAAGAGAAGACCGCCACTAGATTTAGTGGCGGTCTTCCCATATCTTGTGTCTCATGCGCTGCCCGAGCTGCGGTAATCCCGACACCCGCGTCATCGATTCGCGCGAGGCGGAGGACGGTGCCTCGATCCGCCGCCGGCGGGCCTGCGACCGCTGCGAGGAGCGTTTCACCACGTTCGAGCGGAGCGAGTCGGCCCGGATCCAGGTCCAGAAGCGCGATGGCACGCGCCAGGAGTTCGACCGGCGGAAGCTCGCGAGCGCGATCGAGAAGGCGGCGTCGAAGAGCCTCTCGCCCGAGAAGCTCGGCGCGCTCATCGACGACATCGAGGCGACCCTGAAGCAGAGCGGCACGTCGGAGGTCGGCTCGCAGCGCATCGGCGAGATGGTGCTCGAGCGATTGGCCGACGTCGATCCGATGAGCTACATCCGCTTCCGCATCGTGTACGCGAAGCTCGACGACCTGACGGCCCTCCGCGATGAGCTTGCGGCCCTCGACCGGCGCCGCGAGGTGTCACGCGATCGGAAGGTCGCGGAGCAGACCGAGCTGCCGATCGAGGTCGCGCCGATCGCAAGCGGCGGGCGTAAGCGCCGCCGCTGAGCCCCGCGCCGTTCGACCTCGTCTGCTGGGATCTCGACGGCACCCTGACCGATAGCGTCCGTTCCGTCGTCGACACGGCCAACACGGTGATCACCCGCCGCGGCGGCGCGCCGCTGGAGTTCGACGTCGTCGGCCGGATGACCGGCCTCCCGCTCGAGGACATCTTCCGGATCGCGTGGCCGGAGCTGAGCCCGGACGATGCGCTGGCCTGCCGAGACGAGTACCGCCTGATCTACGACCAGACGGTGATCCCGGCGACGCGGCTGTTCGACGGCGCGCGCGAGACCGTGCGCGCGATCCATGCCGCGGGGCTCCTGCAGGCGACCGTGACCGGCAAGCGCGCGGCGGACTGCGAGCGGATCCTCCGCGGTCTCGACATCGAGGACGACATCGAGCTGTACCTCGGCGGCGACTCCGTCCCGCCGGACCGCCACAAGCCCGCGCCGGACCTGGTGTTGCTGGCGATGGATCGCCTTGGTGTTGCGCCGGACCGCACCGTGGTGGTCGGTGATACCGAGACGGACATGCGGATGGGCCGCGCGGCCGGCGCGCGGACGATCCAGGTGCTCTGGGGCTATGAGCGCGCGGCGGTGGCCGAGGCCGACGAGACGGTCGCGACGTGGGACGCGCTCCGCGCTCGTATCCTCACACCCTGATGGTCCTCTCCGACCGCGACATCCGCGCCGAGATCGAGCGCGGCCGTATCGGCATCGATCCATTCGACCCGAATTGTGTCCAGCCGGCGAGCCTGGACATCCGACTCGATCACCGGTTCCGGGTCTTCCGTTCGAGCCACCACCCGTACATCGACCTCGCGCGGCCGCTCGACGACGTCACGGAGCTCGTCGAGGTCGGGGACTCGCCGTTCATCCTGCATCCGAACGAGTTCGTGCTCGGCTCGACGCGCGAGCGGATCCGACTGCCCGACGACCTCGTTTCCCGCGTCGAGGGCAAGAGCTCGCTGGGCCGGCTCGGGCTGCTCATCCATTCGACCGCGGGCTTCATCGATCCGGCGTGGGATGGCCACATCACGCTCGAGCTCTCGAACGTGAACAACCTGCCGATCACGCTCTACCCGGGCATGCGCATCGGCCAGCTGTCATTCTTCCGGCTCTCGTCCCCGGCGGAGCGTCCGTACGGATCGCCGGAGCTCGGCTCGAGCTACCAGGGCCAGTCCGGGCCGACGCCATCGCGGTACCGCTTGGATATCCCGTTGCCAGACCCGAAGCGCTAGCCGATGTGCGGCACCTGCCTCGTCGTCGTGTACCTCGAGGCGTTCATCAATGTGCTCTTTCTCGGGCTGACGATCGTGATCTTCGGGCGGGTGATCCTCTCGTGGATGCCCTCGCGGCTTCCCTGGGGGCTCAACGACTTCATCTTCTCGGTGACCGAGCCGATCCTGGCCCCGATCAGGCGGGCACTGCCGGCCGCGGCGGGGATGGACTTCTCGCCGCTCATCGCGCTCGTCCTCCTGCAGCTCATCGAGCAGCTCCTGCTCCGGATCCTGCCGCCGGCGCTCTGATGGCGGATCTCGTCGTCGACGAGCGCGACGGGCGCGCGCACTTCGCGGTCCGGCT